>CAZDXB010000018.1:0-70133 GCA_964509335.1 uncultured Hyphomicrobiales bacterium | reverse complement strand
CCTGCGAGGTGTGGCACATCTGAAAGACGATTTGGGAATTAGAAAAATCGAAATCCCTCTCTGCTTGCGGAGAGGGCTATGACGAGGTTGACGCCGCGGAGCGGACGAGGGCGTCCGCTCTACTATTTATAATCTATAGTTTAATCGTTTTTTTAAGATGCCTGCGCAATCAATAATGCCGTCTTCGTTGTATTCCTTGGATATAATTTGAAGCCCGAAAGGGATATCCGCGCTCGTATATTTTATTGGCGCGCTTAAAGCCGGCAGTCCAGTAAGGCTCGCCGGAACGGTGAAGTAATCGGATTTATACATTTCTATCGGTTTGTCTTTTTTCTCGTTCAGTTTAAAAGGAGGCGTCGGCGAGGTCGGCGATAAGTAGAAATCGTATTCTTCAAGGATACCGTCGAATTCGCCTTTTATTAATCTTCTGGCTTTTAGCGCTTTTGCGTAGTATTGCTCTTTGTAGCCTTCCGAAAGAGCGAAAGAGCCGAGAACGATTCTGCGCTTCGTTTCCGCGCCGAAGCCTTCTGTTCTCGTCGCCGCGACTGATTCGCATTCTTCCGCCGAGCTTTTGTGTCCGTATCTTATTCCGTCGTAACGAGCTAAATTCGACGAAGCTTCCGCAGTCGATAATATATAATACGCCGGCAGCCAAGCCGATGAATGCTTATGCGTTACTTGCTCGGTTCTAATCCCGATTTTTTCCAGCTCGTCGATTGTTTTTTTGAAAGTTTCATATACCTCTTTGTCGCATTCATTGAGAACGCTCTCGTCGGGATAGGCGATTGTGAAGTTTTCGACGTTTTTTGTGTCGCTTTTAATTTTGGGAACGGAGGTTGAGTTAGCGTCTTTTGGGTCGTAGCCTGAAATTGTGTCGTAAAGTAAAGTTAAGTCGTCTAGATTTTTCGATAGAACGCCGATTTGGTCGAAAGAGGAAGCGTGAGCTACTAGTCCGTATCTAGATACGGCGCCGTATGTTGGTTTCAAGCCGTAAATTCCGCAGAAAGCCGCAGGTTGTCTGATTGAGCCGCCCGTGTCGGAGCCTAACGCCGCGTCCGCCAAGTCCGCCGCTGCCGCCGCCGCCGAGCCGCTGGAAGAGCCGCCGGGGCTTAGTTGTTCGTCGATAGGATTTTTCGCGGCTCCGTAATATGAGGTTTCGCCGGAAGAACCCATCGCAAATTCGTCCAAGTTCGTTTTGCCTACGATAATGCCGCCCGCCGCTTTTATTCTTTCGATTGCAGTCGCGTCGTAAGGCGATGCGTAGTCTTCTAACATTTTCGAGCCGCAAGAGCAAATCAGCCCCTCGACGTTTATATTGTCTTTTACGGCGATTGTCATTCCTTCGAGCGCTCTCGGCTTTTTCGCTCGGAAGTATGAGTCGCTTTCCCGCGCTTGTTCTTCGATATTCGGATTTATAGTAAGATAAGCGTTAAGTTCGCTTTTTTCGTCGATTTGTTTTAGTAGATTTATTACTTCTTCGAGGCAAGTAGTCTCGCCGTTTTGTAGTTTTTGTCTTTTGCGGATGTATGACGAAGACATTGGATTAATTTGAATCTTGAATTTGTTTTATGTCGAATTGGATTTGTCGTCGGCGGATTTTTCTTCGTTTTGGGATTTCTCTTTGTCCTCTGTTTTTTCGTCGTCCTTTTCGGGTACGTCTAAATTATAAAGGTCTTTTATTCTTTCGTTTTCTTCCTTCTCAAAGTACGGATTTTCTTCTTTGTCTGTTTCTTCTTTTCCATTTCGCTCATTTTCGGCGTTTTCCCTGTTTTTTTCGAAATGTTCCTTTTTCAATTTGTTCGGGTTAACTACTTTGAATTCTGAATCGTTCGAGTCGGGCGCGTCTGGGTCTAATTCCGACTGAATGTCGTTCATTTGCTGTTTGAATTGGATTTGGGCGGCGCGTATTTTGCTTACCCCTTTTCCGACCGACCGCATTATTTCGGGGATTTTTTTGGGTCCGAAAAGGATAATCGCTCCTAAGATAATTACTAGTAGTTCCGGTCCGCCGATGTCGAACATAGCTATTTACTTTTTGTTTTCTTCTTTATTGTCTTCTATTTTTTTGTTTGTTTCTTCGTCTTCGGGAGCGGACGCTTTTTTAAATTCCTTAATTCCCGAACCGATGCCTTTCATCAAATCGGGTATTTTCTTCGCTCCGAAAAGAATAATAATTGCCACTAAAATAAGCAACCATTCAGAACCGCCAGGTAAACCAAACATAATTACACCTCAAATCATTTTAAATAATTATTAATAGAATCAAACACCGCTAATCCTTCGTCTCTTCCCAAAAGCTTGTCGCAGTAGCGTTCGGGATGGGGCATCATTCCGAGAACGTTGCCGCGTTCGTTGGCGACTCCCGCTATATTCTTTACCGAACCGTTGGGATTAGCGTCTTTCGTTATTTCGCCGTTTGCGTCGCAATACTTAAAAGCAATCTGTTCGTTGTCCTCTATCATTTTCAAAGCGTCCTCGTCGGCGAAGTAATTTCCTTCTCCGTGCGCTATCGGTATAGTAATTATTTCGCCGACTTGTAACTTAGACGTAAAAGGCGTGGGATTATTCATTGTTTTCAAATGAACGTCTTTGCAGATGAAATTCAGCGCGTCGTTGCGCAGCAAAACGCCCGGCAGTAAATTCACTTCGGTTAAAATTTGGAAGCCGTTGCAAACTCCGAGGACAAGCCCGCCCCTGTCGGCAAACTTAACAACTTCTTTCATAATCGGCGAAAATCTAGCTATGGCGCCACATCTTAAATAATCGCCGTAAGAAAATCCGCCGGGGAGAATGACGCAATCGACATCGGCTGGAATCTCCGTATCTTTGTGCCATAAGTAAATCGCTCGCGCCCCGGATACTTCGGAAGCAAAATACGCGTCTTGGTCGCAATTAGAGCCGGGGAATACTATAATAGCGTATTTCATTTTTATTCCTTAATTTCAATTTCAAAATCTTCGATTATCGGATTGGCGATTAATTTTTCGCTAGCTTCGGCGACAATTTTTCTCGCTTCTTCCTTGCTATCGGCTTCGACGTTTAGCTCTACAAACTTGCCTATTCTGACGTTGTTTAGCGTCTGAAATTCAATCGAATGCAAAGCTTGCTCGACTGCTTTTCCTTGAACGTCGAGTATTCCTTTTTTTAGCGTTATGTAAACGTTAGCTTTATACTTATTCATTATAGCTCCTTAAAATTTATAAGCGTCTTGGTCGATTTCTTCGCTTTCGTCGAAATCGTCGGCTACTTCTCTCTTTTCTTTCGCCCAAATTATCAATTGTCTTGTCGCGCTAATTACTATGTATAGAACGAAAAAAGGGAAAACAAATTTGCCTTGCGAGACGACCGCCGCTATTAAACCAATAATAAATATAATAGAAGCGCCGGGGCGTTTCTTGAAAGATTTCTTCGTCGGGCGCGGCAGATTGTCGAACTTGATTCTCGATATCATACAAGCCGGAATCACGATAGGTATCGAGTAAATCGTAACTTCTTTTAACCCCATATTTATAGACGGGTCTAAATGAAAGAATACCACGTAAGAAACAATAGCGAGAGCCGCCGAGGGAATTGGCATACCGGCAAAGTAGTCTTTGTCGTCGAGACTTATGAACATTACGTTGTAGCGCGCCAGCCTAATCGCTCCGGCTAAAGCGGGGAGCGCGCTTATAAGTATGCCGAAATCGCCGATTTGGTAAAAGTAAACTTCGTATAGCATATAAGACGGGGCGACGCCGAACGAGACTGTGTCGCAAAGCGAATCAAGCTCGGCGCCCAGCTCGCTGGTGGCGTTAAAGAGCCTAGCCGCTATGCCGTCCAATGAGTCGAATATCGCCGCGAACAGAATGAAAGCGGCGGCAAGTCGGAAGTCGGAATTAGATATATAAATTATAGCCGTAAAGCCCGAAAACAAGTTGGCTAAGGTAAACAAATTCGGTATAAATGACCGCGTTACTATCATCTATTGTATATCGTATTATTTTTATCAGCTAAATTAGTTATCAAATCTTAATCAAAAATACAAAGATTATGTCAGAATATTTCAATAAAATTGACTATTGGCGCGAAATAATTGCCATTGGTTAATTATCGACAGTATCTTTTGGGTAATTTTAATGTAAATTCTTGGAAAAAAGAGACTATTTATTATCCATAATTTCGGATTTGCCGAGAATTATAAATAGTCATAAGCTATCGTAAAACCTTAACTTTAGTCGCAAAGAGCTATCTTACGGGCGGTTGATTATGCGTCGAGTTTCGCTTTGCTAATTTCGCTGGCATAATCATTGTAACATCGGAATAGAAAAATTATTATTATTAGTTATGATTAAGATGGAATACACAAAAGATAAAGCGCAATCAAGTAGTTATCGGAACGACGGTTTGAAGTTTCAGATGAACGGCGACGAATTCAAATTCATTAGAGAACGGTTCGGTCTGTCGAGACGCCAGTTAGGCGAGAACGCCAAAAAAATAATCGGCAAGACAGTCAGCTCTAAGACGATTTACAATTGGGAAACAAAAAAACGCTTGAATTATATACAGATACACCTTCTCAGAGATTCTATGCCGCCCGATATGTTCGAGGAAGCCAGAAAAGAATACGATAAGTCGTTAAAAGACAACAGAAATTAGGTTTTAGATATTCAACTTCCTTATTGTTCAGATGTACGTCGCCTTGGAGGCGCGAGACATCTCATTTCAAATAGCTAAAAAACGAAAAAGAGCTGAAAATGAAAATTTTAAATTTCATTTCCGTCCTAAAGGACGGCGCTCGTGATTTTCCCACCTTCTTACAAAACTCCGATTTTGTAAGATTTTTTTCTTCTCCGAACGAAACTCCGATTTCGTTCGGAATAATAAACGAGAAAGACTCTATCTCCTTCCGAAATTGGAATTTAGGAAGGAGGGAATTAAATTATCCTCGCCAAATTGGAGTTTGGCGAGGAGGAATTGCTATCTCCGCCCTAAAGGACGGCGCTATCGATTTTTGAGAAAAATACTCATCCCGACTAAAAGGCGTCGGGACGAGTATTGTTAAGTCGCTACTTCCATTTAATATTACAGCCTAAGCTCGGCTTTTGTTCTTCGCTTACTTTTTTGCCTTCGAGAACGGCGTCTAAGGCGTTTCTTAGGTCTTTGCCGGTTACGGGTTTGTTGTTCCCTGGTCGGGAATCGTCCAGCTGTCCGCGATAAACGAGCTTCAACCCTTTGTCGTAAATATAGAAGTCCGGAGTGCAAGCGGCGTCGTATGATTTGGCGACCTCTTGCGTCTCGTCGAATAAGTAAGGGAACGGATAGCCGAATTGCTCGGCGTCCTTTTTCATCTTTGCCGGCGAATCCTGCGGATAATTTTCTACGTCGTTCGAGTTAATCGCTACGAAGGATACGCCTTTTTTCTTATATTCGTTCGCTAAGTTAGTTAATTCTTCTTTCACGTGTTTAACGAAGGGGCAGTGGTTGCAAATAAACATTATTACCGTCGCTTTGTCCGATTTTACGTCGTCGAGAGATACGTTCTTGCCGCTAACGACGTCGGGGAGGTTAAAATCGGGCGCTTTCGTTCCTAAGTCAACCATTGTAGAAGGTGTTTCAGCCATAATTTCGCCTATCTTTTTTATTCCACATAATTGCAACAATTACTATATATGAACGTAAATTATCCTAAGATTATTTTGCGCGAGGGTGAAATTGAGAAGAAGCGTAGTAACGGAAACGGAATACGAACAAGTTGACTTCAAGTTGCTGAAGCGGTTGACGGCGTTTTTAAAGCCTTACTATAAATACGCGGGCGTCGCGCTTTTCGTAGCTTTGCTCTCGACAGCTTTAGAGCCTTTACGCCCCTATCTTACAAAAATCGCCGTGGACGATTATATAGCGACGGGCGATACGGACGGTTTGATAAAGATGATAATAATCGTTTTCGGCGTCATTTTTCTAAGCGCGCTTATGAGGTTTGGTCTTACTTACCTGATGCAATGGGTGGGGCAGAGGACGCTTTTCGACATACGCGAGAAGATATTCGAGCGCGTCCAGTCGCAAGCGATGAAGTTTTTCGACCGAAACCCCATAGGCAAATTGGTAACGAGAACGGCGAACGAAGTCGAAGTACTGAATAAATTGTTTACCTCGGGCATCGTAATGGCTATCGCCGACTTAGCGTTAATCGGCTGGCTAATCGCCTTTATGTTTTACACAAACTGGAAGCTGGCGCTTTTAACGCTCGCTATTCTGCCGTTTCTGATTATAGCGACTTCGTATTTCAGAAAAAAGATAAGAGACGCTTTCAGGAAAATAAGACTAAAAGTCTCGGAAATGAACGCTTTCCTGAATGAATTCATCGGCGGAATTGAAACTATTAAGTTATTTGCTAAGGAGAAACTTCAATCCGATAAGTTCGATTCGATAAATAAGAAATACAAGAATCTATGGGATAAAACGATTTTCTATTACGCTCTTTTCTTTCCCATAGTTGAAATTTTGCGAGCGGTAGCGATAGGAATTGTGATTTGGTACGCGGCGAGGAATTTCCTTTCCGGCGATATGACGGTCGGCGTGATAATAGCTTTCATTCAATATGCCGAGATGTTTTTCCGTCCGATTAGGGATTTGACGGAGAAATACGCCACTCTGCAAAGCTCTATGGCGGCTTCCGAGAAGATTTTTGGCATACTCGGCGAGAAGAATTTCGTCGAACAAAAAGAAGACGCCGTTCCAATAAAATCATTCAAAGATAAAATCAAGTTCAAGAACGTATATTTCAGTTACGACGGCGAAAAGCAAGTGTTGAAGGACGTTTCGTTTACGGTGAACAAGGGAGACAAAGTCGCGCTCGTCGGTTTGACGGGAGCGGGGAAGACCTCCGTTATTAATTTGCTGGGGCGTTTTTACGAATTCGACGCGGGAGAAATCTTAATTGACGGAATCGACATTCGCCGCGTGGGAATGGACTCGCTGAGAGATTTGACGGCGATAGTTACGCAAGACGCGTTTTTATTTTCGAGAACAATCGCCGACAATATCTCGCTCGGCGACGAGGAAATAGGTTGGACCGAGATAAAGGAAGCGGCTGAAGCGCTTGGAGCGGAAGATTTCATCGCTAAACTTCAAAATAGATACGAATATAAATTGAACGAGAGGGGAAAATCGCTTTCGGCGGGGCAGAGACAACTAATTTCCTTTTGCAGAGCCTACGCCGCTAATCCGCAAATTTTAGTATTGGACGAAGCCTCGTCGAACATTGATTCGGAGACCGAAAAGCTAATCGAGGAATCCTTGGAAAAGCTTATGAGACGCCGAACGTCGATTGTCATAGCGCACCGGCTTTCGACAATTAAAAAAGCCGACAAAATAATCGTCCTGCACAAAGGCAAAATCGCCGAAACGGGAACGCTTGGAGAATTATTAAAAAAAGACGGCGTTTATTCAAAATTGTATCGGACGCAATTCCAAAACGGGATTGTAAAGGACGGAGCTTAGATGATGTTTTAGTGTTGAAGATGCGCCGCACATGGCAGGTGTGGCTCATCTAAAAGACAAGCATTATGGAAGCTCATAGTGAATACCCGCGCCTGGACCAAGAGGTATTCCAAGTAGAAGCCAAATGGCAAGTAGCGCTACCCAAGATAAGAAAAACAAGACAGTATAAGGAAGCATTGTCGCTATAATAGTGCCAATGCCCGCTTTTTCGTCGTATTTTTGGAAATAGACAATTATCAGGGCGAAGAAGCTCATCATGGGCGATATGATATTCGTAACGCTGTCTCCTATTCGATATACGACCTGCGAAAGCTCCGGCGAATACCCCATAATCATAAACATAGGTATGAATATCGGCGCTAGAAGCGCCCATTTTGCCGAAGCGCTTCCCATAAGCATATTAATCGACGCCGATAAAATAATAAACAATATCATTAACGGAATAAGTCCTATGTTAGCGGACATTAATAAATTAGCTCCGTTTACGGCTAATATAATCCCGAGATTACTCCATTTGAAATAAGCAACGAATTGCGCGGCAAAAAATACCAGCACTAAATAAGCGGCGAGCGATTTCATTGATTCCGACATACTATTCATAACGTCGGCGTCGTTTTTGAACTTACCTACGGTAAATCCAAACACCAAACCCGTAATGCCAGCAACGGCAAACAGTACGGCTACGACGCCTTCAATTATCGGCGAAGTTATAATGCCGCCGTCCTCTCCTCTCAAAAATCCGTTTTCTGGTATTACTCCTATTAATATTACGGCGATTGTTGCAAGCAATACAATAAGCGAATACCATAGACCCTTAGACTCTTGCTTGGATAGCTTGTCGAATGAATCGTCGCTCTCGTTAGATTCGCCTGAATATTTGCCCAGTCGGGGTTCGGTAATCTTTTCGGTAATAATCGTTCCCACGGCGGTTACGATAAAAGTAGAAGCAATCATAAAGTAATAATTGGCGGTCGGGTTTACTGTATAACTTGGGTCGACGATTCTCGCGGCTTCCTGCGAAAGTCCGGCGAGAAGCGGGTCTATAGTGCCTAAAATTATATTCGCGCTAAATCCTCCAGAAACGCCTGCGAAAGCCGCCGCCATACCAGCGACAGGATGTCTCCCAACGGCTTTGAATATAACGCCGGATAAAGGAATCAAAAGGATGTAACCAATATCCGATGCAAAATTTGACAATACGCCCGAAAACACAATCGCAAACGTTAAAACTTTCTTAGAGGCGTTTGATACGAGCAATTGTATAAGCGCCTTGAAAAAGCCGCTTTTTTCCGCTAATCCGATTCCAAGCATCGCTACCATTACTATACCCAGCGGCGCGAAGTCGGTATAGTTAACTACAAGCTCGAGCATAATACGGCGCAAGCCTTCTATGGATAAGAGATTTATTGGCTGGATAATTTCTTTAGTTCCGGGATGAATCACTTCCCAGTTTAGCGCGGCGCCTATCCCAGAGAAAATTAAAGCGCCAACCGCGAACAAAGCAAACAAAGTAGCGGGGTGCGGCAGAGCGTTGCCGGCTCTCTCGGTTACGTTCAAGAACCGTTGAAATAAAGACGTTTTCTTTTTCTTGCCCATATTTATTTTTTTTTGATTTTGTGAAAATAAAAGATTCAACATAAGGAAATAATAGAAGACAAAAAAAAATAAAAAAGTCGGAACAACGCAAGAGAAACATTCTATCTCTTTCCCCAATTGATTGAAAATAAAGGGAATAATCGCAGGGGGCTAGAAAATTTCAGCCGCTACTTTGCGAGCGTGACACATTTGCAAGGAAAGGCGTTCGGCGAGGGGGTTAAGGCGTGAGCAGACGAGGGCGTCTGCTCTACTTTTTATTTACCCCTCTCTAACTCTCCCCGAAATCGCGGAGAGGATTAAAAGGTTAACGCAAACATATTAATATTAACCTGTTAGTCCCCTCTCTGCTTGCGGAGAGGGTTAGGGTGAGGTTGACCGCCGCGGAACGAGTTAAATATTAATGTCTCCGCCCTAAAGGACGAAGCTATAAAAGTCTCCTCCGACCGAAACTCCGATTTCGGTCGGAATAAAGCGAGAAACGTTCTATGTCTTTGTAAAATTAGAATTTGGGAAGGAGGCAAAACCGAATAGATATTAAAAAAAACCTCTTCCGCCCTAAAGAACGGAGATAGAGATTGCCTCCTCCGACCGAAACTCCGATTTCGGTCGGAATAAAGCGAGAAACGTTCTATGTCTTTGTAAAATTAGAATTTGGGAAGGAGGCAAAACCGAATAGATATTAAAAAACCTCTTCCGCCCTAAAGGACGGAGCTATTGAGTTCTAACGGGATGAATGGTCGTTATTATTTTAAACGCTTTTCCAGAAATTTTACGAAATTGTTAATTGCTCTACCTCTATGGCTGATTTTGTTCTTTTCGGTTTGGTTCATTTCGGCGAATGTTTTGTCGTAGCCTTCGGGGACGAATATCGGGTCGTAGCCGAAGCCGTTGTCGCCTCGCTCTTTGTTTATTATTTTCCCTTTGCATACGCCGACGGAATAATTGGCGCCGTTTTCGTCGATATAACATATAACCGTTCTAAATCTGGCTGTTCGGGGCTTGTCGCGCGGGACTTCGGAAAGAAGCCTTAGCGCTTTCTTTCTGTTTTTCTCGTCGTTGGATTCTTCTCCGGCGAATCTCGCGGAGCGAACGCCCGGCTCGCCGTTCAAAGCGTCGATTTCGAGTCCCGTGTCGTCGGCGAAAGAGGGCAATCCCGAAGCTCGATAAAATCCCTCCGACTTAAGATAAGCGTTTTCTTCGAGTGTGTCGCCCGTTTCTTCTATATCGAGATTAATGTTTAAGTCCTTGGGAACGACGATTTCTATATTTTTTAACGACGATTTTTTAAATATGTTTCTGATTTCCTTTGCTTTGTGCTCGTTATTCGAACCGAAAAGTATTCTCATAAGCTCTTAAAATTTTTCCAACAATTTTTGAATCGCTTGAGTGGGCGTTATAGTCCCGTCTAAAACTTCTTTTTCAAGCTCCGGCTTCAGGTTTTGTATCTTCTCGGAGCGATAAAATCTATTTAGTATTTGCTGTTCGGCGGCGTCGTAAACCCATTTGATTAATTGCTCTTTCCTTCTTTTTTCAAAATAGCCGGATTTTTTTGTTACTTCGGCGAATTTCTCGATAGCTTTCCAAATATTGTCTATTCCTTTATTTTCAAACGCGGAAGCGAGAAAGACTTTCGTTTTCCAGCCTTCGGTGGCGGGCATAATATAATGAAGCGCTTCCTCGTAAAACTTCTTTGTTAATTCCGCTTTTTGAATTTGGTCGCCGTCGGCTTTATTGACTATTAGCATATCGGCTAACTCCACGGTTCCTTTTTTCAGCCCTTGCAAGTCGTCGCCCGCTCCGGGAAGCAAGAGCAGTAGAAACATATCCGTCATCGAGCGAACGGTTATTTCGCTTTGACCGACGCCGACGGTTTCTATTAATATAATATCGTAGCCGGCGGCTTCGCATACCCAAATCGTCTCTCTGGTTTTTCTCGCGACGCCTCCCAAGGCTCCGCCCGAAGGGGATGGGCGAATGAAAGCCCTGTCGGTTCGCGTTAGTTTTTCCATTCGGGTTTTGTCGCCGAGAATGGCGCCTTTACTTTTTGAGCTTGTCGGGTCGATTGCCAGAACGGCGACTTTGTGTCCGCGCTCGCAAAGTTTCGCGCCGAGAGAGTCAATAAACGCGCTTTTCCCTACTCCCGGCGAGCCGGTAACGCCTATCCTGATGGATTTGCCGGAGCGGGGCAATATCGATTTTAACGCTTGTTGCGCTTTGTCTATATGTTCTTGCGAAGAGCTTTCTAATAAAGTTATAGCGCGGCTTAGCTTTGTTCTGTCGCCTTGCAAGACGCCGTCCACGTAGTCTCGTATTTCCAATTTAGAGCTTTTCTTTTTTTGCTTTTTGGATGGATTAGCGTTTTCAATCCCGTCGATTATTCTACCGGCGAAAGCTTCGCCGCCGTTTTCGGGCGTCCATTCCGGTTTTTTGTCTTTCTTTTTTCCCATATCCCGCTATTATTAATAATTAATCGGCATTAAACTTAGTCCTATGGTTATGACTAAAGTTCCTATTATTCCGTTAACAAATTCTATCGCCAGCAACTTAGGCGGATAAGTAGTTTGAATTAGCATATTCCAAAAACGTTCGTATATCCTAACGCCCGAGAAAATCGCTCCCAATACCAAGCCTTGATAAATAGGCTCTATCGGCAGAAATTGCCTCAAATACAAAAAACTAGCCGTTATTATCCATATTTCGACTTGCGTTCCCAAGAACTGCTTGGTTAAATACTCGCTCGTAGTTTTTCGCGTTTTAACCGAAGCGTCTTTTTCTTGGGCTTCAATGTAAACTTTGTTTACTATGGGGTTCATATACAACACGCCCATTATGATATAATGGATTATGCCGATGACAATTCCCCAAAACAAGACGTCGATTATAAAATCCATTTTTTGACCCCGTCTTTATATATACAATTTGTTATAAATATAACTAAAATTTTGAAATTATAAGAAAGTTATTGATAAATCAATTCTTTTCATTTAAAAATATACGATAAATACCCAAATTTTATTAGCGGTAGTAGAAGCTGTTTAAATCGATGTTATGTAAATCCGAATCCTTCGGGTGAACCCGAAGGTTGACTTAAACACAGAACTGCCGCGTGTTTTCAAAGAAAAGTTAACCTCAAGGTTTACCTTGAAGGTCGCAAGACTCTTGCTATGAGACAGCCTCATACTTAGAATGATTTATTTCCGCTTCACTATGAATATCTTTCGGATAATTCCTCGAGAATTTTTATAGCGGCGTTGGGAATGACCGTGCCGGGACCAAAAATAAACGACGCTCCGTTATTGAGCAAGAAATCGTAGTCTTGAGCGGGTATTACGCCGCCTACGACTATCATTATATCTTCCCTGCCGAGCTTTTTCAACTCCTCGTGAAGTTTTGGAACGAGCGTTTTATGACTGCCCGCCAAGGAACTCGCTCCGACAATGTGAACGTCGTTGTCGGCGGCGTCTCTGGCGGCTTCCTCGGGCGTTTGGAACAAAGGACCAATATCTACGTCGAAACCCAAATCGGCGAACGCCGTTGAAATTACTTTCGCGCCTCTGTCGTGTCCGTCCTGCCCCATTTTCGCCACTAAAATTCTCGGTCTTCTGCCTTCGATTTTCTCGAATTCGTCGGCGGCTTTTCTCGCTTTTTCGATTTGGTTCGATTCGCTGTATTCCGAACTGTAAACGCCGGAAATGGAGCGAATAATAGATTTATGCCGTCCCCAGACTTTTTCCAAAGCGTAAGATATCTCGCCTAAACTCGCTCGATTTCTCGCCGCGTTCACCGATAGCTCCAGCAAGTTGCCTTCGCCCGTTTCGGCGCATTTAGTCAGAGCTTCCAAAGACGATTTGACTTTGGTTTCGTCTCGTTCGGCTCTCAATTTTTCTAAGCGTTCGATTTGTTTTTTATGAACCGCCGCGTTGTCAACTTCCAATATTTCTATCGGTTCTTCTTTGTCGAGTCTATATTTATTCGTTCCGATTATAGGTTCGGCTTTAGAGTCGATTTTCGCTTGGCGTCTAGCGGAGGCTTCCTCTATGCGCATTTTTGGCAAACCGGTTTCTATAGCTTTCGCCATACCGCCCAAGGATTCAATTTCTTGAATGTGCGCCGAAGCTTTTTTAGCCAAAGCGTCCGTTAGGCTTTCCACGTAATACGAACCAGCCCACGGGTCAACTACGTCGCAAATTCCGGTTTCTTCTTGTAAATACAATTGGGTGTTTCGCGCGATTCTTGCAGAAAAATCGGTCGGCAGAGCTATCGCTTCGTCTAAGGAATTTGTGTGGAGCGATTGCGTATGTCCCAGAGCCGCCGCCATCGCTTCGATAAGCGTGCGAGTTATATTATTATACGGGTCCTGCTCGGTTAAACTCCAGCCGGATGTTTGCGAGTGCGTTCTCAAAGCCATCGACTTGGGGTTTTTCGGCTCGAACGGCTCGATTAATTTCGCCCAAAGCATTCTGGCGGCTCTTAGTTTTGCTATTTCCATAAAATAGTTCTTGCCGATAGCCCAAAAGAAAGAAATTCTCGGCGCGAACTCGTCGATTTTCAAACCGGCGTTGACTCCGGTTCTCACGTATTCCAGCGCGTCGGCAAGCGTGTATCCCATTTCCAAATCCGCCGTAGCGCCGGCTTCTTGCATATGATAGCCGGAAACGGAAATTGAATTGAATCTCGGCATATTTTGCGAGGTATATTTAAATATATCCGCTATAATCTTCATCGAAGGCTCCGGCGGATAAATATATGTATTCCGCACCATATATTCTTTTAAAATATCGTTTTGTATCGTTCCTGTCAGTTCTTTCGGTTTTACGCCTTGCTCTTCGGCGGCGACAATATAAAACGCCATTACCGGCAGAACCGCGCCGTTCATAGTCATCGATACGGACATTTTATCCAATGGAATATCGTCGAATAGTATTTTCATATCCAATATTGAATCAATGGCGACGCCCGCCATACCTACGTCTCCGAGAACTCTCGGATGGTCGGAATCGAAGCCGCGATGAGTCGCTAAGTCGAACGCGACAGATAAGCCGCGCTGACCGGCGGCTATATTCCTTTTGTAAAAAGCGTTGCTCTCTTCGGCAGTCGAAAAACCGGCGTATTGACGTATAGTCCAAGGACGCGCTACGTACATTGTCGGGTAAGGTCCTCGCAGATAAGGCGGTATGCCCGACATAAAGTCCGTATGGTTTAGCTCGTCAAAATCCGATTTCGTATATAACGGCTTGATTTTTATTTTTTCGAACGTTTCCGTTCGGTATTCGTCGCAATCTTTGCCGGTTTCTTCGGCGAAACGTTTTTTCCAATCAGATTCGCTTGCTTTTATATCGCTCAAATCTAAATCCATATTCGTAAAATCTGGAAAATCGCCCATTTTATTTCTCCGCTTATTTTGTCTGATTGATTTTGTTTTGGAGCCGCGATAATATATCGTAGGCGTTTGCGCCCATATAGATAAACTCGTTGACGCCGGCTTCTTCGTATTCTTTTTGTTTGTCTCTCGGATTTCCGGCGAGCGCTACCAAAGCGTCGCTCTTTTCTTCTTTCAACGCCTTCGTTAATTTGGGGACGAGTTCGGGATATTTGTCGTCGGTCGAGCAGATAACCGCTATTTGCGCGTCGTTTCTCCCAAACATTTCGGCGGCTTTTTTTGTAGTTTCGCAGTCTCCTTCGTAAATTGTTTCGAAGCCTCCCACGGCAAAGAAATCGGCGATGAAATCCGCTCTCGCTTTGTGCGTTCTCACGTGTCCGATCGCCGCAATGAATACTTTAACGTACTCTCCGTGTTTCTTTTTATATTCATCGGCTTTGCTTCGTAATAGCTCGAATACTTCCGATTTGCGGAACGGCGGTATCGGCTCGATTTCCGTCGAATCCTCGCTTAACGAGCCAAGAGCGGCATCTATTGTCGCGAGAGTTTCGCCTTCCTCGAAAAGTTTCGATATTTCGTTAATTAAGTTATCTGATTTCTTCAATCGCTCGGCTAACTCCTTTATTTTTGCTTCTTCGGGAGCTTCGCTTTGCGTTTCTTCGGAGCGTTCTTCTCTTAAGTCTTCTTCGTATATGTTGGGATATTTATTAACGCCGATTATTGAATCTTTTCTTTTAGTCAAATTCTTCAGCCTAAGCTGGACTTTTTCTTTTATTAAATCTTGAACGTATCCAGATTTTAAGGTCTCGCGCATTCCGCCTTTTTTTTCTATTTCTTTGAAGATTTGCCAAGATTTTTCCGAAAGCTCTTTAATCAGATATTCGATATAATAAGAGCCTTTTGCGGGGTCGATTGTGTCGGCAACGTTGCACTCTTCCAAAATCACGTTTTGGATATTTCTGGAGACTCTGGCGGAAAACTCGCCGACCGGTCTCAGATTGTCGTCGAAATAGCCGATTTCCATGCTGTTCGCTCCGCCTAAATAGCACGAAAGCGCTTCCGAAGAAAATCTCAGAAGATTAACGTATGGGTCTAAGTTTGATTTGTTAGTTTCCGCCGTTTTCGCGTAAACGTTCATTTTTTGCGCTTCCTCGTCGTCGCCGAATTCTTTTACGATTTTCGCCCATAAAATTCGGGCGGTTTTGAATTTTGCTATTTCCGGGAAAAATTCGGAATCGACGGCGAAAATAAATTTAATCGACTTCGCCGCGTTGTTTAGCTCGACGCCTCTATTTGATAGCTCTCTCAAGTATTCAGTTCCGGCGGCGAGAGCGAACGCTATTTCCTCGGCTATGTCGCAACCGCCGTTTTTATATACGGAAGTATCGACGCCGATAAAGCTAAACTCTGATTTATTTTTCGCCAAGAGTTTCGCGATATCCGCCGAAACGTCGAGAGCGAAGTCTATCGAGTAGGGAAGCGCGCCTTTCTCGGACGTTAGAGCTAGCGGGTCGAAATAAACGCCGCCTTTCAAGTCCGCCCAATCATACGAGCTTTTGTCGATGAATTTGAATAACGCTCCGAAAAAAGAAAAAGCCGATTGTTTAGCGTTTACGTTAAGCGGATAGCGCGCCAAATCGATTTCTTTTAGCGCTTTTTCCAAATCGCTCAAATCGTTAATTATCGGCTGCTCCCCGCCGTCGTAAAGAGCTAGTTTAAAAGCGTTTTGTCCTTTCGTCGCGCTTTTTTTTGCTTTTTCGTTGAAATCTTCGGGGGTGTTTGCCGGAATTTTTTGCGATATATATGGCTTGCTTTCTAAATCCCCCAGAGCATTAGAGTTTCTATCATACGGATAAAATCCGGGGTAAGTTTCGTCGAAATCGGGTAAATCGTCTTTAGTATAAATCGGCTTTATTTCGACGCCTTCGTAATTTTTTTTTATTAACTTTTTTAACGGTTTGCCTTTTATCGATTTCTCCGCCGCTTCTTTCCATTCCTCGTAAGAAGGCGGCGTAAAAGCGGAGAACAAATCGCTTTCTTTATCTTTGCTCATTCTTTTGTCCTTTCAAATAACGCTAAAATATAACGAACTAAAACGTCGTATGTTAATCGACGCAAATTCTATTGTTCGAAATCATATTAACCGCCTTAGTAAAAGTTCGGTTTATCATATAATAAGTAAAGCGTCGCCGTAAGTTAGGAAACGATAATCTTTTTTCTTAGCTACTTTGTAAGCGTTAAATATTTTTTCTTTTCCCTCCGCGAAAGCCGCCGCTAAAAGCAAAGGCGGCGACGCCGGTTGATGAAAGTTTGTAATAAATCCGTCGGCTATTTTGAAATCGTAAGGCGGATAGATGAATTTATCGGTCCAATCGATGTTTGGCTTAACGGCGCCGGAAGTTAGAACCGAAGATTCCAAAGCTCGCACCACGCTTGAGCCGGCGGCGAATACTTTCTTTTTTGCGTCCAGAGATTTATTGATTGTTTCGGCAACGTCGGTTGCTATTTCAAGATGTTCAGAATACATTCTATGTTTTGTTAGGTCTTCAACTTCGATATTTTCGAAAACGCCCTGACCGATATTTAAAGATAGCTTGGCGATTCTTACGCCTTTCTTTTCCAATTTGTTCAGTAGTTTTTCGGTGAAGTGCAATCCCGCCGTAGGGGGAGATATCGAGTTTAGTTTATCGTCGTTGGCGAATACGCACTGGAACGATTCTTTGTCTTGTTCGTTTGGTCTTCGGTCGATGCCGGAAGGAAGAGGCATTTCGCCAATTCTCTCGATTACTTGCATCAATTCGTCTTTATAGCTGAATTTAACCGTTCTTCCTCTCGAAGTTGTATTGTCGATTACTTCGCAATGGAATTTTCCGTCGTCGAAGTATATTTTATTTCCTATTCTTACTTTTCTCGCCGGCTCTACTATTACGTCCCAAATTTTCTCGTCGGCTTTCAATTCTCTTAAAAGCATCACTTCTATTTCAGCGTTTGTTTTTTCCTTTCTTCCGTAAAGCCTAGCCGGAAATACTTTTGATTCGTTTAAAACGAGACAGTCGCCTTTCTTGAACAATCTGGTTATTTGATTGAATTTCATATGTTTAATCGACCCGTCGTCTTTGTCCAATACCATCAATTTAGAGGTGTCTCGCGGGTCGGCTGGATACTTGGCGATTAGCTTCTGCGGCAAATCAAATTTAAATTCCGATAATTTCATAAGTTTTTTCTCGCTCGTTAAAAATCGTTAATATAAAAAAAATTTAGTTACAAAAATAACATTTATAATAGCTTGGTCAACAAATTTTTAGGCAAAATTAAATTTTATTTTCAATCGCTGTCGTCATAAAGTCCGTCATTCTTTTCACGTAGTCGGCTGGAGAATCTAGTTTCCCCTCGAGCAGAACCGCTCCTTCGAATAGTTGAATTATTGAGTTCTCCAGAACCTCCGAATTTTTATCTTGTTCGTATAACTTAGCTAAATTCTTTATCAAAGGATGAGCTGTGTTGACTTCTAAGACTTTTTTCGACGATTGATAGTTCTTGTCCATATATTGCATCATCCTTTCCATTTGAGGGTCCATTCCCTTCTTTCCGACAACTAAAGAAGCCGGCGAATCAACGAGTCTTTTAGATTCGATAACGCCCTCTACCTTGTCTCCTAATTTCTTTTTGAAGAACTCCAGCAGGGAGCTTGATTTTTCTTTGTCGAGCGATTCTTTCTTGATTTCCTCGTCGTCGCTAATGTCGATGTCGGCTTTTTCAATCGAAACGAATTTCTTTCCGTCGTATTCTTGTATGTAGGGGAAAGTAAAGACGTCCACTGGGTCGGTTAAATATATAACTTCCAAGCCTTTTTTCTTGAAGTATTCTAAATTCGGATTCTTTTCGATTAGCTCTCTGCTGTCGCCCATTATATAGTAAATCTCGTTCTGGTCGCTTTGCATAGAAGAGACGTATTCCTTTAGCGATTTGAATTTGCCTCTCGGCAGTTCGGAAGTCTCGTATCTCAGAAGCTCCACTATTCTATCTTTGTTAGCAAAGTCGGAATTGACGCCCGTTTTGAACATTTGCCCGAATTCGGAGTGGAACTTCTCGTATTTTTCTTTGTCTTTTTTAGTCCAGTCTTCAAGCAAAGACAGTATTTTTTTTGTCAGGACATGCCTGATTTTAGCAATTAAGGGACTCGACTGCGTCGTTTCTCTAGATATATTAAGGGGTAAATCTTCAGTATCGACAACGCCTTTGACGAATTTCAAATAGTCGGGCAAAATCTCTTTGCAATCGTCTTGAATAAAGACTCTATGCGAATATAAGTTAACCGTTTTCTCCATAAAGTCCGCGAACGGAGTTTGAGGGGCGCTTTTAGGAATAAATAGAAGGGCTTTGAAATTTACGTTGCCTTCAATCGAGAAATGGAGATGTCCCAGAGGCTCTTGAAAATCGTTGGATATGAATTTGTAAAATTCCTTTAGCTCGTCTTCTTTTATATCTTCTTTCTTTCTGTGCCAAAGAGCCGTTACTCTGTTTACTTCCTCGCCGTTAACGTAAATGGGGAAGTTAACGAAATTAGAGTATTTCTTTAGAATACCTTTAATTATCTCTACGTTGGCGAATTCTTTGTGTTCGTCTTTAAACGTGAAATATATCTTCGTCCCTCGTTTCTTTCTTGAAATTTCTTCGATTTCAAATTTCTCTTCGCCTTTGGATTTCCATCTATAGCCGGTTGAGCCTTTATCCGCGTATAAAGTTTCTATCGTGATTTCGTCGGTAACGATAAAAGCCGAATAAAAGCCGACGCCGAACCTGCCGATTAGTTCGGGGTCAACTTTTTTGCTTTGCTTTTGCGCTTCATTAAGGAATTCTAAAGTGCCCGAACTGGCGATAGTGCCAATTCGATTAATTAAATCTTTCTTAGTCATTCCTATGCCGGTATCTTCGATTGAGAACGTTTTCTTTTCCTCGTCCACTTCGATTTTTATGGAAAGCTCTAAATCAGGGTCTATTATATCTTCGTCGGTTAACTTTCGGAAGCGGATTTTGTTGAGAGCGTCCGCCGAATTGGAGACTAATTCTCTTAGAAATATCTCCGGATTTGTATATAGCGAATTGATTATAATATCGAGAAGCCTTTTCATTTCGGCTTTGTATTCAAACTCGTTCGTCTTTGTAGCCATAACCTTTTACCTAAAATTATTTTACATTCGTCATTTTTGTTAGAGACTTTTTAACGAGAATTTTGACGATTTTATTGGCGTTTTATTGGCGTTTTGAGTTATATTAAATCTCTAACAATTAAATTATTTAAATAATTTCTTTTATAGTAAATTCGCGTATGTTGAATTTTGGTTTAATTAAAAATGAGTTTTAGAATCAAAAGCTTTTTATCGTCTCTATTTATAATATTTTTCTCAGCTTACGCTACTTACGGTCAGCTTCTTTTCACTCTGCCGAAGCCGGACACCTCGGAAGTTAGATTAACGCCGCTTCAGGAGTTGAGGCGCGATATCGACGTCCTGCTCGATAGCCCCGATTTTTCCAACGCTTTTGTCGGCGTTTCGGTTTTTTCCATCGAAAGCGGCGAGTATTTTTATCAATACAACGATTCGAAAAACTTTGTGCCTGCGTCTAGTTTGAAATTGATAACAACGGCTACCGCTCAAAAGTATCTGGGCGCGGATTATCGCTTTAGGACGCGCTTGTATTTGAACGGCGAAATACGAGACAACGGCGTCTTCGTCGGCGACGTTTACGTTAGGGGCTACGGCGACCCTACTTTTTCCAAAAAATTTTCCGACAGTTCGAATACGATACTGAATTATTTCGCCGACGTTCTCGATAGCGTCGGAGTTAAGCAAATAAAAGGGAATATTATAGGCGACGACAACTTTTTCGACGAAGCCGACTACCCAGCCGGCTGGAATTGGGACGATATGATTCATCCTTATTCAGCGCAAATAAGCGCGCTATCCATCAACGACAACGCCATTGAGATACGCGTTAAAAGCGGCGACAGCGTCGGCGCGCCGGCGGAATTTTACGTAAAAGACAATTGCGGTTACGCCCAAATTATCAACAACGTGAGAACCGTAAAGGAAAACGAACCGACTATAATTAATCCCTATCGAGAGCGCGGAGAAAACGTTATTGAGATTTACGGAACTATATCTTACGATTCTTCCGACGCTTTTGAAAAGTCTATTTCTATCACGATTGACAACCCGACTTTATATTTCTTGACGTTATTCAGAAACGTTCTCGAAAAACGGAAGATGCAACACAAGGGAGCTTTGCTCGATATAGACGACTTGAACTACGAGCCGGGGTATCATAATATGAAATTAATAGCCGAGAATTTATCGATAGAGTTGAGAGAAATCATCAAGCCGATAAACGAGAAGAGTCATAATCTCGCTTCGGAAATAATACTTAAAACTATCGGCGCTGAAACTCTGGGATTCGGTTCGACGGCGGCGGGAATAGAGCAAGTCAAGAAATTCATTTCCAGATTGGGCGTTCCGCCGGAGAAAATATCGATAGCCGACGGCTCGGGCTTATCGCGCCTGAACCTCATTTCGCCGAAATATATGACGACGTTTTTATCGGGGATTTACCGCTCGAGTTATCGCGAGGATTTTATCAATTCTCTCGCCGCGGCGGGCGAGAAAGGAACGCTGAAAAGAAGAATGAGAGGCTCTTTAGCGGAAAACAAAGTTTACGCGAAGACCGGTTCGATGAATAATCTATCCACTCTTTCCGGTTACGTCTGGACGAGAGACGGCGAGCCTTTGGCGTTTTCTATTATGGCGTTGAACTACACTGTTCCGATTAGCTTAGCGCATAATTTGCAGGATATGATTTGTATGCGGTTAGTCGGCTTTTCCAGAAAAGCGTATGAACGCGAGGGAAACAAAGGGGGTAAGTGATTAATCTATATAAGGACTTTCTAAAAAGAAATACTAAGAGCTTTTTCTAATATTGTCGCGTCAAAAAATCTCCATCTCTGGATTCCATCTTACTCGGGAATGACTGCTAGGGCATCCTTGGGTCTGTCTTAGGAGTAGGATTTTGCTTCCCCTCAAGGTAAACCTTGAGGTTGACGTTTCTTTGGAATCACGCGCCAGTTGTGAATTTGCGTCAACCTTCGGGTTTACCCGAAGGGTTCTAAATTCGATATAATTGAGTTCTGAGACAACTCCGACGAGTAGAAACTCTACTTCATCGCTTTTTTGATTGATTTTAAGAAATGACTCTTATGCTTCGCTCCTCGGATTTTCTCTACGATGTTGCCTTTTTTGTCGATAATAAAGGTCGTCGGTATCGCGCTGATTTCTCCGTATGGCGATATTATATCCTTAGTGGGCAAAAAGTTAAGATAGTTGACGTTTTGCTTTTTGGCGAAGTCTTTGATTAATTTTCTGATTTGTTCGACTGAGCCTTTGCGGTCTAATGCAACGCCTATAATCGTGAATTCGTCGTCCGGCAATTCTTTATTGATTTCAACAAAACTGGGTATTTCCATTCGACAGGGAGCGCACCAAGTCGCCCAGAAGTTAAGCAGAACGACTTTGCCTTTGGTATATTCAGCGAAACTGTAAGTTTTCCCGTTGTCTTTCCAAGTGAAATTAACCGCCTTGCCTTTTTCAGCTTTTCCAACGGATTCAACGTTAAGAACTTTAGGTTCTTGGGATTTTTCGGTGTTTGCCGTTAATTCTTCGTCGCTTTGTCTCATAGTTAGATTCTCTTTGTCTTCCGTAACTTGTTGTGTGGTAAGTCTTTCTTGAGGCTCTGCGTTTTCTTTTGCGGCTTCGTTTTTTTGCGAATTCCAAATTTTTTCTTTAGACGCTTCATCGTCATTTGAACAAGCGGCTCCGTTAGTCAAGACAAAAGTTAACATTGTCAAAATCGCGAATAATTTTAGTTTTCTCATCAAATTCCCCGTTTAATTAATTATCAAATTTTTTTTTAACTTTGACGTAAAGACTGTCGTATTATTTGAAATTTCGACGCTCGTAATTTATTGCAATACTAAGTGATTTCGCTAAACTCTTAAAAATCAACATTCTTGTTTGGCAATATAGCTTTTATCTTTTGTTGATAATCGCAATAATGAACGACGCGAAAATTAGTATCATACCAATCCATATAAAGAACACCCCGGGTTTTTCGGAAATTTGAACGACGAATATCTCTTTAGGTTTTTTCTTCTTCAAGCCTTTGTCTTTTATTGAAATATAAGCGGCGGACTTCGAGGGATTCGCGCGGTTCAATTCAAAATTTGAAAAGCTGATTTCTTTATTTAGCTTTTCGTTTTCCGTCCAGTTCGGTTTTACTTCGCCGCTGTTTAGATTGACGACGGAATATAGCGTATCGGTTTGCGAGCCGAGCGAATCGGCGAAAACGACTATCGCTCCTAAGATAAAGTTGTTCTCGCTTTTGGGGCTTCCTCCGGCGCTCATATCGAAACCGAGCAACTCTATCGAAATCGACGAATCATTCAAAAACCTCTTTTGCTTTTTGTTTAATTTTATTTCCGGATACGCGCTTTCTTTTCTAAGAGAAACCGGCGAGAAGTATATGTCTTTGAATAGCGAAGTTTTTATTCCGGGTTCGAAAAAAGGCGATTGGCGTTTGTTAAAGTCGCTCCATTGCACGATGGGCGTTTCAATGTCGAATTCGCCGCTTTTTTCAATTTTAATCTGGCATTTATATTTTTCCCTGTCGGTCAACTGCTTTTCTATTTCGCTCGAGCCGAGATAAGTCAATTCGTAGCCGAGAGCGGATTTCGTTTCGTTTTGCGGTAGCGAAACGGTTTTTTCTCTGGTTGAGCTGATTAGAATAGACAGGCTGAAAAGAAATATCGCCAAACCGATATGCCCTAAATGCGCTCCTATCGTTTTCTTGAAAGCGGCGTATCTCTTGAAAAGAAATTGTATATTGGTAGCAAAGCAGAAAAGCGAAGCGAAAGCGAGAGCGACGGTTTTGAAGTTTACCGAGTTGGTCAATATGGCGATTGCCAAGGCTAAAGCAATTGAAAATAAGCCCGCGACGGCTGTTTTTGACAAATCTGCGCTTAACTTCGAGAATCTCCAAGAAATAAACGTAGAAAAGGCGCATAATATCAACATAACAAGCGATATAGGGAGGCTCCATTGGTTATAATACGAAATTTCCACGGCGAATTTCTTCTTGCCTGCTATATCTAAAAACAAGGGGTAATTCGCTCCGATAAATACTATTACGGCGAGAAGAAGTATAGTAATCGAGCCTAAAACAATAAAGAATTCCTTGGAATTATAATTCAAGCTTTCTTCCTCGCTTTTTAAATCTTTTAGCCTCGAAAGCAGTATTACGGCGGCGACGCCGATTATTAGTATTATCGCGGCGAGAAGCAGAGCGTAAACGATTCTTCCCGGGGCCACGAATGAGTGAACTGAAATATCGCCGAGAACGCCGCTTCTCGTTAGGAAAGTAGCGTAAATAACTAACGCGAAAGAGAGTATGGCGAGGACGTAATTAGTTTTGACTAAATCGCCAGTTCTTTTCTGGATTTGCAGCGTATGAACGAACGCTATAAGAACTAGCCAAGGAATCAGGGACGCGTTTTCGACGGGGTCCCATCCCCAGAAGCCGCCCCAGCCAAGCGTTTCATACGACCAGAAAGCTCCCAAAGCTATTCCAGCGCCTAAAACGCCGGTAGCCGCCAACGCCCAAGGTCTCGCTTTTTTTACCCAGCCGTCGTAATCTTTCGTAATTAACGAATTCAAAGCTAATACGTAAGGAACCGCGGTTAAGGCGTAGCCTACGAACAGAATAGGCGGGTGTATAGTCATCCAGAAGTTCTCGAGTATCGGATTTAAGCCCCTGCCGTCTTTTGGCGTGAAGCCTTGCGGAGCGTCCTTAAAGGTTTCCCATACGTATTCGAACGGACTTTTAGCGAGAAGCAGAGCCAAAAGAATGATTATGATTAAAACGTAGAAAAACATCGAGTAAGGCTCTTTTTTCTCGCCTTTTAAACTATATAATAGTATAATTCCAATTACGGCGAAGAAGAGAACCCAGAGCAAGAAAGAGCCTTCTTGTCCGGCGAAAAAGGTTGACGCCAGAAGCCATAAAGGCAATTGTTTATTTGAGTAACTCCAGATGTAAGTGTATTGGAACTGGTGGCTTAAGATTAGCGAAAGAAAGTAGCCGGAAATAAATACAATCCCAAACGCTCCGATTATATAAGCTAACCTTGCCGCGCTGATATAACTGTCTTTTCTAGTGGAAACGTAATATAGGACGCTTGAAGTAAGCAGCGAGGCGAAAACTATGTATATCAGAATTGTTCCTATCATTATCCGGACCTAAGCTTTCGTTTCTGTTTAATTCCCGGCGTGTTCCAGCGGATTTTTACCTTCGTATTTTGAAGGGCATTTAGTCAATATTTGATTAGCTATGAATTTATCGTTTTCAAACTTTCCTTTCACTACTAGACTCGGCGCGGTTTTGAAATTTGCGGGAGGCGGTCCTTGGTAGATTACTTCCGTCGTTCTTCCTTTGCTGTCCCGCATCCAAAAGTTCAAGACGTCGCTCTCTACGTCGTAAACGGACGGTTTGTCTTGCATTTTTTCGCATATAATTTGCACAGTCTCGCCGCTTTCTTGAGCGGCGGATATGTCGGAATATTCCGTTTTGCTTTCGTCGAAAGTAAGTATAGCCAACACGACGAAGGCGGCGGCAATAATTAATCCAATTAAGTGTTTGTGTTTCATCTATTTATCCGTTTCTTTTGATTCTTCCAATGATTTTTCAAGTTTTGATATTTTACCGTCGAGCTTGAAGAGAAATACGGCTATCCCTATCCAGATAATCAGCGTTACCAGAAATACTATATAAATTGAGTTATCCGATAAAAATTCGTTCATTTTATATTGTTAATCGATTAACATAAGTAATTTATATTTAAGAGCCTTAAGCCTCGTCGATATATTCATAATCCAAAAGTATAACATAGTAAAAGACATTAACGATAAGCTGAACGCGATATTTTTCGCGTAGTCGATTTTGTCCGGCGCGCTGAGGATTGGACCGGAAGAAATATCCCCCGCCGAACCCGGATGCAAGCCGCCCGTTATTCTCGGAAACACGAAAATAAGGAAAACCGCGGCTACGAAGGCGATAATAGCGTAAACCGAACTTAATTTGGCTCTTTGCGTTCGGTTGTCTATTGCCTGACGCAGCCCGAAATAAGCGAAGTAAATCAGCAATAAGACGAATATGGACGTTTCCCTTGGGTCCCAATTCCAGTAAGCGCCCCAATTGAACTTAGCCCATATCATTCCCGTTATCGTCGCCAAAATAGTGAACATTAAGCCAATCGAGGCGGATGTGGACGAAATCAAGTCGTAATCCAAATCTTTTTTCTTTATGAAAAGAATTGCGTATGCCATTGATATTAAATAAGCTAAAACGCTCGCCCAAGCGCAGGGAACGTGAAAGAAAAGCAATCTGAACTTTTCTTCTAACTCGATTATGTAAGGGAATGTAATCAATGGGTTTACGGACGCCGTAGAGTGGTATTTGAAAACTTGCTGAAGTTTATTGAAACTAGTTTTTATTACTAATTTGTTGTTTCCATTGAATTCTTTCGGTAGTTTTTCGCCGTCAATCGCTAATGTTAGGTAAGACATATCTTCGTTTTCGGAAAGGTAATCAAGCCTCCAGCGCTTGTTGATTTCGTCGTAGTTTTTTTCGAATTTCGAAGGATTGATTTTAACGTTTACGATTCTGTCGTCGCCGAGCGAACTGAGATAAAACGCGTCCGAAAAGTTGCCGGCGATAGGCGGCAGAATTGAAAGCGAGATAGAAGCGGCGAATGCCGCTACGAAAACGATTTTCTGCCAGAGATATTTCGGTTTCGTTAATCCCGGATAAGCTCCGAGAAAGACGCCCAGCAGAACTCCTATTATAATAATCAAGGCTTTCATACGCTTACAAAATTTTTGAAAGCAAAGATAAAACAAAAAAAGGAAAAAACAAGCGAGGCGCGTTATTAACTGTCCGTGGGAATCAAAGAATTCTGTTCGTTTATTTTTTTAGTGAGCCTTAAAACGTTTTTCTCGTTTTCGCTTTTAGAGGGGTAGTATTCGATTTCGTCCATAACGGATTTTATGAGATATATGCCGAAACCGCTTCTTTTGTATTCCCGAACGTATTTTTTCATATCCGGCTGATTTATTTTGGAAGGGTCGAAGGGTCTGCCGTCGTCGAAAATTTCTATTACTAAGTTGTCGCCTCTTTTTTCGGCGGTTAAGCGTATTTCTTTAGATTCGTCGTTTTTATAAGTGTGCTTAATTAAATTTGCGCAGGCTTCGTCCGCCGCAAGAGCAACTTTATTGGATTCGTTCTCGTTCAGACCGTTTTCCGCGGCTACTTTTCGGACGAAATCCCTTACTATCCTTAAGTTCTTGAGTTTTGAATTAATCTTTATCTGTTCGTTTTTACTCATTTCTTTTCATTTTGCCTTTTCTGAATCTATCGAGAGCTTCCTCGTCGCGTTCAAATATGTCGAATAGAGCTGGAAATCCTAGCAATTCGAAAACCGACAATACTTTAGGTTTTAGTTCCGATATTTTAATATCGCCTCCGTTTTCGCGGGCTTCTTCAATAAACGCCATAAAAACTCCCAAACCGGCGCTGCTTATGTAGTCCAATTCCCCGAGGTTGATTAAGATTTTATATTTGCCTCGTTCGATTAATTCTTGTAAAGCGTCCTCCAAATTGGGAGCGGTGTGGGCGTCTAAATAGCCTTTTAAAGCGAGACGCGATACGCCGTTTTCTTTTTCTTCTAGGGCAATAAAATCGTTTTTTTCTTCCATAGTTAATTTTGTTTTAGTCAAACATTTTTACTTTCCTAATAAAACCACCGCGGTCATATCGTCTTTTGGGCTTTTGCCGTCGGCGTAATCGTCGATTTCCTTTCTGATAATTTCTATCAAATTGCTTGCCTTATTGTTATATACCGCGTTATTTAAAATTTGTTTCAAAGAATCGTATCCAAATTCAATTTTTTCGTCGTTTCTTAGTTCGCTAATGCCGTCGGTGAACATCAAGCATACGTCCTTTGGCTCGATTTTGATTTTCGTTTCTTCGATGTTGGCGTTGAATATTTTGTTTTGAGCTAATCCCACGCCTATTCCTTTAGGTGTGATTTCTTCGATTGAATTTTCGTTTTTATAGATTAACGGCGTGTGTCCGGCGCGAGCGAATGAAAGTTTTCTCGTCTCTTCGTCGATTTTTAAAGCGCTTAGCGTGATAAAGGTTTTCCTGTCGATTTTGCCGTAAAGCGAATAATTAATGTTTTTGAGCATTTCTGAGCAGGAGTTGGAAAGCGGAGCTAAAGCCGATACGACGCCTTTTAGTTGCGCCATAACAAAAGCCGCGCTCAAACCTTTGCCAGAGACGTCCCCGATTAAAATGCAGGTCTTGCCGTCCTTTAGCTTGACTATATCGTAATAATCGCCGCCGACTTCCAGAGCGGGAATCGAAAAAGCCGCCAGCGAGAACCCTTCAATGTCCGGCAAGCGTTTGGGCAATAGTTTTTCCTGCATCTCTCTCGCTAAGAACAACTCCCTTTTGTATCTTTCTTTTTCTATCGAATCTTTTACGAGTTCCGCGTTTTCCAGAGCCACTTTCGCGTTGTCGCCAAAGGCTTCCATAATTTTCAAATCGTCGTCTTCGAGACCGTAATCTTCGGGATGCAAAACTATGAGAGTTCCGACTCTATTTTCGCCGGAGTAAAGCGGAGTGATTATTAACGATTTGGCTTCCGGCATATACGACCAATTTAAAGCCGCCAGTTTGGGATATTCGTAAAGCGACTGCGCCAGCAACGGCTTGTTTATTTCGCTTAAAAATTCACGCAAATCGCCGTTGTCGTCCAATGAATTTATCTGCTCTTCGCTGACATACTTCGAAGAGCCTATGGTAATCGAACCGTCTTCGTTGTATATTTCCGTCCAAGCCGCAATGCCGTTGCAAGTGTAAAGAGCTAAATCCGTTAAAGCGTCGATTAGCTCGTCCATATCTATCGTTTTTGTTATCAGACGGTTCAAATAAGTCAGCGAGCTGATTTCCGAAGTCGTTTGCTCCAAAATATCCGTAGTGGGCAGAGTGGAAATAGTCGAGAACATTAGCCTAATGAAATAGGGCAGAGCTGAGTAATACGCTAAGAATAATATAGTGTCGCAACCAAAGAAAAATTGAGAAGCTACGGTAAAAGCGCCTTCGCCGCCTTCTTCAATTGATAGCGTCAGAAAATATATCGATAAGAATATACCCAAGAAATAGAAAGTCAATAGCTTAAACTTTTGGTTTCGCGGAAGAACGGCTATCCATTTGTTTCTTTTGGCGGCGAAGAAAATTATGAACATAATAGTCAATATCAAAATCGCGCTGATAAAGAGCAGTATGGTTTCGCCCGATAATTCTTCCACTGTCGGGCGATAATAATGGAACGGTAATTCAAACAGAATAATAGCGAAAAAGACGTAAACTATTATATTCAAAAAGACTTTTGTTCGCTTGTGTCTTCTTATCCAGAGCCATTTTATGATAAATGTTATTAAGTATAAGCCGGCAAACAAAGAGAAGAAATTTATGATTTCGACAATTAGCATCGAAACGTAATTTGGGAAAGGACCGTAGTCTCGCAGCGATTCGGGGATTAGATAAGAGAACAGTAAGATGACGATTGTAAAAAGGAGAATGTTTCTCAGTTCTTTGAAATAGATTTTGGTCGATGTTTTTTCGAGAGTTTCAATTCCCTCGTATGATTTGACGTAGAAATAGAGAATGAAACCGATTAATATAACGGCTGAAGTCAAAATCTTGAAAGTCGAGGCTTCGGGAGAGTAAACGTCGCCGAAAAAATAAAACAGCGTGTCGCCCAAAAGCTTTATTAGGAAAAACAGAACGGCTATTAATAGAACGAAACCCTTGCTTAAATAAGGTTTAAGCCGTTTCGGATTTAGGATGTTTTTTAATCGAGACATTAATCTATCTTTTTTTGTTCATTATTCCCAAAACAAATTTCAATTTCATTTTAAAAAGTCTTAATTTTAAAATTAACGAATAATTTTATTTATTATACGTAAAAAGTAAACGAAAGTTATAATAAAATTTGAGGAGAAGATATTATGCGTAGCGTATTGAGCGTGGAACAGATGAGAGCCGCCGACAGAACGGCTATTGAAGAATATAACGTAAAGGGCGAACTGCTGATGGAGAACGCGGCTCGGTCTTCAGCCGAGTATATCGAAAAAATTCTGAACGATTTAGAATTAGAAAATCCGGTAATAGATATAATCTGCGGTTCCGGCAACAACGGCGGCGACGGTTTCGCTTTGGCTAGGCATCTTGTCGGAGATTTCTTTGTGAGAGTTTTTTGGTTTGGCAAAACTGATAAAATGTCGCCCGAAACGAAAAACAATTTTATAGCCGCTGGAGAGCTGGGCGTTCCGCTAATAAAAATAAACGCCGCCAAGGATTTGGACGAAATCGAATTTTCCCCCGACTGCGTTATCGACTCTATGATAGGAGTTGGCGGCTCGGAGAATATCAGGGGGCTGGCTTCGGGAATTCTGCAAAAGCTGGAAGAATCTGACGCTATGAAAATAGCTATTGACGCGCCAACCGGATTGAATACCGACACAGGCGCGGTGGATGATTTTTGCTTCGAAGCCGACTTTACTATTACTATGTTTGCCGTTAAGAAGGGAATGCTTTTGAACGGCGGATTGGAGGTCTGCGGAGAGATTCTAGTGGCGAATTTGGGCGTTCCCGCTGATTTGGCGGACGATAAGGCGGATACTTTTCAGATAGAAAAGGGAGATTTGGAAGAATTCCTGCCTCCGCGCCACCCCGTAAGTTCGAAATTCGATTACGGTAGGGTAATAGTTGTCGCCGGCTCAAAATTTTTTCCGGGAGCCTCGGCGCTTTGCTCCAACGCCGCTATTCTTTCCGGAGCGGGTTTAGTTCAATTATTCTCGACAGTTATTCATCCGTCAGTTTTGCCGGAAGTAATTCCTCAAATCGTGAGCGAAACCGAGAGCGGTTCTATTTCAAAATCCGCTTACGATAAATTAAGCGAAAATTTTGAGAAAGCCGACGTTTACGCAATTGGACCGGGCTTGAGCGACAACGAAGAAACTATAGAAATGGTCGAGAAACTAATCGACTCCGCGCCCGAAGATGTATCTTTGGTAATCGACGCCGACGGATTGAGAGCTATTAATAAAGATTCTAAATTAAGGCGGAACGTTATATTAACGCCGCACACAGGCGAGCTTTCCAGAATAACGGGAATACCGAGAGAAGAAATCGAAATGAACGCGCCGGAAATTGCGAAGGAATGGGCGAAAAAGCTCGATTGCGTTATTGTATTAAAATACGTCCCTGTCATTATAACCGACGGCGAAATTTCGCATTTGTGTCTCGAAGGCAATCCGGGAATGGCGTCCGGCGGCAGCGGCGACGTTTTGACCGGGTTGATAGCGGGGCTTGTAGCTCAAGGTATAAACGGTTTGGACGCTTCGGTTCTCGGCGTTTATTTGCACGCCAAAGCGGGAGCTTTGTATAAAGAGACTTTTTCCGAGGAAACCTTAACGGCGTCGAGTTTATTGGAGTATTTACCGGAGGCGTTCGCCGGCGTATGAACTTAAAAAAGAGAATTTTGTTTTCGCTGCCGGCTTTCGCTTTTATGGCGGTTATATTTATTCTGTCGAGCCTACAGAACGTTCATATTCCCCAGCTAAGTTTTCAATTGGGAGATAAGTTGCTGCATTTGACCGCTTATTTCGTTTTGGGAATCGCTCTGCATTTCTTTTTTCTCGGCAATTTTTTGAATTTAAGCGACAAGAAAATAATACTTTGGATATTAATTGTAGGCGCGATTTACGGCGTTACAGATGAAGTGCATCAATACTACGTGCCGGGAAGACAGCTCGAGTTCTTGGATTGGGTCGCGGATATATTGGGTATAGCTATTTCATTATCTCTCTATAAAAGCCTTAAGAAATTGACAATTACTTTGGGGCGAAAATGACGCGTCTGTATGAACTCGTAAAAGCGTCGAGCGAATGCAAAGCTCGCGCCGGCTTGCTGAAAACGAGCGGCGGGGAAATAGAGACGCCCGTTTTTATGCCCGTCGGCACTCTTGGTTCGGTAAAAGCGATTGAGCAGAGGGAATTGGTCGAACTCGACTATAAAATTATTCTCGGCAATACCTATCATTTGTATTTGAGACCCGGAACGGACGTCGTCGGCGCCTTTTCCGGCTTGCATAATTTCATAAATTGGAGCGGCTCCATTCTGACCGACAGCGGCGGCTACCAGATATTTTCGCTCAAGGATTTTCGCAAAGTAAGCGAGGAGGGCGTCGAGTTCAAGTCGCATTTGGACGGCTCGAAACATTTTTTCACGCCGGAAAAAGTAGTGGAAATCCAGCGAATTCTCGGCTCGGATATTACTATGGTATTGGACGAATGCCCGCCTTATTCCGCCGATAGAAATTACGTCGCCGAATCCGCCGATTTATCGCTAAGATGGGCGAAGCGAGCGAAGGAAAAGTTCGACGGCGTTTCGAGTTTATACGATAGAAAGCAATTTTTATTCGCTATCGGTCAGGGCGGAGTTTATAAAGATTTACGGGAAAGATATATCGACGAAACGACGGGAATGAACTTTGACGGATACGCTATTGGGGGCTTGTCGGTGGGCGAGCCTAACGAGGAGATGTATGAAATAGCGGATTACTCGACCGAGCGACTGCCCGCCGATAAACCGAGATACTTAATGGGCGTCGGAACGCCGGAAGATATTATTAATTGCGTCGAAGCCGGCGTCGATATGTTCGATTGCGTCTTGCCGACAAGGAACGCCAGAAACGGGCAACTGTTTACTTCGCGTGGAAAAATAAACGTAAGAAACGCGAAATATAAGCTGAGCGAAGAGCCAATCGACGAGGAAGTCGGAAGTTACGCCTCGAAGAATTTTACGCTCGGATATTTAAGACATTTGTTCGTAGCCGGAGAAATACTAGGCTTGCAATTGGCTACGATACAAAATCTCGCCTTCTACCGGAAGCTCTGCCGCGACGCCCGAAAAGCGATAATAGACGATAATTTTGGAAGCTGGAAGAAAGATACGCTTGGTAAATTCCGCGTTTAAGTCGTTAATAGAGTGATAAAGATGAGGCTGACTCAAAACTCGATTTTATCGGCAATATTGCAAAGTCTAATGATAAGATTCCAAATTCAATTGTTTTTTTCCAGATTCCCAATCAAGTTGGGAATGACCTCTAGAAGTCATTCCCGCGGAAGCGGGAATCCAGAGATGAAGATATTTTGACGCTCTGATATAAGAAAAGATAAAGCCCTTTTTACTTATGAGACAGCCTCATCTGGGTCTAATGCTCAGGCAAGAAAGCGCCTGAGCTACTTGGGAATTGTTAGGGTTAAAGCCCTAATTGTATTTTATTTGTTTTTATCGACGAGCTAAAGCTCGGCGCTATTTAATTGATTTAAGATTAGGCCGTCTCATAACTGTTCATTTTGATTATACTCAAGGTAAACCTTGAGGTTGACGTTTCTTTGGAATCACGCGCTAGTCGCGTGTTTATGTCGACCTTCGGGTTTACCCGAAGGGTTCGAAATTCGATATAATTGAGTTTTGAGACAGCCCCAATCCAGAGATAGAGATTTTTTGACGCGCAAATATTGGAAAAAGCTCTTAATATTTCTTTTGAGAAAGCCTCATCTGGAGAAATATTCAAAACTCATCCCGACAATTCGAAGTCGGGATGAGTAATTTTTAGCCAATTACCAAAATAAATACTGAACTTGTTTGTCTTAAACGCGCAAGATAAACTTACGCGCTAAAGATTTTCCTAATCGCGCAACTTTTTCAAGATTAAAACAATTGGAATTTTGAAGCGGTCTTAATAAATTTGTAGTTTATTATAATTAGATTTTATCAATTAATATAAGGTTGAGATATGTTTGAATCATTAAGCTATATAACGGCGATGGCTCCCGGCGGAGGTCAAGAGGGAGGCGGCTCTATTCTTCCGACTTTGATTATGTTCGGAGCCGTTATTCTTATTATGTATTTCCTGATGATTAGACCCCAAAAGAAAAGGCAAAAAGAACATCAGCAAATGCTGGAAGGTATAAAGAAAGGCGACAAAGTCGTCACAACAGCCGGTATGCACGGAACGGTCGTAGATATGGACGGTTCGAACTTCGTCGTTCAAGTAGCCGACAACGTTAAAATTACTTTTGAAAAGAACGCAATAGCTAAGAAAAAGTAGTAGTTTTTTAAAAAGGAAAAATAATGAATACGATAGAAGAAGCCTTAAACGATTTGGTTTCGGGCAAGATGATTATCGTTGTGGACGACGAAGACAGAGAGAACGAAGGAGACTTGGTTGCCGCGGCGGAATTCACTACTCCCGAAACGATAAACTTTATGTCGTCCTATGCTAAAGGCTTGGTTTGCATAGCTATTACGCAAGAGCGAGCGAAACAGTTGCAGCTGAACAAAATGGTGGAGAACAGTTCCGCCCCCCACGGGACTAATTTTACTGTTTCCGTGGATTATTTAAAGGGAACGACTACCGGCATTTCGGCTTTCGACAGATCCGCCACCATTAGAGCGATAGCTAATCAGGATACTAAGCCTGAAGAATTAGGAAGACCGGGGCATATATTTCCTTTAGTCGCCCTGAAAGAGGGCGTTCTACGCCGAGCCGGACATACCGAAGCCACTGTTGATTTAATGAGGCTAGCCGGCTTGAAGCCCTGCGGCGTTCTCTGCGAGATAATTAAAGAAGACGGCTCGATGGCTCGAAGGGACGATTTGATTGAGTTTGGCAAAAAACACAATCTTAAAATTATCACGGTTAAGGACTTAATCGCTTACAGGTTGAAGTCCGAATCGCTCGTCGAGCGCCAAGCCGAAGCGGAAATGCCTTCCAAATACGGCGGGACCTTCAAAGTCATAGTTTACGCGAACGTTTACGACGGTAAAGAGCACGTAGCCTTAGTTATGGGCGATTGGAAAGAAGACGAGCCAATTTTGGTAAGGGTTCACTCCGAATGCTTAACGGGGGATGTTTTCGGCTCAATGAGATGCGATTGCGGCGACCAGCTTCACAAGGCTATGGAGATGATTGGCAAGGAAGGCAAAGGAGCGTTATTATATATGCGTCAGGAAGGCAGAGACATCGGACTGATTAACAAAGTGAAGGCTTACGCTTTGCAGGAAAAAGGTTACGACACAGTCGAGGCGAATGAAAAATTGGGATTCACGCCCGACCCGAGAGATTACGGAATCGGCGCGCAAATTCTAGTTGATTTAGGCGTTAGAAAAATGAAGCTGATGACTAACAATCCAACCAAAAGAGTGGGGTTGCAAAGTTACGGTCTGGAGATTACTGAATTAGTTCCAATGGAAATAAAGCCCAACAAAATAAACAAAGATTATCTTTTGACCAAGAAAAATAAACTCGGGCATTTTTTGCATCTGTAATTAAACGCGTATTAATCGAACTTTTTTTGAAGAGTCTTTATTTAAGGACTTAAGCTTATTGTTTTATTAAAAGAGGATTTTATGTCAGACAGAGTCGTTTATTTAACGAGGGAAAGAGCTAGGGAGATAGAGGAAGAGATAAAGCGGTTGAAAATTACAGAGAGGAAGAAGGTAGCCGAAAAAATCGCCGAAGCGCGCTCTCACGGCGATTTGTCGGAAAACGCCGAATACGACGCCGCCAAAGACGAGCAGGGTATGCTCGAGATGAAAATATCGAAGCTCGAGCAAAATCTCGCCAACGCGGAAATAATAGACCCGGACGAATTGCCAAACGATAAAATATACATCTTATCGCAAGTCAAGCTGTTGAACAAAAAGAACGATTCCGAAGTGGAATTTACTCTCGTTAGCGACGAAGAAGCCGATTTTTACAACAAGAAGCTATCCGTTTCCTCGCCTCTGGGGAAGGCTTTAATGGGCAAGAAAATCGACGACGAGGTGGAAATAGACGCTCCCGTCGGCAAAATCGAGTATAAAATTTTGGACGTAACGAGGTAGGATTAATTACTAATTACCAATTACTAATTGTTATTGCGGTAGAGTGGGCGCACTCGTCTGCTCTATCCTACGCTAAAAATTAGATGTCCGACACTTTCAAAGTGTCGGACATTTTTTCGAAAAGGCTGGAAGACTGTTCACCCATCCATATTTAGACGATTTCTAGCTTGGGGTTATTGATTTTAGGTTAACTCGCTATTTTTTACGTAAAAGTTCATTTATGACTTTTTCAGAGATATAAAAACCAGAATCGATTAGCTTTTTTATATACGGCTCAACTTTATTTATTACGCCCATTTTTTTGGCTTTATTTATAATCCCGAGAGAACCTGTTATATTAAAACCTAATTGCCCGGCTATCTTTCTAGCTCTCAAATCGTCCAATATTAATAACGAGTTCTTTATTTCCGCGGCTAATGCTATTGCCGACGACTCGCCAATGTCGAGCTGGGTTTCGATAAAGTTTTGATATTTTTTGTTTTTAACGGAAACAACCTTAATGAATTTAGGGAGCGCGACGCCGTATTCGTTTAATACTTCCGGAGTCGTTAAAATGTCTTTATAAACTTCTCTCAGAATATTAAAGCCGTCGATATTATCGAAGACAATCAAACAACTGGTATCGGGTATAACGACTCTAGGCATTTGCTATGTCTGATTCTAAATCTTCTAAAGACGAACTGACGACTGAAACGCCGTACTTTCCAAGAATTTCTATGAAAGCTCTTTTTGACAAACCGGCTAACTCCGCGGCTTGTCCCGCGGATAAAGTTCCCTCTTCATATAGCTTTGCCGCTATAAACATAGTTATTTCGTTATCGTTTCTTTCGACCGAATCCGGTATGTTTATTTGTAGCGTTCTCATTTATCTTCCTTTTTGAGACGTTCTTTTTTGTAATAAATTCATAAAAGTAAGATACAAAATCTATTCTTTTCAAGCAAAAAAATTAAAGTCCCCGATTTCTGACGCTTCGGAGGCGTCGAACATCTTATCGAAAGAACTTTAGTCCTTTATATTCAATTGCTCAGGCGCTTGTTAATTGAGTATATAAAGAAATAATCCAAGAAGAACAGGCTGGAAGACTGTTCTACCACTCCATATTTCGACGAGTTAAAACTTGTCGCTAGTGAATTTTTCCCATTCTTATTCCTTATTATATTAAACCTTTCCGATTATTTCGCGTCAAATAGATAGATTTTTATTATATTATATGGGAGTTTTTTGGTTTGGACGCGTCGGTTTTAATATTGGCGAAAGACACGGAAATAATAAGCGAGTATTTGGAAGGCGACAGAGAGCGCGGAGCGACAGCTTTCGTTCGGAGGTATCAGAGTTTCGTTTTCTCTACCGCTTTGCGCTATTTGAAATCCTACGACGACGCCGAGGACGCCGCTCAGGAAGCTATGATTAAAGCTCTGCAAAATCTGAATAAATTCAAAGGCAAAAGCTCTCTTAAAACTTGGCTGTATAGAATTACCGTAAACGTTAGCTTAAATTTAAACCGAAAGAAGAAAATCTTGTCTATATTTAAAAGAGCGGACGACGACGCTAGTTTGGATATAATAAGTTCGGAGAAAAATCCCGAAGAGGCTATGGAAAGCGAAGAGTTCGGCGAAACGTTTCTCGAAGCTCTGTCGCAATTGCCTGAGAAACAGAGAGAAACTTTCGCTATGAGGTATTTCGAGGATTTGCCTTACAAGGAAATATCGGATATGCTGGGAACCAGCGTCGGCGGACTGAAGGCGAATTACTATCAAGCGGTGAAAAAATTGTCCGAAGAATTGAAAGATAAAGTCTAATTTGACGAGGATAAATATATGAAAGAAAAATATACATACGACGAGATGCAAGGCGCTTTGCCGGATTATCTTTTTAATAGATTGCCGGCGAAGGAAAGGGAAGTATTCGAAAACACCCTGCCGAATTTTCCCGATATAGAAGAAGAGCTTAAGAGCGCCCAAGCCGTCTTTAAAAAAGCGGAGGAGATGGACATTGACGGAATAATAGCCCGTCGCGCCCGAAATTTGTCCGTTAAAGTTAACAATAGGCTATCAGAAAAGAAGAATAGCTCCCGATTCGCCAACGCCTCTCGTTTACTTCTGCCGACTGTTGGCGTTATAGCTATTCTCGTTTTAATTGTGGTTGACGTATTTGATTTTGGAACTTTGTTTAAAAAGGGAGATACAGTTACAGCGGTTAGTTACGAGGAAAGTTTTACGGGGCTTACTTCTGAAGATATTGAATCGACAATAGGAGAGACCGCCGAGTACGACGCTATTTACGAAGCGGCGTCCGATATTAGTCCTACTTTTGAAAGCGAAATGAACGAGTATCTCGTTTCTTTAGACGAAGCGGCGATTAGCGAGATTTACGAGGAAGCGATTCAGGAAGCGGTAAGCTCGGAAGGAACGGAGAATTACGGAGTCGGCGGAGTAGCCTTTAGGAGCGAATACGATATTTACGACAATTTAGACCAATTCAGCGAAGAAGATATTCAATATATATTGGAGGAGATTGAAAATGCGGATTTTACTTCATAGCGCGATTTCATTTCTCGCGTTTTTGTTTTTGTTGACGCCGGCGGAGCTGGACGCTCAACACGCTCGCCCGCCGCATAAAGCGAGAGAGCGAATTTGCCAGATGAAAAAAATGAAGCTATTGGAAGTTTTGGATTTAAAAGAAGAAAAAGCGGACAAGTTCATTGTTAAATACTCCTCTTGGGAAAATAAGCTCGAAGACCAGAGAGAGAATATCGAAAAAGCGTCTAAGAAATTGATGGAAGGACTCGACGAGGGAGCGTCCGAAAGCAAAATCGAGGAGTTGTCCGAGAATCTTCTTAAGGAGCAAAGAGAATTTTTCGAGCTTCATATCAAAAAAGTAAAGGATTTTGAGAACTTGCTAAGTCCTGAAAAGTACGCTAAACTGCTGGTTTTCGAGAACAGATTTCCCAAAGAGTTGGGTAGAATGCTAATGAAACATAGGGGTAGAGGCAGACCTCCGCGCGAGTAGTTTATTCGACAGTTACGCTTTTCGCCAAATTTCTAGGTTTATCGACGTCTTTGCCAAGTTCGTCCGCCACGTAATAAGCGAGCAGTTGAAGCGGCAATACCGATAAGACCGGAGTGAACATAGGCAAAGTTTCCGGTATATATATTACGAAATCCGAATGTTTTCTGATTTCTTCGTCGCCTTCGGTGGCGATGGCGATTACTCTCCCCTTGCGCGATCTAACCTCTTCGATATTAGATATTACTTTATCGTAGATTTCGTCTTTTATCGCGATGAAAACTACAGGCATATTCTTGTCTATCAAAGCGATTGGACCGTGCTTCATTTCCGCCGCCGGATAGCCTTCGGCGTGGATATATGATATTTCTTTCAGCTTCAAAGCGCCTTCGAGAGCCGCTGGAAAGTTGAAGCCGCGTCCCAGATATAGAAAGTTTTTAGCGTTAGTAAACTCTTTTGCGATTGCGTGCACGTTTTCGTGTTTGTCGAGAATGCTTTGCATTTTTTTCGGTATTTCAAGTATTTCCGAAGCGATTCTTTTTCCGTCGCTTTGCGAGAGGTTTCTCATTCTTCCTAAATAAAGAGCTAATAGCGATAGGACAGAGAGTTGCGATGTAAAGGCTTTAGTAGAGGCGACGCCTATTTCCGGTCCGGCGTGTATATAAATTCCGGCGTCGGTTTCTCTGGCTATCGAACTGCCGACGACGTTTACTATGCCCAGCGCAGTAACGCCTTTTTGTTTGGTTTCTTTTACCGCGGCTAAAGTGTCGGCGGTCTCGCCGCTTTGTGAAATAGCGATAACTATGTCGTCGGAATCCAACACGGCGTTTCTATATCTGAATTCGGAGGCGTATTCTACTTCTACGGGAATCTGCGCTAGTTTTTCTATCATATATTCGCCGATTAGCGCGGCGTGGTATGAAGTTCCGCAGGCGGTGATTATTATTCTTTTAACTTTTCTGAGCTTGTCCTCGACTTGTCTCAATCCTCCTAATCTTACGTTCCCGACTCTTGAAATCAATCTGCCTCGATGGGCTTCTTGGAATGTCTCCGGCTGCTCGAAAATTTCTTTAAGCATAAAGTATTTGAAGCCGCCTTTTTCAATTTGTTCCAAGTCCCATTCGATTTCGTATATCTTGTTGTATGTGCTTTCGTTGTCAATAGTTTTAGTCTCGTAACCTTTCCGATTAACTATCGCCATCTCGTTGTCAGATAGATAAACGGCTTGGCGCGTATGTTGTATTATCGCCGACGCGTCGGAAGCTACGATGTATTCTTCGTCGCCGATTCCTAACACCATTGGGCTGCCTCGACGAGCGGCGATTAATTTGTCCGGTTCGTAATTCGAAAGAACTAGTATCCCGAAAGTTCCGTCGATGTCGTAAAGAGCCAGCCTTACCGCTTCTTCCAAGTTCCCTAACTCCTTATACAAGGCTCCGATGAAAACTGCTAAAACTTCCGAATCGGTCTCGGTTTTGAAAGTATAGCCTTTTTCTTGAAGTTTCTTTTTTAATACGGAATGATTTTCTATTATTCCGTTATGTATCAATGATATATTGCCCGAGTTGTCGGAATGTGGGTGCGCGTTTATGTCGTTGGGCGCGCCGTGCGTAGCCCATCTCGTGTGAGCTATGCCTATGTTCGATTCGAAAGTTTTGCCGCGTAATTTGTCTTCTAAATCTTTTACTTTACCGGCTTGTTTTATTGTAGTTACTTTGCCGTTGTCTATTAAGGAAATGCCGGCAGAGTCGTATCCTCTGTATTCCAATCTTCTAAGTCCGTTGAGCAATACTTTAGAAGCTTTTTGATTGCCTATGTATCCTACTATTCCGCACATATTTTTCTCAATTGTTAAGACTTTATTAGCAAAAATATGATAATATGAACGTATAAAAAAGATAGTTTTCGGATATGATTAGGTTTTTCTTGATTTCTGCTTGTTTCAATAGCGTTTATTATAAAATACTTTTTTTATCTATCTTTGTAAAAACGGGAAAATGTTATGAATGAATATTTCAGAAAATAAGTAATTTGAAGAGACGAAATGACGCTTGTTATAATAATAATATTGATTTTCATATCTTATGTTACGGACGTATATCAATTCTTTGCCGTATCGACTTACGGCGTAACGGCTTTGGATTTTACTATACTGGCTTTCTACCTTTATTTTCTTAAAAGAATAATTTGGGACGGCGATAAATTTGAGTTTAGCAAACAATCCTTTCATTTTTTCTTTATAGCTTTTCTGGCGGCGCTTGTTATTTCTGGATTAACTCCTTTGGTAAAGGCTTCTACGGTCCAAATTATTCAATTTCTAAAAACTACTATTCATATAATTTTCATAGGATTCTTTACTTTTGTGTGCGCTTTTTATAAAATCAATTACAAAGTATGGACGGCGGCTGTTAAGACTTGGCTTATGGTGTCGTTGTTTATAAACGTTTTCGGAATTTATCAATTATTTGCGAGAGCTTACGATTTGCCGCTGGCTTGGCTTAAGTTTACTAACGTCTCCTTACTTCCCGAAGGGAGCGAGCGCGTATCGCAAATCAAACAATTTAGCTTACGTTACGGAGCTTTTTTTAGAGCCACTTCGATAATGACCGAGCCCTCGGCTCTCGCCTCCTATAATTTAGTAACGCTGAGTTTTATTATAGCCCCGTATGTTCAAAAAATGAAGCCTTTTTTCAAGTCGAAAATCTTTACTGTAATTCTTTTCGTAATTTCTCTTATTACTTTATTTCTTTGTTTTTCTTTGACCGGATTTATCGGTTTAGTTATGATTGCCGGAATTGTGTTGCTCTTTAATAAATCCGGAGCGTTTAAACCTTTTTTGATAGGCGTTATTTCGTCGGCTTTGATTATATTCGTAGCGGACGCCGTTGTTGAGAATTATACTGGGACTAGCGTAGTGAAGTTGTTTTCGAAAAGAGTGTCGGGCTTGCTTTTAGGCGGACAGGGAACATACGGCGAATCTTATTCCGTTCGCGTTTATTCCGCTAAAATGGGAATCGATATTTGGGAAGAGCATCCGATAAACGGCGCCGGTTTGGGGCTTACCGCTTATAATAACGACGAGGGCGTTAAATTCTCTGATTCGTCGGCGGTAACCGTTTTGTCAGAAACGGGAATCATAGGTTTCTTTATTTTTTGCGGCTTGTTTGCTTCCTTGTTCATTGTAACTGGTAGAATATTGGTTAATATTTTCACAATGAAAAATCTTCCCGAGGATTTAAGAAAACTTGGGGCTACGGCTTTTTATATCGTCTCTTTTTTGTTTCTAATCAATTTTGTTTCCGGCAACAACTTGGTTAGTTACGTTACCTGGATATTTTTCGGTTTTGTCGTTTCGGTGATTAATCAAATTCGTCTTCGCAACTTTCCCGAAAAAGCGGCTTCGATAAAAATAGCCCCGAGACCGCTGAAATACGCCTTTTCAGAAAGAATTAGCAATTATTTAAAATTAGCCTCAAAAAAATAGTTAATTTTTTTAAATATTTTTGCTTTTCAGACGATAGTTATATAATAAATAATTTTAAAAGCGGTATTATGTATGGACGATAATTTATTAAAGTTTAAACACAACGTTACTAAAGTCTTTGGCATAGGAATAGAAATTTTGAACGGCGCTCGTTCAATTCAAACGATAAGTCAAGATTTGAAGCTTTTGGCTTTTAACGGAATAGCTCAAGCCGCCCGAATAGGCGACAAGCAAGGGCAATCGCTGATAACTCTTTCCGGTTTTTTGTCCGATTTGCCCGGTCAAATTTCGCCGGAGTTAAACGATTTAGAGAAATTAGCGAGGAAATTATCAAATCAAATCACTCTCAGTTCTATTACGGTAAGAAAATTTATGATTTACAATTTCGCATTGGTTAATAATTTGAAAGGCGATTTAGGAAACGGCAGGTCGAACTTCGAAGTGGAAAAAATCGATTTGCTGAACGCCGACGACTTAAGAAGTATTGGTAATAAAAAGTTCGTTAACAAATTGTCGGCTAACAGGGCGCGTAACATTAAATTGTTGGTAAATAAGATATTAGAGCTGATGAGCGAGCTTTTTGAAGAATTAAGCGCGACTCAATTGATAATTTCTAAGTCCGAGAAAAAGATAGAGAGGATACGAAGGAACGGTTTTATTGCAAATTATATGGGTTCAAACATAGCGATTGAGTCTGCGTATTTAGTTGGAGAGAAGGCTGACTTTAGCGGTTTAATTAGCAATATCAAGTCGATAGTCGAGAGTTTAAACGAGAATTTGGACAATATTCTTAACAAAATAAAAGACGGCAACAAAATTTTGTTGATTTTATCTCAGTATAAGTTACAATAAAAGGGAGAAGCAAATTGATTAGCGATATACTATTCGAAGAAAACGGACATAAGTGGGTAGCTCTCGGTAGAGATTCCGAAAAACAAAAAGAAGTAATAGACACTAACGAGTTGATAATTATCGACAACGGCGAAGCTATGTTGTTGGACCCGGGAGGAACGGCGATTTTCCCTCAAGTTTTAACTGAAATAACAAAATATATATCAACCGACGATATAAAAGTTATAGTAGCGAGTCATCAAGACCCCGATATTGCCTCTTCTCTTTCTATGTGGCTGGATTTATGCACAGACGTGAAAGTTTATTGCTCTTGGCTTTGGACCGGTTTTATATCTCATTTTGGAATGGGAACGACTTTAGAGTTGAATACTATTCCCGACGAAGGGATGGAGCTTCAGTTAGGCAATTCGAGTCTATATTTAATTCCGGCGCATTATTGCCATTCATCCGGCAATTACAGTTGCTACGACCCCAAAGCCGATATTTTGTTTTCCGGCGATATCGGCGCCGCTCTTTTGCCCGACCACAAATCCAATTTTTTTGTTGATAATTTTGAAGAGCACGTCAAATATATGGAAAAATTCCACAGAAGATGGATGCCTTCGACGTCGGCTATCAAGGGTTGGGTTAACCGAGTAAGGAGAGTCAATCCGAAAATGATTTGCCCCCAACACGGAACGTTTTTTAAAGGAGAGAACGTCGAGAAGTTCTTGAATTGGCTGGAAAATCTCGAAGTGGGAATTTGGGATAAAGGAGCCGAAGAAAAAGACGTCAACTCCGCCGTTTGGATGAAATGGAAAAAAGGCAAATAATTACATTTACTAACTTCTTGCCGTTGTTTTTCTTATTCCGAACCGTTCGATTTTTATTCGAATATTCGAGGCGTTTTTTTCATATCAAAAGCATAGTATTTTTTCGTTTTACCGCTTTATATTTTGATTTTAAGTTTTTTTTTGTTTAATTATAACTTAAAATTAAACGGTTCTATGTATTGGCGAAAAAGTATATCGTTTTTCTTGGCGGTTGTCGCGATTTTAATTTCCAGTCAATTCGCGCATTCCAAGAAGTCCGCGTTTTCTGGGAAGCGATTTTTCGTCGGTTTTATGCAAAACGAGATACTGGACGAAGATAGATTGACCTTAGAATTAATTATTAGGAGCGAACTGCCGGCTGAAATCAACGTGAAAGCTCCCGAGGAATTTCATTTTGACAGGACATACTCTATCAAATCGGATTCTATTTTAAGGATAGATTTGCCTTCGAATTTGGAGATTACAGAAAGCGAAGTTATAAAACGTAAAGCTGTTGAAATTACTTCCGACGTTCCTATTTGCGTTTACGCGTTTAGCAGTCAAACAAACACTAGCGATTCTTATATCGTTCCTCCAATATCGCAGTGGGGCGAAAAATACGTAGCGATATCTTATCCAAACGACCAATATATAGCTAGTTTCGAGCATTACACTCCAAAAGACTCTAGTTTTTTGATTCCTAGAAAAAGCGAGTTTTTGATAATAGCTTCGCAAAACGACACTAAAGTTAATATCACGCCGAAATCTGCCACCAGCGCACTAAGAGCCAAGGATAAAACTTTTCAGATAACTTTGGAAAGAGGCGAGTGTTTTCTCGTTAAATCCTATAGGCATCAAATTGGCAGGGGCGATTTAACGGGTTCGATAATTGAAAGCGACAAGCCGACGATGGTAGTTTCGGGGCACGTAAGAACCGCCGTGCCTCAATTTATGGGCAGGCATTTTGAGAGCAAAGACCATTTGGCGGAAGCTTTATTGCCCTTTAGGTCTTGGGGCAGACGTTTTTATTCCGTTCCGTTTGGATTTCATAACGGCGGCGATTTGTTTAAGGTAACTTGCGCTGATTCTAATACAATAGTAACGGCGGAAACCCAAGACACGACTTTCTCTTTTCAATTAAACCTTCCCGGCGATTTTCATACGGTAACGGAACTTAGCTCGCCGGCAAAATGGAGCGCGAACAATCCCGTCCAAATCGGTCATTTCATTATGAGAATCGGAGGCGAGGAAGATAATATTTATTACGACCCGAGCTTAGTTATCTTACCGCCCGTTGAGCAGTTCATATCCGAAACGCGTTTCCTTACTTTAGGGAACGGATTCTACGACCCATATCAATATATGGGGCATAGGGTTTATTTGGTATTCAGCGAAGAAGCCTTGAGAAGTTTAAAGGTTGACGACGACTTGGCTTTAAATCTGGACGATAACTTGCTTGACAACGCTTTTCCAAATTCCAATTATTATTGGACGAGATTGGAAGTTGACGAAGGCGAGCGAACAATAACCTGCGAAGAAGGATTCTTTTCCGGCGTCGTTTACGGATACGGGCAGGCTGACTCTTACGCTTATTTGCTTGGCTCGACCTTAAACTCCCCTTTTTCCAACGATTCGACTTTCCCTAGTTTGGCGGTTGACGAGTATTGCGGCAGGATTTCTGGAACTATAACCGAACCTAGGGATAGTTCTAATTCGGGTTTGCTTTACGCCGTTATGGGCGAGGAAAGTTATAATTACGAATTTGATATGACGACCGGAATAACGGATTCCACATATTCGGCTACCTTCACAGCTAAACCTATAGATTTAATGAAAATGGGTAAATTCGTTTTAAAATACTCCGATAAAAACGGCAACGCCGAGGCTTATCAAAATATGTTTTACGGGGTCGAGATTGACATTCAGGACACCATAGATTTTAAAGCGGTGGAATTAGGAGATTCGACTTGTATTTTTGTTTCTTTGTTAGCCCAAGGTTATCAAACGGTTAGGTTCGATTCGATTGTCGTCGAGGGCGACGACGATAGATTTGAGTTGCGTCGGTTTACTCAGCTACCGAAAGACTTAAACAACGGGGATAGGTGCGATATTCTAGTGTGCTTCAAGCCCAAAGAAGACTTTTCAGACTTGCGCTTGAAAATTCGTTATTATTTCGATTGCGACAGATACGATTCAACTCTCGTTCTCGGCAAAGTTTATTCTCCCGGACTTAGAACCGAAGGATACGACTTCGGGAAAGTATGTCTCGGCGATTCGGTTTACGGCGACGTTACGGCTATTAACGTCGGGAACGTGAATATTGAAATAGATACGATTTCCGAATTTTCTTCGGACGTATTTAAACCGTTGTCGGTTAATTCAGCTTTGCCGAGGGTTTTACCTCCCGGCGACACGTTAAAAATTGCTTTTAAATTTAAGCCGATGGAATTGGGAGGCGAGTCGGTCAATTTTGAGTTTGTCAACGCGTTGGATTTACCCGCTCCTTGTTTTGTAAGAGGCGCGGGCGTTGGAGCCGATATAAGAGATTTAACGGTTGATTGGGGCGATAGAAGAGTTGGGACGGCAAACGATACCGTCGTTTATATTAAGAACTTAGGCGATTGCGACGTAATTGCCGTTTTGGGCGGTTTTGCTGGCGATTCGACAGACTTCCAGTCGCCCGATATAATTGATTCGACAGACTTTATTTTCGGTTACGACAGTCTCAAGATTTCGGCTTCCTTCAAGCCTTTATCGGTGAGCGATAAAGAATCAAAATTATTAATTACTTTGGAGGAGCCTTTTGGCGATTCAGCTTCCGCGACTTTCAGAGGAAAAGGGGTAATTCCGGTTATAGACACAAATACAGTAGTATTCGATACTATCCCTATTTTCGATTCGGCGAATAAAGTCGCCGCGGTTATTAAAAATGTCGGGAGCGAAAGGCTTTGGCTGAACTTAGTGGAACTATACGGCGACGACAGTTGCTTTACTTTTAACGGCGGCGCGTTCGATTCGCTTGAAAACTTTTACGTTAAGCAAGGAGACAGCGTTTCGGCGCCAATCGATTTTCATCCTCAAAAAATTGGCAAAAGCGAATTATACCTTAGGTTTGAGCACGACGCTTTGCCAAATTACGAGCGAAGCGACACCGCCGTTAGGATTGTTGGATTTGCCGCCGCCGCCGATACTATATCGCCGCAAATAGTTATAGCGGACACTGGAACTTTCATTCCTTGCGTTGAAAACAACGTTCCCGTATCGGTTTCCAACAGGGGCAATGTTCCAATAGAACTGGATTCTATTTTCATCGTCTCATCGGAGATTGCGGCTAATTGGGGGGAAGAGCCTCGGTTGCCTTTCGTTATTGAGCCGGAATCAAAAGTCGTTTACAACATATCCGTTATTCCGGAAGCTAATCTCGAAGGCGAGCTTGGCGCGAGAGCGGTTTTCAACGATTCAATAAATTATGAAACAAAATTAATCAAAATTTCGCCTAGAGTTTATAAACTGAAAATCGAAGACCCGGGCGTTTTCGAGTTTTCCATAGGCGACTCAGTGAGTTTGGAAATTTCAGGGTTGATACCTCATTCTTCGAAATTTCCAATAAATTTTAACATAAAGTTAAAAGTAAAGAATAAATTCTTATATTTGCTAAATGATAAAACGACTTTATTCATTGAAGACAAGAATGGATTAAGAGAATATACAGTTGAATTGAGGCAAAGCGAAGGAGAGATAAGGTTCGTTGACATTGATAAAATAGAGGTTAGTTCGCCTGCGAGGTGGATTTTGTCCTATGAGTTATTGGTACTATTAGCCGACAGAAGAGAATTTGATATCGAAGCGGAAGTATATTCGGAAAGGTGTTTCGATTCCTCCGGCGTTTTGACTAAAGCTCTGGACAAAAATATTTGTTCTTTTAATTTGAGGCAGGTTGAATTTGGCGGGAACTTAGAGCCGGATTTGAAAATAGCTCCTAACCCCGTTAAAAATCAATTGGAAGTAAAATTCAAGATTAAGAGAGAAGATATAGTAAATATTACTATTTTTAACCAAAGCGGAGAAAAAATACGCTTATTAAAAAATTTAAATTTGAAAAAAGGCTCATATTCTCTTATATTTGAAATTAGCTCTATGGCAAGTGGAGTTTATACTATGAGATTGACGACTAGTTCAACTATGAAAAATAGAATGTTTATAATAACTAAGTAATAAAGGTCAAGTATGAAACTACGTTTACTACCATTAACAATTGCCGCTTTATTAGTTATTCAGTTCGTTGAAATGAACGCGCAAGGAGACGCCAGCCCGATAGAACCGGAAGAAACTGGAACAGCGATTTTGATAGGACCGTGCGCGGGTATTAACAACGTGAGCCAAAGCGCCGATAAGCTGGCTACTTTTGCCGGCGACCCTTACTGTCCTTTCTTCGACGGAGGCGCGGGGAAGGGATTTTATTTTGGTATGACTTACGAATATCAGATAGGCAAAAACAAAGCCCAATCGACTTCTTCAATCATCACGCGGGTTATGTATTCTACTTTTCCCGGCTCAATGGACTCGGAAGGCGACGAGTGGCCATCTTTGATTGAGGACCAAAGTAACCCTACCGGTTGGAGCGTAATCAGGTCTTCGACAAAGCACGATTTGGATATTTCCTACTCTTTAGCCGTAATCGAATTCGTTTATAAGGAGAACTTTATTGAAGGTAACCCCGTAGGGATAACCGTAGGACCGACAATTGGCATACCAATTCAGAATCAAGTAACGCAAGAGTATAATTTAGTTGAGCCGGAAAACGTTCAATTTGCCGAAGTAGCGGGCTACGAATATAAAAACGGTCGTAGAACCGTAGTCGTGCAAGACGGCGAGATAGAGGAAGCTACCGCCGTTCGGGTTGGGATTAAATTTGGTCTTCAATACGAATTGATTTTAGGCGAAAACTATTTTATTGTGCCGGCTATCTATTATAACTACGGCGTAACGAAAGTTAAAGCCGACGAAGACTGGAGAATTAACGCGTTTCAATTCGGAGTGGACTTAAGATACGCGTTTTCATTATAATGAAATTTGATAAGTATAAAAGAAGCGCTTGCTTGGTTTTAAGCGAGCGCTTTTTTTATTTTAATTCGAATAAGATGAATGAGTAAGGAGATATACGATGGATATTTTGTGGTCAACTTGGCGTTCGAAATATATTCAAGGATTTAAAGACGAAGAAACAAATCCTAACAATCAACCTTGCTTTATTTGCGAAGCGGGCGAAGACCCCAAAAGAGATAAGGAATTGTTAGTGGTAGCGCGACGGGAAAAATGCTTTGTAATGTTGAATAAGTTTCCCTATAACGGCGGACACGTTCTCGTGGCTCCATACAAACACGTCGGAAGATTAGACGAATTGAGCGACGAGGAGATGTTTAACATAATGCAGACCGTTCGAGAAGCGACCGACGCTTTATGCGAAATAAGCAAACCGCACGGATATAATATTGGAATCAATTTAGGCAGGGTCTCCGGAGCCGGATTGCCGGGGCATCTTCACGTTCATATCGTTCCGCGTTGGAGCGGCGACACGAGCTTTATGCCGATACTTTCGGACACTAAAGTAGTTTCGCAGTCGATGGAAGAAATCCAAGAGCTTCTATCGGACGCTTTCAAAAAGATTTCCAGTAAAAAGTAAGTTTTCGGGATAAGGGAATTGGATTATCTCGTTCCAAAGAAGTCTCTCGGGCAGCACTTTCTAAAGGACGACAACGTCGCTCGTAAAATCGTCGCTTTATTAGAGCGCCGAGAAAACGACGTAGTCCTTGAAATCGGTCCGGGCGACGGAGCTTTGACTAAGTTCCTCGTAAAAGAGCCGATAGATTTGTTTTGCGTAGAGATAGATAAACGAGCCGTCGATAGTTTAAAATCGAAATTCAGTTCGCCCCGAAAAGCGCGTCTAACCGTCGTAAATAAAGATATACAAGAATTCGACTTAAACTCTATAGCTTCTACGGGCAAAGTTAAAGTAGTCGGCAATATACCTTACAACATATCTAGTCAAATTTTCTTTTGGCTATTCAAACAGAGGCGAACGGTCGAGCGGGCGATTTTGATGTCCCAAAAGGAAGTGGCGGCTAGACTAAAAGCGCAACCGAGAACTAAAGAATACGGTATTTTAACATTAGCCCTTCAGTTAATCGGCGAAGCGAAGATTGAATTCGACGTTAGCCCGAATTGCTTTTATCCCAAGCCAAAAGTCAAGTCTTCCGTTTTTAGCCTAAATTTTAAGGGCGTCGATATTTCAGATAAAGAGTATTCTCAAATTATGAAATTAGTTAAAGCCGCTTTCAATCAAAGGAGGAAGAAGTTAAGGAACGCTTTAAAACGCTACGTTTTTGACAATTACGGTCGCGAAGTCGAGGAACTAAACTCCGAAGCGCGTAAAAAGGGTTGCGAATTTATAAATAAAAGAGCCGAGGAGTTGACTGTTAACGAATATTTGTGCATTTTCGAAATTTTAAAATTTTGGGAAAACAAAAAGAAAAAATGAAAGGCGAAAGGGAAGCTAAGGTTGGCAATTTAATACGAACGGCTAGAAAGGCGATAAATATAGTGGATTTTTATTCCCTGGCGATGCTTTTTATATATACGGCGCTCGCCGTTATTTTTTACGACCAAGTTGAAAACTCCTTGATTTATATATTGATTAACGTCGCGATTTCGATTTTTATAGTATTTATGGCGTATTATTCAGATGAAAAAAGCGACGACAGAACCGTCTTGTTAATTAGGCGAGTTTATATAGCTCCCTTGGTGTTATTTATATATTCTCAAGTTCACGAATACGTTCCTATTATTAATCCTCGCGACTTTGACTGGTTGTTGATTCAATGGGATAGGGCTTTATTTGGTTGCGACCCGACAAAACTGTTCGCCGATATGTATCATCCGGCGCTAACGGAGTTCCTTCAGTTTTCATACATAACATACTTTTTTATGCCGCTTATTCACGGAATCGAGTGGCACGTGAGAAGGGACGACGAGAAATTTACTTCTTTTGCAAACACTATTATTTTTTCTTTTTATATTTCTTATCTGCTCTATTTCGCGCTTCCCGCTATAGGACCGAGATTTACTTTACATAGCTTTGCTTCTTTGAGCGAGGAGATACCCGGTTTGTGGTTGACGGAATTCTTCAGATACGCCGTTAATACCGGTGGAGGAATCGTCGCCGGCGCCAGCCCTATCGCGACGGTTCACAGAGATTGTATGCCTAGCGGGCATACTATGATGACTGTAGCGAACATTATTTTCGCTTTTAAGTTCAAGTCTAAGTTCAGATGGGTTTTTGTCTTATTCGGGGCTAGCTTGATTTTCTCGACCGTATATTTGCGTTACCATTACGTAGTAGATTTGATTGCGGGCGCGGCTATAGCTGTTTTGGCTGTTTGGCTTGAACCGAAAATCGCTCGCGCTATAAAGAAATCAAAGATAATCGGCGGCGGAGGGACATAGAGCCGATATAGGGCATTTTTCGCATTTGGGCTTTCTCGCCAAACATATCTTTCTGCCGTGATTGATGAAGTAATGGGTTACTATCGCCCAGTTTTTCTTTGGCGTTAGTTCGTTTAAGATTCGCTCGATTATTTCGGGATTTTTCGTTTCGACTAAGCCGAGTCTATTAGTAATTCTAATCACGTGAGTATCGACGACCACGCCTTCGGGCTTGAAGCAATGCCCCAAGACGACGTTGGCGGTTTTTCTGCCGACGCCGGGCAACATAAGGAGTTTTTTCATCGTTCCGGGAACTTCGCCGTCGAAGTCGCTGATGATTTTATCGGCGGCGCTTTTTATGTTTTTAGCTTTCGCTTTGTAAAAGCCGGTGGAGTATATTTTCTCTTCCAACTTCTTTGCGGGGATTTTGGAGAAGTCTTCCGGCGTTTTGTATTTCGCGAACAGCTTTTTGGTAACGGAGTTTACTTGTTTATCGGTGCATTGCGCCGAGAGAATCGTCGCTACTAGCAATTGAAACGGCGATTTGTATTTTAGCGATATTTTCGCTTCGGGATACTCTCGTTCGAGTATTTTGAATATTTCGTTAAATCTTTTTCGCGTTTCTTTGTCGATTTTAACTTCGTTCATCGAGGCCTTTTCCTTTGTTTATTTCGTCGCATATTGATTCGCCGGTATCTCTGCGGTAAACGTATGTTTCGAAATTTATTTTTTCTATATTAGCTCCGCTTTTTTTAGCCCGATTATAAAATTCAACGTCGTCGCCGAATCTTAAAACGGGGAATTCCAGCTTTTTCGCCAATTGTGTTTTAATAACGAGCGTTCCGCCGACGAAACATTTGTTTATCGGTATCGTTTCGCTCGGTTCTTTTATGTTAGGCACGCTATTATCGCCGATTACTTCAAAGCCGCCCCAGAGCAAATCTATATCCGTTTTATTGAGCAAAAGCTTTTTCCTTTCTTCTAAATGGTTTGTTTTGTATTCGTCGTCGGCGTCGAGGAAAGTTATATATTTGCCGGAAGCTCTTTTTATTCCCGCGTTTTTTGCCGCGCCCGGCCCTTTGTTCGGTTGTCGGAGAAAGGACAGTCGAGGTTCGAGCGATAAATATTCTTCCGCGATTCGCGGCGTTTCGTCCTCGCTTCCGTCGTCTATAATAACGCCTTCCCAGCATTCCTCGCTTTGCGCGAGCAACGAATCCAAAGCTCTCTTCAAGAATTTCGCTTTGTTGTAAGCCGTAATTATTACCGAGAAAAACGGCGTTTCTTTCTTTTTGCCCATTATTGTGAAAATCTTTTTATTTTTGAGACGTTTATTTACAAACGCTTAAAATAAAAAAAATTGACGAGATATTATGAATTTGACGGAATTTTGGACAATTTGTTCGGCTAACGGAATAATCTTAGAGAAAGAGGATTTGGACAATATCGAAAGATTCGCTACCGAATTGATTAAATGGAACAAAAAAGTAAATTTAGTTTCAAGAAGAGACGTTAGCGCGATTTTGGAAAAGCACATATTGCATTCAATCGCTCCTTTGAAATATTGCGATTTAAAAGGGAACGAAAAATGCGTGGATATGGGAACCGGGGGAGGCTTGCCCGGAATACCTTTAAAAATAGTAGCGCCGAAGCTAAAGATGTATTTGGTCGATTCGAAGGCGAAGAAAGCTAAGATTACGGAAATGCTTGCGAAACATACCGGCTTAAACGAAATTTACGTCGTTAGAGCGCGAGTGGAAGAAATGGCGAAAGAGAAAAAATATCGAGGCAAATTCGACGTCGCTTTCGCTAGAGCCGTCGGCAATCTGGCGTCATTAGCTTCTTGGTCGAAGGAACTTTTGAACAAAGACGGCAAACTAATCGCTCTGAAGGGCGGCGAGCTTGAGGAGGAAATAACTAAGACAAAGAGACAGTTTCCTAAAGTCGAAATTGAAGTTGAGGATATAGATTTTTTAGGAGCGGAGAGATTCAGGAAAAACGAAAAGAAGATTGTAATTTGCCGAAATATTGGATGAAAGAGATGAAAAACATTATTGTAAAACTGGGGATTTTAGCGGCGTTTATGTTGACGTCGTTTGTTTCGGCGGAAGCCGCCGGCGACAATTCATTGTTTCAAATAGCGAGAGTTAAGTATTCCGGCGGCGGCGACTGGTATAACGACCAATCCGCCGAAGTCAACTTGCTTAAGTACGTCAATAAAAACACAAATATTAGAGTAAAGCCGGTTTACACTTACGTGAATTTAGCGTCCGACAATTTATTTTTATATCCGATGATTTTTCTAACGGGACACGGCAATTTAAGTTTCTCTCAGAAGGAAGCGGACAATTTGAGAGCTTATCTGCAGAACGGCGGTTTTTTATTCGTGGACGACGATTACGGATTGGACGAGTATATAAGGAGGGAAATGAAAAAGGTGTTTCCCAATCAGGAATTCGCCGAGCTACCTTTTTCGCACGGGATTTACCATATCCAATATCGATTTCCGAACGGCTTGCCGAAAATCCACGAACACGACAAGAAAGCGCCGAGAGGATTTGGCTTGTTTCACGACGACAGACTTTGCGTCTTTTACGCGTTTGAAAGCAATATCGGAGACGGATGGGTTGACCCCGACGTTTACGACGACCCCGAGGAAAAACGGCAAGACGCTTTGAAAATGGGAACCAATATTGTCGTTTGGGCTTTAACTCACTAAAGGATTGAATTATGGAAGATTACAAGGTAAAATACGATAGAATATTAGGCAAACTCAAGAGCGCGAGAAAGAAAGAGACAATAGTCAATTTTTTCTCGAGCTTTTTTAAAGCGGGTTCTATAATACTATTAGCCGTTCTTTTAGTTAGTTTGATTGAACTGATAGCTAGAGGCGACACTATTTTCCGCTCGGTTCTCGCTTTGATAACTTTAGCGGCGTTTTTCGTTTCGCTTTCGTATTATTTGATGCCGTCGGTTCTAAGAGCGATGGGCGTCAAAAACCTGCCGCGATTGGACGACTTAGCTTTGAGGGTCGGCGAAAAATATCCCGACGTTAAGGATAGATTAAGCAACGCCGTTCAGGTTATCCGCGAAATAGAAAATCCCGGCGAAAGAGGGACGATTTTCTCGAAGGATTTAGCCGCGGCGGCTTTTTACGACGCCGACGAGTTAGTAAAAGATAAGGATTTCGGCGCGGTAGTCGAAACGAAAGATTTAAAGAAATCGGCGCTATCGTTTTTCGGAATTGGTATTGTCGTTTTGATTTTGTTTTTGGCGTTTCAAACCGGCATAGGAGGTTCTTTCTATAGGATTGCGAAATACAATGAGTCGTTTGTGCCGCCGCCGCCTTTTTCGTTGACTATACATCCGAAGGATACTACCGCCTTGCGCGGCACGCCGGCTGAAATAGTCGTTAAAGCTTATGGCAAAAAACCGCCGGAAAGCGTCCGGTTAATGCTGAGGGAGAAAGAGCAGAAGGGATTCGATTCATACGTTTTGCGTCTCGATTCAAACAATACTTATAGTTACGAAATACCGTCTTTGCGGAATACTTTGATATTTTACGCCGAAACAGATTGGTACGCTCGAAAAGTCAAAACGGCAAAAGGCGTTATTGAAGTCATCGACAAGCCGTTTATTCGCTCTCTTTCCGGCAGGATATACTATCCAAGCTACGCCGGATTGAAGTCGAAGAACTTTGACGAGCGCTCGGCGGATATTACTGCGCTAATAGGCTCTCGCGTGAAGATGAACGTTTTTTCCAATAAGAATTTAGCCGGAGCTAAGATAGTCGCTCTGTTGAACAAAAGTCGGGAGACATTGACTGAGCTTGATTCGGCTAAGACGGATTCAAGCGAAGCCGAAGAAAAAACGGACGTAAAAGACACGGTAAAAACGCCGCTGAAAATCGACGGCAAAAAAGCTTTTGGAACTTTCAGAGTAACAAGGTCCGGCGAATATTATATTGAGCTGATAGATAAAGACGGCGAGGAAAACGAATCGCCTATCAGGTATTCTATCGCCGCTCTGAACGACGACAATCCGTCGATAAGTTTGATTGAGCCGGTGGTTAACGTCGAGGTTGACGAACAAGCGCTTTTGCCGATAAGAGCCGCGATTTCCGACGATTACGGATTTACCAAACTAACTTTGCGTTATAGATTAGTCCGGTCGAGATACGCTCAATCGGAAAAAAGGTATAAGACGACGAAAATACCAATTTCAAAAGACGAGCTTTCACAAGAAGCGACGTATATTTGGGATTTGGAAGATATTGGCATCTCGCCCGACGATATTTACGAGTATTATCTCGAAGTTTTCGACAACGACGTTGTTAACGGACCGAAATCGGCGCGAACCAAGCCGCTTTTGGTTAAATTGCCGTCCTTAGACCAAGTGTTGAATCAAGTCGATAAAGAGCAAGACAGAGTGGAGAAGGAGTTGAAAGAAGCTCTAAAAAAGGCTGAAGAAGCAAAGCGGGATATGGAGGAATTGAACAGGGAGCTATTGAAGAAAAAATCGGCGAAGGACATCGATTGGAGCGATAAGAAAAAGGTTCAGGATATTTCCAAGAAAATGGAAGATTTAAAGAATAAACTAAAAGACACGGAAAAAAGCATAGAAAACATAACAAAGAGCTTGGAGCAAAGGAACGCTATTTCCGAGGAGACTTTGAGAAAATATCAAGAAGTCCAAAAATTGCTTGGGGAGGTTAATTCTCCCGAATTGGAAGAAATTCAAAGAAATACAGAAGAGATAATGAAAAAAGCGACGCCCGAGCAAATGCAAGAGGCGATGGAAAACGTAAAATTCAACGAGGAGAAGTTCAGAAAGAGTTTAGAGCGAACGCTAAAGATATTGAATAGATTGAAAGCCGAGCAAAAAGCCGACGCGCTTTCCAAAAAAGCCGACGAGTTAGTAAAGAAACAAAAAGAGTTGAACGAAGAATTGAAATCCGCCAATCCTAAAGATGAAAAGAAAAGGCAAGAGTTAGCGAAGAAGCAGGAAGAGTTAAAAAAAGATTTTGAAAAGATGGCGGAGGATTTCGAGAATTTTAAAAAGACGACAGAACAATTAAAAAATATGCCGGAGGACGAAATTCAAAAAGCCTCGGAATCGTTGAAAAAAAACGAAACCGCGGGAGAGATGCAAAAGGCGTCTCAACAGTGTCAACAAGGCGATTTTTCTAACGCTAACAAATCGCAAAAAAACGCGGCGAAAAATATGTCCGCCTTTGCCCAACAGATGCAAAATCTGAAAAAGCAAATGCAGGATAAGGGAATAAAGAAGGCGATTAGGACGATGCAAAAAGCCGTATCCGATATGGTGAAATTGTCAAAGGACCAAGAGGACGTCAAGCAAAAAACGAAATCTATGGATTATAATTCGACGCAGTTCCGAGAACTAATGGCAAGGCAGGCGGCGATAAATCAAGCTTTGTCGAATTCTATTAAACAATTAAACGAACTTTCCGAACAATCATTCGCCGTTACGCCGCAAATGGCTAATCAGCTTGGAAACGCCTTAAGGAATATGCAAAAGTCTATCGAAAGTTTGGAGGACAGAAATACTTCGCGGGGGTCGAATTATCAGTCGAAGGCTATGTCCAATATGAATCAAGCCGCTATTGATATGAGATTAATGCTCGACAGGATGAAGAAAAACAACAGCGCATGCCCCTTCGGGCAAGGACAAGGCGGTCAGGGAAGCTCCGGCAGCGGAAGCCAGCCAATGAGTTCCCAACAGATGTCGCAACAATTACAACGCCTCGCCAATCAACAGCAAGGGATTAACGCCGCTCTTCAGAAGATGGCTGGCGGCAGAGGCGGCCTTTCGCAAGAAGAGCGCTCTAAAATGTCTAGAATTATTTCCGAGCAAAATGGTTTGCAGGGGAAAGTTCAAGAGATGGCGGGTCAACAAGAAGGCTTATCGACTCATAAGCGAGGCGAAAAAATGGGCTCCGGCGGCGATTTAAAGAAATTAGCCGAAGAAATGAAGCGAAATATAAAAGAACTGGAAGGCGGCAGATTGAAGCCAGAAACGGTAAAACGCCAGCAGAAGATATTAAACAAACTGCTTGATTATTCACGCTCGATGTATAAGCGCGACAAAGAAAAGAAAAGGAAAGCGGAAACGGGGAAGGATATTATTAGAAAAAGCCCGGGCGACATCGATATGACGACTCAAGAGGGAAAAGCGAGGAGATTACGAGAGATTCTGCGCTCTATCGAGCAAGGCTACTCTAAGGATTACGAAGAGCTAATCAAAAAATATTTCAAGGTATTAGAGTCTAAAGAAATCGAAATAGTTCAATAATATCGTAACTTTTTGCGCGCGAAAACGTAATATAGATATAAATCATTAATTCTGGAGGAAGATATGCCGAAAAGATTATATCGTTCGCGCGCCGAGAGAATGATAGGCGGAGTGTGCGGCGGATTAGCCGAATACTTCGACGTTGACCCCGTTTTAATCAGAGTGATTTTTGTAGCCGTTACCTTAGGCGGCGGTTTTGGAGTTATCGCTTATATAATTTTATGGATAGTCGTTCCGCAGGAGGACATTGTTTTATCAAACGCGCCCGGGTCGGAATCTTATTCCGAAAAAAAAAGCGGGGACGCCGCGGGCGTCGCGGAAGAAGAAAACGTTAGCGAGGAAGCGGAAATTAGAGAAAAAGTATCCGAGAAGAGACTACGGGAGCGAAACGTTATTTTAGCGGCTATTCTCATTATTTTGGGCGGATTATGGTTTTTGGATAATTTAATTCCGCGATTCGATTTCGATATTTACTTTCCGATTCTATTGATAGTAGTCGGAATTCTCATCTTTATTTATTCAAATAAGAGGAGTCGAGAATGAAAACGTCGAGCGCTTTTTGGGGAGCTTTATTTGTGTTTCTAGGCTTGTTTTTGTTGGGAATAGAAGCCTTCGATTTTGACGTTAAATTTTCGGAAGTCGCCAAGTATTGGCCCCTGCTATTAATATTAATCGGGTTGTCTTTTTTAAAAGTTACGCCCGTATTAAAGAAAATCTTCGCGGCTCTGGCGGCGGTTTTGATCGCGTTAATTTTGGCTGTCCTTATTGGTCGCGGCTGCTCCCCGTTTTGTTTAGACGTCTTTAACGACGACAATTACGCGTTGGAAGACGAATCTTTCGAAAAAAAGTGGTCTTATTCTTACGACGAATCGATTCGCGAAGCCTATTTAGATTTGGGCGCCGGCGCTTGCTCAATAAATATTACTAAATCCGATAAAGATTTGTGCGAGATTTATTCCTATTTGCCGTCTAAATATATTGACGTAGAAATCGATAAGGATAGCGGCTCGCTTTATTTAGACGCCGATTTGGAAACTAAAAAGTTCGTATTCAAAGATTCTAAGTTTGGAAACAAAGTAAAAATCGGCTTAAGCGAAGAGCTGGTTTGGGAATTGGAATTAGGCATAGGAGCCGCCGACGCTAAATGCGATTTAAAAGAGTTAAAAGTTCGAAAGTTAGATATATCGACCGGAGCGACAAACGTAGAATGCGTTTTAGGCGATAGATACGACAAAGCGGAATGCGAAATAGAAGCGGGAGCTTCCAATATAGAAATAAAAGTTCCTGAAAGTTCGGGATGCAGAATTATTGCAAAAACGGCTCTTTCGGGAAGAGATTTCCGCGGTTTTTACGAAACGGACAGAGGTTGGGAGACCGAGGATTTCGCTAAAAACGAAAAGAAAATAATAATTAGAATATCGGGCGGAGTGTCGAATTTCGACGTTTCCAGATATTAAAGCATTCCCGATTTCTTTCTGATAATCCATTCGACTACAAAACAAGCTAACGCCAAAGCCAATAGCCAAGGCGAATTCCATAGGTTAATATCGGTTCTTATTGTAACGGTCTTCGGTTGAAAATTGTCCAGTTTTTCTAAATCATTGATAAACTCGCCGGCGTTTTCGGAAGCGTAGAACTTGCCGCCGGTTCTATTAGAAATATTTCTCAGCAAATCCGCTCTCATTCTGATATTTTGATATTCCAAAGATAGTTCGCCGACGGAAAAACGTCCAGCGTCCGAGCCGATTTTCTTTCCTTCGAAAATAGCTTCGCCGGAAAAATAATAACCGCCTTTCGTTAGATTATTTATTTCGCCGGAATACCTGCCGTTGCCCAAATCGTTCAGCGTCAGCTCTTTCGTTACGCCTTCCGCGCCTTTGATTACGACGTTAACGGCGGCGTTTTCTATCGGTCTGTAAGACGGGTCGTAAACCTGAGCCAAGAAGGAAACTTTCTCGCCGGCTAAATATCGCGATTTATTCGTTTTTATTTCTACGAGCTTGTCCTTTAAATCGACCGACAGCCATTTCATAGAATTTTTAATGAATATGTCGAAAAGATTTAGCGCGTTTTCGTTCCCTTTGGCGACTTCCGAAGCGTAACCGAGCAGTTTCCATCTATAAATTCCGTAACCCAGAACGGCTACGCTTTTCTGCCCGCGATAAGTTCCGCTAATGATTAGCGGCTCGTCCATCGGCGAATTGTTCACTTCAAAAGTAGCGATTGTTTGGCTACTCGATTTCTTTTTAACGAAAGTTTCCGTTCTGAATATCGGCGGCAGAGCGTTCCAGCGCTTCAAGTCGTCTTTTGAGCCGTTGATTCTGAGAATGGGATTAGTCGTCGCGTCCGCTTCGAATACCGGCAGAGCTAAAAATTCCATCGGCTTTGAAGAGGTTGGCGTGAAGGGGAGATATTCGTCCAACAGGCGAAGCAGATTATAATTAGTGAATTTTGAGGCGACGAAAAAAAGCGATTTGCCCTTGGCTAATTCTTTTTTGATTAACTTAAGCGTCGCTCTGGGAGTCGAACTGATAGGGAATCCGACGAAAACGAAAATTTCTGCGTCTTTTAATTTTTCGGGAGTCGGAGTTCCTTCGTAAAACTCGCCTTTGGGTTTTTGAGTGTAGGTTTGGATTTCGACGGCTTCGCCCAAATCTTCCAGAGAGTTCCTAATGAAAGACAGGTCGGGGCTTGGAGCGCCGGCGAAAATAGCGAAATTACGCTTGTTTTCGAGAACTTTAACGTATTCGACAACGTAATTGTTCTTGTAAGTTAGCTCGTCGTCCAATCTTTCGGCTTTTGCCGCGATTTTGTGGACGCCCGCCGTTTTCGGCGTATAATTGAATACGGCGGTGAAAGCTTGTTTTTGCGGCGTTATGTTGAAGTATTGCTCGCCGATTTGCCTCTGGTTGTCCGTCAGAGTAAGTTTTACCGTCGCGGTGTCGTAGCCGGAAATTTTCACGTTCACGTTTACGGGAGCGGGCGAGTTGATGAACATCGTCTCGTTGGCAATTATTGATTGAATCGACAAATCCTTGGGCGGAACGGAATCGCCGACGCCGATTGTGAATATCGGCTTGCCGAGCTGTTCCGCTTGGTATATTGGATTAGCGCCTTGATTGAACTCGCCGTCGGTAATTAAAAGCGTCGCTTGAACGTTCTCGTCTCTGGCGGTCTCGGTAATGTATTCTATCGGTTTCGTTATGTTCGTCGCTTCGCCGTTCATTTTGAGGCTGTCTAAAGCGAACTCGGAGATATTATAATAATCCTCGGAGAATCTTAAAATTTTCAGTTTTTCTTTGTCCAATTCGGAAAAGCCGGAGCTTTCAATCGCTTTTAAATACTTCGCTTCGCGGTCGCCGGCGGCGTCTTTCAGTTTCATCGACTTCGAATCGTCCAAGGCTACCGCTAGTTTCGGCGGGATTTCTTCGCCGCTGATTCCCGTTAGTATCGGTTTGAATAGCATAAACAGCAATAAAACGATTCCGAGCGAACGCAAAACTATCAAGCCCGTTTTTTGTCTTCGCGAAATGGGAGGGACGGTTCTTCTATACGAAAAGATAGCTATCGCCGTCGCTATCAGAGCGAATAAAATTAGCAGGGCTATCGAGCCGCCAAGATTTAAAGCGTATGAGTTCATTTTTTTCGTTTCTTAGTTTTCAGTTTTTCCAATATAAGACAAAAAAGAAAGAAACGAAGCAGAGCCGCATAAATTTTGATAAAAATTCGCGGAGAAGAAAAATCAAAAAAGATTTGTTAATCCGAACGATACTTATTAAATTGCAGTTTGTTCTCGAATATAATACAATATTCGGGGTGTAGCTCAGCCCGGTAAGAGCGCTACGTTCGGGACGTAGAAGTCGGAGGTTCAAATCCTCTCACCCCGACAATTTGTATTTTGATTTTGTAAGTAGTATATACAAATGAGTTTGACGGCAGTTCGACTTTGCTAATTGATTACTTAGAATGAATTTATGAAAATAGAAGAATTAGCTATAAGAAATTTCCGTTGTATTAAAGACTTAAGTTTAAAAGGTCTTCAAGATATTAACGTTTTTGTAGGCGACAACAACGCCGGCAAGACTTCATTATTGGAAGCGATTTTTTTAGCGACTGGAATTTCGAGTCCTAATTTGACTTTGAATATTGAATATTTTAGAAATTTCCCGCGCGAATCTTCGGAAGATTTCAAGTATATATTTAATGATTTGAATTTAGAAAATTCTATTGAAATCAAAGTTAAGTTTGAAGAATTTTCAAGAAAATTATTAATAGAGCCGAAATATCAAGAATCAAAAATAATCTCCGATAAAAATAAGAAAGAGTTTTCCGTAAATCCCCAAGACGAATCTGAAGAATACGGCGATATTATTGGATTAAATTATGAATTTGAAATTAGCGGTTCAAGATATAATACGTCAATAAAATTCGATAGGGAAAAAGGCTATAAAATCGATATTCTTAAAGACTATAAAGAAGAAATTTTCGGCGCTTTTATTTCGCCCGTTTCATTTAGTATTGTGGACTTAGTAAGAAAAATTAGCAATATAATCAAGAAGAAAAGAAGCAAAGAATTTATTAAATTACTAAAGTTATTTGACAATAGAATTTCCGGCGTAGCTACTGAAAACAGCGTCTTAGTCGATATAGGATTAGACGAATACGTTCCTTATCAAATTCTAGGTCGCGGTTTCGCGACTTATCTTTCTATTGTTTCTTCTTTTTTCGAAGACAAAATAAATTCAAATCTTGTTATCGACGATATAGAAACGGGTTTGCATTATAGCGCGTTAAATACTTTATGGAAATCAATTATCAAATTGTCAAAAGAAAAGAATATTCAACTATTCGCTTCCACTCAATCATTGGAAAATATTAACGCTTTATATAACCAAGTTAAAAATGATAATTCAATAGGCGTTAAAGTTTATAGATTGGAGAGAATAAACGGCGAAATTGAAGTCGTCGATTATTCCTACGAAGATTTGAAAAATTCTCTGGAAAGTAATTTCGAAATAAGATAATTCGTTTTATGCCAGCTCTAGAAATAAAAAAAGAATTTGTCCTAGTAGTTGAAGGTTCGGACGACAAAAGATTTTTTGAGAATTATTTTGTTCGTTTGGGGATAAATTGTCAGATAATAGAAGCGATAGGCAAGAACAATATTCGCGGAACATTAAGGCTTTTATCCAAAGTTCCCGGAAGACGCAAAATAAGAAAGTTGGTCGTCGTTAGAGACGCTGACGACGACTACGAAGCCGCTTATAAATCTATTAGGGACGCCTTTTGCGACGAAAATTTTATCACAAATAGAAAAGTCAAAGAATCTATAATAAAAGAAGGCGATATAAAGTTCGGCATTTTTGTTTTACCCGATAATAAAAGGAACGGCTCGATAGAGAATTTATGTTTAGAGACTATCGATGAACGCATACTCGATTGTATCCAAGATTATAAAGATTGTTCAAAACCTGACCATAATAAGAATTCAAAATTTGATTTTCTCTGCTATTTAGCTTATAGAAATCCCGCCGCTTATAGTCTGGGAATAGCCGCTGAAAAGGGCTATATTGATTTTGAGCATAAGGTTTTTGACGCGCTTAAAGATTTTTTCGATAATTTTAAGTAAGTCGCGACGTTAATATAATCTCGCGAAAGCGCTTTCACCTCGTTCTCTCCATCCTCAAACTTCTCAGCCGGTTTATAGCCGCCGCTAATTCTAATTTTCGGAATTTCGCCAGACCGCCCGAATTCGGCTCCACCGCGTCGATTGTTTCCATATCCGCTAAAACCGCGTCGCATACTTCGTTCAGCGTTTTGCCGTCGTCCATATATTTTCTCGCATGGAATATCGCCTTGCCGATAGCTCTCGTCTGGCTTTCGTCTATTAACTGTTCTACCGAGCGCAGTTCGATGTTCTGTCTGCCGAATTGTATCAACCTCGTTCCGCGAGATTTAATTTTCATTTTCTTGCCTCTTTGGGCGTCGATTGAATTCTTTATTACCGAACGCTGAGTTATCTCGCCGAACGAGCCGCCGCCTTCTTGCTTTCTTCCGCCGCTCTCGGCGATTTCCCGCGCTCGCTCGGACAGGTCGTAAGGGGCGTAGTTGTCCATACATATAACTTTATCGGCGATGTCGAAATATATGCCAGAGCCGCCTATAACTAATACAGTGGAAATTCCGTAGTCTTCGTATAGCTGCTTCGCTTTATCGACGAAGGGCGTAATCGGCTCTTTGTCTTTGGCGACGAGCTTTTGCATACTCTCGTCGCGTATCATAAAATTAGTCGCGGAGGTGTCCTCGTCGATTAGCAGGCACTTCGCGCCAACTTCCAGCGCTTCTATTATATTCGCCGCCTGAGAGGTCGAGCCGCTGGCGTTTTCCGAGCTGAACTCGACGGTGTCCTTGCCGAACGGCAAATTCGATATAAACGGCGAAATGTTCGTCTTCTCGATATACCTGCCGTCCTCGGCTCTGATTTTTGCCGCTTCCGAATTGGCGACAACTTTCTCCCTGCCGTCGTTCGGAATATGATTATACACGCCTAACTCAAGCGCGTTCAAAACTGTCGATTTTCCATGGTAGCCGCCCCCGACTATTAACGTAACGCCCTTGGGGACGCCCATTCCATTTACCGAACCGTAATTGGGAAGTTCTATTTCCACGCGCATAGATTCCGGCGATTGAAACTCCACGGCTTTTTCGCGCTCCATTGGCTTCTGGCTGATTCCCGATTTCCTCGGTAGAATCGAACCGTCGGCTACGAAGGCTATCAGTCCCTTTGCGTCTAAACTATTCCTCAGATAATCGGCGTCCTCGTTCGTTTTTATGTGTTCGTAAAGCTCGCCGGCGTCTAAATTACTATAAAACAGCGAGCGCTCTACAATTTCCGGTATTTCCTCCATAAACATTGCGTTGGCTTGCTTGCCGGCGATTTTCCTGCCGAAAGCGGGCAAGCCTACGCTTATTCGCGCCTCTACCTCTTCGCCGGTTGCGAACGCCGCGCTTCTTTCGAGTATTTCCTGTCCGGGCGCGTCGATTGAGATTTTCCCCGATTTGCCGCTTCCGCGGTTGTTCTTGGCGGCGGCTTTGGCGTTCGTGTGGATTTGCCGCGTCAAGTAATCCCGCAACGCTACTTCGCGGCTCTTGCTATGATATGTGTCTTCGGGGAAGCCGGCGTTCGACTGCCGAACGCGCAAAATGACCCGGCTCGGCGAAGCGAACGGGTCGCCCTGCACGTAATCGATTATTAATTCGAAATCGCCGTAATCGTAAGCGCCTTTTAAGCTCTTGTATGCTTTGTATCCTCTGCCGTCTAACTCGTATAACCTGCTCGATAAGTCTTTCTCGCTCTGCATAATCCTTTTTATCGTTTATAATACATTATCCGCCGTTTTGTTTTCAGGTAGTAAAAAACGAGTCATTTCGGTTTTTAATGTAAATTCTATGTTTAAAAAGCTTTGCTATATTTTGTTTTTTGAAAAAGAAGTTTTATTTTGATACAAGGGTTCTACCCGATTTTATAAAAGCCGAGAAATTACCGTGTTTATGGATGTTTATTATAATAGGCGTATAAAAAAAAAGCCCCAGCTGACCTGAGGCTAGAGGTTAAAACCTTCGGCATTTGTGCCTTATTGTAATAAGATTACAAGTGTATCGCGAATATAAATATTATTTTATAAATATCAAAGGGGAAAATAAAATGGGTTATACTTTAGGTTTAGACTTGGGACCGACTTCTATAGGCTGGGCTCTTTTGGATTTTAAAGAGGAATATATTATCGACGCGGGGGTTAGAATTTTCGAAGAGGGCGTCGAAAATATGGACCAGAAGCAAGAAATGTCGAAAAACGCGAGCAGACGAGAAAAACGTCAAATAAGACGGCAAACTTGGCGACGAAAGAAAAGGAGAAGGCAGCTGCGAAGCAAACTTTGGGAATTGGATATGATGCCCAAAGACGATTTAGACGACTTTTTCGCTATGAATCCTTATCCGCTTAGGGAAAAAGCTCTTTACGAGAAGCTAACGCCGTACGAAATCGGCAGGATTTTCTATCACTTGAACGAAAGAAGAGGATACAAAAGCAATCGAATCGAGTCTTTAAGCGATAAAGAAGAAGGCGCGATTTACGACGGCTCGGATAAGTCCGGCGCTCGCGGCATTTCCGAACTAAGAAAAGCAATCGCCGAAGGCGGATTTAAGACTTTGGGCGAATACCTTAACTCGCTAAATCCACACGATATAAGAATTAGAAACAGATACACCGAAAGGGATATGTTCGTCGAGGAGTTCGATTCGATTTGGGAAATACAAAAACAGTTCTATCCCGAATTGCTAAACGACGAAAATTATAAAGATATTAGAGACAGAATTATATTTTACCAGCGACCGCTTAAATCGCAAAAGAACAGACGCGGCTACTGCAAGTTCGAGAAAAACAAAAGACGAGCCGCGCGATTCCACCCGACAGTTGAGGAATTCGTTATGCATCAGCAATTAAACTCTATTCGAGTTATTGGAGGCGATAGGATTGACGACGACAGACAAAAGCTAACCAATAGAGAAAGAGAAATTTTACTGAAAGAGCTGGAGACAAAAGGTCAGGTTACTTTTAAAAAAATGAGAAAACTGCTCCAGTTGAACGGAAAAGAATATAAAATTAACGTAGAGTCGCAGGAAAAAATCGACGGTTTGAAGTTCTATTCCAAACTCAAAAAAGCTATCGGAAAGGATTTCGACAAATACGACGATGAAGAACTTTTCAAGATGTGGAACACCCTTCATTTCGCTAAAGAGCCGGAATGGCTTCTAGACTACGCCCGAAAAACTTGGGGCTTTGAAGGCGATAAATTGGAAAAGTTCTGCAAAATCAAATTTCCGAAAACATACGCTAAGCTAAGCCTTAAAGCTATTAGAAATATTCTTCCTTATTTGAAGGAAGGTTTGATTTACTCGGACGCCGCCGAGAGAGCCGGCTACGACCACAGTCTTTTGGAAGAGAAGCCCGAAATTCTGGAGAAACTTCCCACGCCCGAAAACGTCGCGAATCCTTTGGTAAATCAAACTTTGCATCAGCTAAAGAAAGTCGTTAACGAGATTATAGACGTTTACGGAAAGCCGGAAGAAATTCGCGTGGAGATGGCGAGAGACTTGAAGCTTTCGAGAGAACATAGACTTAAAATTCTTATAGAAAACAGAGCCAGAGAGAAGGAAGCCGACGAAATCAAAAAAATACTGACTAAGGAAGGACTCGTAGATGTTCCCACGAGAAACGATATTAAGAAATACAAACTTTGGGTAGAGTGCAACGAAACCTGTCCTTACACCGGGAAAAAAATTGGGCTTCATCAACTCTACAACGGCGAAGTTGACATCGAACACATCATACCATACAGCAGAAGTCTCGATAGTTCCTTTAATAATCTGTCGCTTTGCTTTAGGGAGGAAAACGAAATTAAGGGAAACAAAACGCCTTACGAAGCTTACGGCGGCGACACTGAACGCTTCGAGGAAATGAAATACAGATTGAAAGACACGAAAATGCAAAAGCCAAAAGTCGATAGATTCTTGGCTAAGAAATTAGATCCTAATGAGTTTATATCTCGAAAGCTAAACGATACGCGATATATATCTAAAGTCGCTAAAAACTATATGAAACATTTGACGGAAAACGTGAACGTAGCGACGGGGCAAACTACCGCTACGCTTAGACGGTTCTGGGGGCTTAACGCTATTTTGGCGAGAGACAACGAAGACGAGGATTTGAAGAATAGGGAAGACCACCGCCACCACGCCGTCGACGCGATCGCTATCGCCGCGACGAGCAGAGCCGCTCTTAAACGGCTTTCCGACGCGCACAGCGCTTACGGTATGAAAGAAGAAAAGCTCGTCCGTCACTTCCCGCCGCCCTGGGAGGGATTTTATATAGACGTCGAATACGCTTTACAAAAAATAATCGTTTCTCGCAGAGTCAACAGAAAAGTCCGCGGGCAAATGCACGAGGATACTTTCTACGGTATGCTTAAAGATAATTTAGGTAACCAAAAACAAAATAAAAACGGAGTTCCTCTTTATACGGTTAGAAAGCCTATTGAAAATATGAAGGCTAAGCAAATTAGAAATATAATTGATGAAAAAGTTAAAGACGCTATTTATGAAAGATTGTATGAATTTGGAGTCGATGTATATAGGGAAAATAAAAATAATTTTGGTTTATCTTCAGCTGAGTTTAATAAGAAAAGGAACGAAGCCTTCGCCGAGCCGGTTTTTCTTAACGGAATCAAAAGCGGAAAGAAAACGCCTATTAAAAAAGCAAGAATTGAAGTTGCGAGTTCCAATATGTTCAAAATCAGCGGTTACAACAAATGGGTCGAGCCAGGTTCCAACCACCACGTAGAAATTTACGCCGACGAAGACGGAACGCAAAAAGGGGAAATAGTTACGCTGTTCGAAGCTTACCGCAGAAAAAGGGAAGGAGAGCCAATTATTAAAACTAATCACGGTCCCAACAAAGAGTTCGTCTGCTCGCTGCAAATTAACGAAGCTGTTCTTTGGGGCGAAGTCCCCGAAGCATTCGACCCGGAAGATAAGGCGACTTACGGCGCCGTTTTCGATAAAGTTTTTAGGGTGCAGAAATCTTCTAAAGCTCAGATGAACTTTAGAACACATAATACAGCTATTACAAACGATTATGATAGAAGATGTCTTTTACAAAAATCACCATCTAAATTTTTCGGAACAAAAATATTAATATCGCCAGCCGGATTTATTGAGTATGCCGATGATTAAACGACTTATATACATAGGAAGCCCTTGCCGGCTAAGCGCGAAGAACGGGATAATGAAGCTGGAGGTAAAATCGACAGGCGAAGTCAACTCTATTCCAATAGACGACATTGGCTATTTGGAGCTCGACCACCCTCAAATAATAGCTACTTCTTATTTGCTTCAAGAGCTGATGGAAAGTTCGGTAGCCGTCGTGTTTTGCGATAAGAGACGTATTCCAAACGGCTTGGCGCTTCCCTTCGCCGCCAACAATCTTTACACGAAAAGGTTCAACCGGCAAATAAGCGCAAAGCAAACTCTGAAGAACAATCTTTGGAAGCAAATAGTTCAAGCGAAAATAAGAAACCAAGCCTGCGCGCTGGAAAAAAGAGGCTCCGAAAGCGAGAGATTAAGAAAGTTGGCAAACGAAGTAAAAAGCGGGGACAGCTCCAACAAGGAAGCCGCCGCCTCTAAATATTATTGGGGCGCTTTCTTTCCCGAAATCAAGTTCAAAAGAGCGCGGTTCGGCGACTACCCCAACAATTTGCTAAACTACGGCTACGCTATTCTTCGCGCGGTCGTCGCCAGAGCTTTGGCGCTAAGGGGCTTGAATCCTTCGGCGGCTCTCAGGCACAAGAACCAATACAATCCTTACTGCCTTGCCGACGATATTATGGAGCCTTACCGTCCCTTCGTCGATTTGCATTTGGCGGAAAAGTTTGATTTCCAAGAGCCGATTAAGGATTTGAACAGGGAAGCTAAAGCCAAGATTTTGCCGCTCGCCGACGGCGACGTCCTTGTCGGCGGAAAGAAAAAGCCGCTTCAGTTGGCGGCGCTTAAAACTTGCGTCTCGCTTAACAAATGTTACGCGGGCAAGGGGAAAAAACTGATTTTGCCGAGTCTATGAAAATAAGAATAAGCGAATATAGGATTATGTGGCTATTTGTCCTTTTCGACCTTCCCGTCAATAAGCCGGAAGACCGCAAGCGTTACGCGAGGTTCAAGAAGTTTTTGGAAAAAGAAGGCTTTAATATGATGCAGTATTCGGTTTATATAAGGCATTGCTCCAGTTACGAATCTTTGGAAGCGAAGATAAGAAGAGTGGAAAGAAATCTTCCGGGCAGGGGCAAAATAAGTTTGCTGAATATGACCGACAAGCAGTTTTCAATGATAAAGCATTATTGGAACAAGGAGCCAATAGAGCCGGAAGACGCTCCGAGCCAGATGGAATTTTTCTGAGTTTTTTGGATTTTAGGCTTTGAAATAGCTCCGAAAGAGCGAAAAAAATTAAGTCTCGCGCCCCTTAAGTCTATATTATATAGGGGGCTATGCGAGACCTAATATACAAAAACTTCACTTGTAATCAAACCACAACTCGTGCCGCGCGCCCGTGTAGTCGTCCGCTAATATACAAAAACTTCACTTGTAATCAAACCACAACTCACGTCCTTCGTAGCGTTCGGGTTCGCCTAATATACAAAAACTTCACTTGTAATCAAACCACAACCAGCTGAGTTTTTACAGCTATCTATCAAAAATATACAAAAACTTCACTTGTAATCAAACCACAACCACCGACGCAAGCGACACTTCCATTCCGTGCAATATACAAAAACTTCACTTGTAATCAAACCACAACGTCTGATATTGTATCTAATATCCATTCTATAATATACAAAAACTTCACTTGTAATCAAACCACAACCGACAAATGTCGTGATATTTATTTTGGTTTAATATACAAAAACTTCACTTGTAATCAAACCACAACTCTTCGCCGGTATAATGGATTCTCGAAGAAAATATACAAAAACTTCACTTGTAATCAAACCACAACTAATCAATGTCCGTTATCA
>CAZDXB010000017.1:30493-73117 GCA_964509335.1 uncultured Hyphomicrobiales bacterium | reverse complement strand
TCGGCGAAGCATACTATAACCCTTAAAAAATACTTTTGGGAATGAATACAATAAACTGCATAGCTCTCAGTCCACTCTGTAGCTCTGTAGCTCTGTAGCTCTGTAGCTCTTCATTGAATTACTCTTCATATCTAAAACTCTATTTTTGACAAAATAGTAATTTATAAATTATAATCCAAATTATTTCTAAAATTCTTTCGTATATACTACCGAAGATTGAAATAAGATATTGATATATTACAATTTATTTTATATTTATTAGCGCAATTATCGAATATTAGAAATAGAGACGAATTTTTACTCTCTTACGATTTGAAGAAATATTAAAAATAACTACCGATTTTCTTCTTTCCTACCTCAACCGCCCCACCGGCATAATATATAGCGGGACTTCTACAAATTTAGACTATATAAATCATTTGCTACTTAAATGAAATTTTCGGAACTTTACTATTTAACAATAGAAGTAATTCGCGGAAGATGAAGAAAAAGAACAAAACGAGCGCTTTTGGAACTTCCAAAAGAGAGAGTTTCGACTCTTCGGGTTTTTACGACTCGAAGCTGTATTCCTCGATGAAGCTAACCGAAGTCGAGAACGTCGAGCGTAATCCGTTCCCGGAGAATCTGAAGAACGCCGTTTTATTGGCTTCTTCGGAAAATATGTCCGACTTGCCGGATAATTCCCTAGATTTAATGATAACCTCGCCGCCCTACAACGTATCGAAAGAATACGACGACGACCTATCGCTGGACGAATACTTGGCTCTACTCGAGCGGGTATTCGCCGAGACTTATCGCGTTCTCGTAAACGGCGGCAGAGCCTGCGTGAACATAGCGAACGTCGGCAGGAAGCCTTACGCGCCGCTGTCGGATTACATTTCGCAAATAATGACGAAAATCGGCTACAATATGCGCGGCGAGATAATATGGAACAAAGCGGCGAGCGCGGGCGTTTCCACCGCTTGGGGCAGTTGGATGTCCGCCGCCAACCCAGTCCTGCGGGACGTCCACGAATATATATTGGCGTTCTCAAAAGGCTCTCTCTCCAAAGAAAAGAGCGACAAAGAAAACACGATAAACAAAGAACAATTTGTCGAATACACTAAATCCGTTTGGTCGATGAATCCGGAGTCGGCGAAAAAAGTCAAGCATCCGGCGCCGTTTCCGGTAGAGCTGCCGTTCAGGCTCATTCAACTTTATTCGTTCAAAGGCGATATCGTATTAGACCCATTTATGGGAAGCGGTTCCACAGCCGTCGCCGCCGTAAAGTCCAACAGGTTTTTCGTCGGTTACGAAATAAACGAGGAATATCGAAAAACTGCGATAAAGAGAATAGAAGAATTCAAACAGTATTTGTAATGCATAAAATCGCCTCCCCCGTTTACATTGTGGCTGTCTCAAAACTCAATTGTATTAACAATATTGCAAAGTCTAATAGTATGGTTCCAAAAATTATCGTCTTCTCTGGATTCCCAATCAAGTTGGGAATGACCTCTATACGTTATTCCCGTGGAAGCGGGAATCCAGAGATGGAGATTCTTTGACGCGAATATATTTGAAAATGCTCTATTAATATACATCTGAGACAGCCCGATACAAGATTATACTGCACAAAACGCTACCCTTAGGCGTTTTCTGAATTATCGAATATATTTTCCGATAATATAAGAGCAAATGAATATTAGCGTTTGCGTGAGAATAATCGTCGGACCGCTTGGAAGGTCGAGCGCGATTGAAAGCGCCAACCCGGCGAGAGCCGAGAAAACGCCGAATATTATCGATAACACCGTCGTTTGAAAAAATGTTTTTGCGAGCATTTTAGCCGCGGTGGCGGGAATAACAAGAAACGACGCTATTAGAATAATGCCGACGAGCTTGATAGAGGAAACGACCGCTAAGGCGAGCATAATCGACAAAACGTAATTATGGGCGTTTACGTTAAGGCGGTCTGTTTCGGCTAGCTCGGGATCGAAGGAAGCGTAAGCCCATTTAGACCAAAAAGCGAATATTGAAATAATCGTAAGAAAAGCGACCGACGAGCTAATCCACAAATCCGCTTCGCCGACTGTTAAAATTGAGCCGAAGAGGTAAGCGAAAGCGTCGGCGGTGTAATTTTCTTTTATCGACAAAAATATTATTCCCAAAGCGACGGATACGGCGAATAAAATTCCAATGGAGGCGTCCGCGGAAAGCTCGGTCTTCTTTTCGATTGCGGTTATTAAAATTGCCACGGCTACGGTGAACGGCGCCGCCGCCCATAAAGGCTCAATTTGCAGCAGCAATCCCAAAGCTACTCCGCCGAAAGCGGCGTGCGCTAAACCGCCGCCGAGAAAACTCATCTTTCTTTGAACCGCGAAAGTCCCGTAGTATCCGCCCATAAAACCGACGAGCGCCCCCGCTACTATCGCTCTCTGGATAAACGGCATAGATAGCAACTCAATCATTTCTTAGCTCCGAACATTATTTCGTGCCGATGTCCAATATGGCTGAAAGTCTCTCTTAGATAATCTTCGCTGAAAGCTTTTTCGGGCGAACAATAGCATATCATTCTACGGTCTAGCAGCATAACCATATCCGAGTGATGATACGCCGCCTCCCAATCGTGCGTTACCATCGCTATCGCCGCTCCCGTCTCCGATTGGTAATCGTCCAAAATCTTATGCATATCGTTCTCGCCGGTCGCGTCTATACCCGCCGCAGGCTCGTCTAAAAGCATTAATTTCGGCTTCCTAACCAGACTTCTCGCTAAGAACACTCTTTGCAACTCTCCGCCGGATAGTTTATTCAAGGGGCGGTTAGCTATTTCGGCCGCTCCGGCTCTTTCTAGAGCTTCACATATATCTTCCTTGATTTTTTTGTCGATTTTCGCCGTCCACTCGGCTTTCAAACCGGACGCTACTAACTCGACGGGAAGAGCGGGAAACGATCTGTCGAAAGTTTTTATTTGCGGCACGTAGCCAAGCGAACCCGCTGGAACTTTTGTCGGATTTTTCCCAAATACCTTCACTTCCCCGACTTCCGGTTTAATTAGCCCTAGTATCAATTTTAGCAAAGTCGTTTTGCCCGCTCCGTTGGGACCTACAATTGAGGCGAACGAGCCTTCGTCTATTTCGAAGTTCATATTGTCGAGAGCCTTGAACTTGCCGCGCTTAACTGTAACATTATTTAATTCGACGGCTTTCATTTTATTTAAACGCCTTATAAAATTGTTTAACGTTGTACATAATTAACTCTTCGTAGTTTTCGCGCCCTTTAACTCCGCCTACTGGGTCGAGAATAAATATTTTCGCTCCCGACGCTTCGGCGAGCGATTTTGCCGGCGCTTCGGGCAATTGAGGCTCCGAGAAAATTACTTTTCTATCGCAGTTTTTTACTTTTTTCGATAATTCATTTAAATACGACGGCGTCGGCTCTTTGCCCGGCGAAGTCTCTATCGCTCCCCCGTATTCAAATCCGAATCTATTGAGAAAGTAACGAAACGACGGATGGAAAAGGAATACCTTGCCTTTTTTGACTCCGCTCAATTTTCGCTCGGCTTTTTTAATTATGTTTTTGAGTTTTTGGTTAAAATTCTTCGCTTTACTTTTATAAAAAGCGGCGTTGGCTTTGTCGTAAAACGAGAGTTTATTAGCTAATTCGTCTGTCAGGCTCGCCACTGTTACTGGGTCCAACCAGAAATGAGGGTCGATAGAGCCGCTTTTGAAGCGCAGTAGATTGTCGCTCGGCAAAAGGCTTATCAACTCGACTTTATTGTCCGTCGGTATTTTTGTCGCCCAACCGTCGAGTTTGTCCGCAATATAAAAAAGCGCTTCGGCTCTCTGAGCTTTTATCATTTGTGAAGGCTTCGGCGAATAAGTGTGGGGCGAAGAACCGGGAGGCGTCAGCGTCATTATTTCCGCTCTGTTTCCCGCTAACTCTTTTAATATCATAGCCGCCGGCTCGCTCGTAACTACAAATAAAGGCTTGGATTTCGCCCCGTAAAAAAACATCGTTAAAGCCGCTAAAACTAATATATACTTTTTCATTTTTTGTCTCCTTGTTTTTTTAGCCTACGCTAAATTAACGAAAATGAACTCATATTTATTGGAAAGAATAGATTTTTGAACGTTAAATTGGTATAATTTATGCTATATAACGACTGATAATATTAGGTTTAACTTTAACAAACGCAGAGGTTATTGAATAGCTTTTTTAAGCGATTTAAATATTAAAAACGAAATATAAGCTTTTGTTCTGTCGTTGATTAAGGAAAAGGCAAGAACGTGGTTAATATTATGCATAAAAAATCAAAATTAAATAGAGCGTGATTATGAATGGCAATCGAAATGGTTTAGTGAGCGTATTGACAATTGTTTTTGTCTTAGGTAGCGTTTTCGTTTATGGAGGATTTAATTCAAGAGCGCAGTCAATAGAGGCGAGCCCTTCAAATTGGCTTTATCCTAAAGGCAATCCACAAGGCACTAAGAAGACGCTTAAAAGGTCTTGGAAGCAGGACATAAACGACTTCGTCGTTAAATGGGAAAACGACACGATTTCCGGCGATTTAACCCCTTTAATAGGCAACGTAATTTCAAACAGCAAACTAATCCCAAGTTTTCCATACGGACCTAACGAGATAGCCGCGCTAATAGGCGGCAAAGCATACGTAGTGGACGCTACGGGCAAGACTCATACTCCGGCGAAAATGCCGCCTTTTTCGAAAGATTTTTCCGTTATGTTCGACACTCTTTCTACGGGATTAAATATATACGCCGGCGGAGTCGTTTCTTTAGGCGTCGAGACTATTGAATCAGAAAATCTACGGGACAGCCTATCGTACGCCTATGTTTGCTCTTTCGACCATAACGCCGACACGGTTCAAGTGCTAAAAAGACTAGCGGTAGATTTAAGGGATTACGACCCCAATATATTTGGCAGCCTTAAACCCTTCTTCGGAAGAAGCGGCACGAAAGGCAAGCAGATATACGCTTCGTTCAATATGAGCAAACCCGCCGTTACGGGTTCTCCCGCAGGTTTGCCGCCGTATTTTCGCGGCGTAACGCAATTCAATTCAACGCAATTAAAATCGTTTTATCCGTTCATAGACATCGGCGACGACGCAAATTCAAGGACATACGTCGCTCCAGAAGTCAACCGCGACCAACCGTCCGTGTCGGTCGTCCCCGGTTTTGGCTTACGCGCTCTGCCGCCCTGCCTTCCCAGCGTGGATATCGGCGCTTCTATTGAAGACATAAAAAGCGGCGAAACTACTCAATCGAGCAAGGCTTACTTGTTTTCATTCAATATGAGCGAGCAAAACTTATATTTCGATTTTAAACCATACGATTTGTCCGATTTCTTCCACCCGAACGATTCCAGACCAAAAATTAATCCGTATTTTGTAAATATCACCGACGCCGCGTCCAACGATAGCGTGTTTATTCTATCTGCGGTAGGATATACCGGCGTTGAAGGCTCTTCCGGAACGCCTTATCTGCACCTTTTCGACGTTAACGGCAACCCGATTTCCGCGCCTCTGGATATTTATCCCGACTCCGTCGAAAGCCCCTCCTACGAAGGAGGCGAAGACCATTTGTGGTCGGTCGCCGTCGGCGACGTGGACGGGCAAGGACAAAACGCTCTTTTACCTTCGTATCCCAATTATCAAGGGAACGAAATTTTAGTTACGCAAAGCACAAGAGAATTCGTAGTTCCTTCTAACAAACTTATTGTCCTGAGATATTATTCGGGAAGTCCGATTCCAAAAAAATCGCCGCCGAATAAATATTTGAATAGTTTCGACACCGTCTGCACTCAAAGGATAAACGGCTGGCTCGCGGCTGTAAACGATATAGACGGCGACGACGATAGGAAAGACGAAGTGTTTTTAGCCGACGGCTCGAAATTAAGGATAATGCGAATGTTCGACTACGAAACGTTCGAATTTCGCTCCGGCTCTTATTTCGACACAGTTAAAACTTTTAATTTTCAAAACGAGACAATCCAAAACGTAGCCGTTTCAGATTTGGAAGGCGACGGATACAACGACATAATTGTAACTACTAATAGAAAAACATATTTAATCGGCAGAAAACGTTACGATATTATTCGAGTAATTTCTCCTTCGCAACGCTTGCAATACTGCGTGGGGGACACGGTTCATTTAGCTTGGGAAAATATATTCTTCCGTCATCCGAATTTGCAAAATCCCGATTCTATCAAAGTTAAAATTCTGTTCCGCCCTTATAGCAACGGTGTTCCCGGCAACAGAGTCGTAGCGATAGACAGCTCGACTGGCAATTTGGGAAACCCAATAACCTATGATTACATAGTCGATTCGCTCGTTTACGGTTTCGAGGGAAGATTTATCATAGCGCGCTTAGATAAATCAGGCATAATCCGAGATTCGAGCGCGATTGTCGATTTCCGCTTGCCGGAAATTCAAATTGACGCCTTATCGAAACAGGGCTTCGAAGCCGGCGAAAGAATAAGCGTAAGCGGAACGTCGATTTGCCTAGACACGGTAGAGCTTCAATATAGTTACGACTTATCGGAATGGAATACGATTGCAGTCGGCGTTACCGACGAAGCCGACAAGTTCAATCTTTCCGGAGATTTGCCTTGCGCTCCTTATTACAGTTGCCTAGAAACCGACCCGGACAGCTTGCTTTATTTGAGAGCCTCGGCTTTCGAGAATCCTTACGCGGACTTCTCAAGCCCGATTCAAATAAAGTTAAAACCCGAAAGATTTCCCTTTCGGCTACTCCCTTGCGAATCCTCCTGTCCGTCGGTCGAATTTGTATGGAATAAGAATATGATTAAAAATATGTGCGACACCGTCATTTTCGCCGTCGCCGATATAAATTCCAGTACGTTCTCCTTGATAGGCAAAACGACCGCCGACCGAGAACGTTACGTTTGGGACGTTCCCGAAAAACTACCGGAAAGAATCAAAGCGCGTTTTTGCTGCGAGAACTCCTGCGTCAGAAACGATACGATTCTAAGGGATTTAAGCCCAAGCTACATAGGAATCGTGGCGCCAAATCCGTTTTCGCCTCCCTTCGAAGAATTGACCGTAAATTATAGAGTGCCAAAAGAAACAAACGTAACCATCAGAATATACGACCAAGCGAACAGGCTGGTCAAAGAGCTAATCAGAAGCCGCTTCAAACGCCCGGGAACGGTTTACTGCGCGACTTGGAACGGTAAAATCTGGGACGGCTCGCTCGCCGCCAACGGCATGTATTATCTAGCGCTAGAACTTTCAGACGGTCAAAAAGAAGTCTATCCTATCTACGTTAAAAAATAATATTTTGTCTGTTCATATATTTTTCATATATTGTTCATAATTCATTTTTTAGAAATACCTAAAATAGTTGATATTAATTTTTAGGCGAGGAAGTTATGAGAATATTAGTTGTAGAAGACGAAAAGAAAGTCGCGAACTTCATAAAACACGGTCTCGAGGAAGAAAAATACATAGTTGAGACCGCTTACGATGGCGTTTCCGGTTTAGAGATGGCGATGCATAATCAATTCGACGCAATTCTGCTCGACGTTATGCTCCCGGGAAAAGACGGATTCGCTATTTTAAAGGAATTGAGGGAAGGCGGCGTAACGACGCCGGTTTTGATGCTAACCGCTAGAGGAGCGATAGAGGAGCGAGTTCAGGGTCTTGATTTAGGAGCCGACGATTACCTACCGAAACCGTTCAGTTTCGACGAATTGGCGGCGAGACTGCGTTCAATTTTAAGGCGCTCGAGCCCGGAAAAATCTACGAAACTTAAATGCGGCGATTTGGTTCTGGACACCGTTTCGCATTTCGCTTATCGCAACGGCGCCGAAATCGAGCTTACGACAAAAGAATACGCTCTGCTTGAATATATGATAAGAAACAAAAACAGAATATTGAGCAGAAGCACAATTACGCAGCACGTTTGGAAACATAATTTCGACCCGGAATCCAACATAATCGACGTATATATTAAGCGGCTTCGCTCGAAAATAGAAAAAGAAGACGCTCGTCCGCTGATTCAAAGCATTCGAGGAGTCGGATACAGAATGAGAGATTTGCCGACAGAAGACGACGGTTAATTTTGAATAAATACAAGGGATTCTAATGGACGCGTTCGACGACAACATTAAAACAATCGAAGAGAATTTAAAGGAAATCCAATCGATATTAAACGAGTATCAGAACGAAAACTTCCCGGAAAGGTCGCCCGAGTTCTTTTGTTTAGAGCTTAACGGCGAGGCAGGCGAACTGGCGAACGCGGAAAAGAAACGCTGGAAAGGCAGATTCGTGCCCGACGAGAAATACTCCGACGAAGCGGCGGATTCTTTTATCGCTTTATTGAATTATTCCAACGCCAGAGGCGTCAATTTGGGAACGGCTGTAAGAAAAAAGATTAAGAAAATTGAAAAAGAAAGAAATAGGTTGGAAAGAGAAGGGAAAGAGTATTAAGATTTAGCAGTTAGTAATTATAATTTTTCTTAACGCGCTTGAAATGACTATCTCAAATTTTGACTTAGATAAATTACATTTAGTTGTTTTATTAAACACAATCAAAAACCAATGAAGTTTTTTGTTACTTTTTTTTTGTTGTTAATTTCAATTAACTCTTCCAAAGCGGAAACTCTAAACGCAAAAATTCAGGTTGAAAATAAAAAAGTCAAGATAATCGAGAATAAATCGCTTCTTTTTGGAGGGTTTATCGAGTTTCTTTTTGATTACGTAAACGGCCGATACGGAATTTGGGGCCAAGAGATACTCCATCGCGGTTTTGATTATCTTTCGCAAGAGGAAAACGGCGTAGCAAAGAATTGGAGACAATGGAAGTCCGACGATAGCGTCGAAGTTAGCTGGAAATTGGAATGGGGCGGTTTTAATCCCAATGGCGAATTCTACCAGTTAATAACCAAACACGATAGCTTGGGAGAAGCGGGAGTCGCTCAAAGAGTATTGATTTCCGGCGAAGCGGGAAACGAGTTTTACGTTTACCTGCGGTCGGATTCGCTTATTGATAAAGCGTACGTAAAATATATCGATACGCTTACAAGGGAGGTTTTAGTAAGCAAAGAACTTGGAGTTCCTACCTCGGAATGGAAAAGATACGAAATTACGCTTCCTCAGGTTGAGGGGGTATATTCTGTCGATGTTTTGATAAGTTTTAGCGGGAAAGGCGAATTAGAAATCGACGAGGCTTCGCTAATGCCGCAGAATAACGAAGGAGGCATACGAAAGGAGTATTATGATTTGTTTAAAAACTGGGCGCCGGGAATTATCCGATACCCAGGAGGCTCTTTCGCGGACCTGCCGCAAAACGACTGGTTAGGAGGGGTCGGCTCAATCGATAAAAGAAAATCTCCGAACGTTACTTACCGCCGAATATCTCAAAGACTCGATTTTGGAACGGACGAATTTATTGAATTTTGCGAATCGCTTAATATCGAACCTCACTTAACGATAAATTTAGAATACGGAAATATTGACGACGCGATGAACTGGCTGTCTTATTGCAATAGGCCTTCTTATACGAAACACGGCAGAATGAGAGCCGAAAACGGACATCCGGAACCATACGGCGTAAAATATTGGGAATTAGGCAACGAACAATGGCGCTTCCCCGAATGGATGGCGCACAGATATTTGAATTTCTATTGGGGAATGATTTGCTACGAATCTCAACTAAAAGCTATTATTAACGGAAACATTTGGGGCGACGAAGAAGAATATTTCAATACCGTAATGGACGTCGTCGATACTAACTGTCAAGTTTACGGATGGCATATGTGCAATGGGAATATGAACAAGATAGAAGGCGATTTGAATAAATATATGTTCATGGTCGGCTCAAGTTTCGAACAAGACGTATCTAAAATCCACCGTCTGCTTAAAAACAACGACTATCTCCCTAATATGGTTCAGGCTTGCACGGAGTGGTGGTCGCACTACGGAACTTGGGACGATTGGCTGCTCGATACAAATAGAAGAGGAGCGAGTTTAGAAAGCGGATTGTTCAACGCTTTGCAAATACATCTTTTTATTAAAGCGCCAGAGTCCTTTTCTTTCGCTGAAAGAACAATTGGGATGGGTTTAATAAGAGGCGGTTTTAACCCCAAAAACGGCGAAAGAATATTCTACGGAACTCCCGATTATCACGCCCTAAAACTTTTAAGACACAATACGGGAAATATGGTCCTTAATACCGAAATTAATTGCCCTCGTTTTTCCGACGACGGTTATCATAGCGCCCCTTACGACCTTCAATGGCTGGACGTCGTCGGCTCAAAAACGAACGATACGCTTTATATTTCCGTCGTGAACAGACATCATTCAAAATCTATAAAAACGGAATTGAACGTTCCCGAACTAAAAGATTCCTCCCAATTTCAGGTATTCCAGATATGGAGCGAGTCTTACCTCGACGCTAATACGCCGTCGAATCCCGATAAAATTACTATCGATAGTTCAAATATAAATTTTAACGGCGGATACGAATTCCCGCCCCATTCTTTAACGGTTTTCAAAACTTTGATTGACGTTGAATCGTCAGTCGGAAGTAATGACTTTGCCGAGCTTAAGTGTTACCCCAACCCTTTCGACGAATACTTAATAGTGAAAAACGTCTATTGCCGGCAATATAACGTTCAATTAAGGGATATATTCGGAAAAGTAGTTTGGGAGAAACAAGGTATATCGGATTCTTACTTGAAGATTCCCGCAAGCAATTTTGCGTCTGGAATATACCTATTATTTATAACGGATAAATTTTCCCCTGATAAGAAAACCGTAAAAAAAGTAGTGAAAATTTAGTTAAATGTAGGGGTAGAAAATCTTCTACCCCTATGCAAAATCTTCTATCCATACGAATAATAGCGCGAGTTTAATCGACAACTACCGGCGGTCCGCCGCCTCCGCCTAAATCAAAGCAATCGGCAAATTCGGGATGCTGAATGGAAATCTCTTCAATAAAATAAGTTTGGTCGGGATTCAACTCCGTCAAGCCGTCGCCCGGAGGCGTGTCTCCCGGCAAGCCCGGTCCCGGCTCGAGGCTATCGCCTCCTAAAATTTCTACTATACCGTTAAGAAAAGCGCAAACGCATTCGTAAACTTCCGGCGGAACGCAAAAGCCTTTAAAGCGCTCTCTTGTTCTTTCTCTCAGTTGTTCTAATAGTTGATTAGCTTCTTGTTTGGTTATTTCGCCGTTTTTATATTTTTCGCAAATCTCGCGGCGTTCTTGGTTTGCTTCTTTCAATTGCTGCCTTTTTCTGTTCTGAACTTGTCTTTTCGCGTCTTTTAGGCAATCTCTGTATTCATGCCTCAAATCGTGAATAGCTTTTCTCTGGTCCTTCGTTAAATCAATTTTATTGAGAACCTTTCCGAGAGGATTGATACCGTTTTTGCATCCTTTTCTATGGTTGTCTCCGATAGGATGTTCGCAATCCCCGTCGCCGTCGCCTATACAGCCGTCGCCGTCATCGCCGTCATCACCATCGTCGCCATCGCAGTCGTCATCGTCGCCGCCGTCGTCTTTTCCTTTCCCTCTTTTCTTTTTACCGCCGCATTGAGTCGATTCGCCTTTTTTGTTATATGCGGTTGTTGGACTCAACGAGAATTCGGTTTCTAAATCTCCGCCTACTAAATCGTCCGCCGAAAAGTCGAGCGCTGGCAAAGTAATATCGGATATTTCATATTGCGCGTCGTTCGCGGTCAATACTTCGTTGTTGCTTTCGTTGCAAGAACTCAACGCGAGAGCCAAAATAGCCGCGAAAGCGATTAAAATAAGCTTTTTCATAGACACCCTCTTCTAATAATATTACTAAACATTTGCAAAGATTGATTAAGATGTACAAAAATAGTAAAGTTTAATTTAATAATTAAATTTTTTTAAAATTCTCGCGGATTAAAATCAAAAAAGCGTCTAAAACGATTTTAGCGATTACCCGCGCGCAAACGAATATATAACGCGCCAATAAAAAAATAGGCGATTCCGCCGTTTAGGCGAAACCGCCCGTAACTTTATTTCACGATTACAATCGGAAGCGACGAGACTTTTCCGTCTTTCGATTTCATTACTACGTAATAATTGCCGGAAGATAAAAAGCCCGCGTTGATTCTTAACTCGTTAATTCCGCCGCTTACAATTTCGTTCTTCAGAGTTTTTACTTTCTCGCCCGCTTCGTTAAACAATTCAATACTAACGTATTGACTTTTATCGACTAAATAAAATATTGTCATTTTGTTTTCCGCGGGATTAGGCGCGCCTCGCAACAGAGCGAAATTGACCGATTCTTTACCTTTATCGAAATCTATTACCTGAGTAGTCGTATCGGGGCAATGGAATGATTGTTGGTAATAACAAGTATCGCCAGGGACGTAAACCGTCCAAATCATATCTATCCAACCGCCCGGCGCGCTTGGTTGCGCGCACAGCGTAGCCGTTAATCTCGTCGCCGTCGGAAAGGGCGAGAAATCCCACATACCGCCGTTAGTCGCCGTAAAGCTAGAGGAATGCCCGCAGCCGGCAAATAACATTCTAATCGTTCCGGTGCCTCCGGTTATTTGACAATCGATTCTCTGTATCGCCGACGGATTAGTGAATCTCGATTCTTTACAGCAGAGCTCATAAACGGTCGTATCTTCCTCCGGGCAAGGAACCGAATCGGGCTCGCATTTAATCATAATAGTGTCTAAGCAAATCTCGCCGTAATTAGCGTCGGTGTAAGCTATTTGAAGCGGGAACGGATTAGTCGCCGAACTATTAATAAAACACAAATCGAACGCCGAATGAGTTCCCGCGCCTAATCCCGGCGGGCTCGGCACAATCCAGCTCACTGAATTCGGCGTCATCGGAGGCGTCATAGCGCTCCAGCCCGCAGGCGCGGAAGCCGACGGAGTATGTATGGAAACGCCGCCGGCTAACGGAGTAAAGCTAACGACTTCGACAGTCGGATACGTCATTCCCGCGGTAATAGCGAAAGAATAACAGCAATCCGCCGAATCGGTAGGCGGCTCGAAAGACTTATAATCGACACTTAAACTGTCGCAGTCGTCGCTTGGCTGACATCTAATCATAATCGTATCTAAACAAATCTCGCCGTAATTAGCGTCTGTGTATGCCACTTGAAGCGGGAATGGATTAGTTCCCGAACTATTAGTAAAGCAGAAATCAAACGATGAATAAGTTCCCGCGCTCAATCCTGGAGGACTCGGCACCATCCAACTTACAGAATTCGGAGTCATTGGGCTGTAAGTTCCCCAGCCGGCGGGAGCGGAAGAAGAAACTATATCTACTCCAGATTCTAATGGAGTAAAGCTAACGACTTCAATATTTGAAAAATCACTCAGCGCCGTAATAGTTGATGAATAGCAACAATCGGCAGGATCATCAATCGACGGTTCAACATACGAAAAATCGGCTATTAAACTATCGCATTTATTTTGAGATTCGCATTCAACTCTTATTTGTTCCGAACAAATAACGTCGCCGATATTACTTACAGAGCCGTCTGAATAAAGTATTTCAACGGTAATATACGAAGAACCGCTATTATTGATAAAACATAAATCAAACGACGAATATGTGCCCGCGTTTAATCCAGTCGAAGGATTGGGGACCATCCAACCAATACTGTCCGTCGTAGGCGAGCTAGGTAAAGTAGCGCCCCATCCCGCGGGAGCGGACGCGGACGAAGTCAGTATAGAAACTCCGGGCTGCACTGGTCTGAAAGTAACGCGGTTAATATTAGAAAACGGAATCGTCGAGGTTATATCGAACGAATAACAACAATCAGCCGAATCTGTCTGCGAATCGAAAGCCAAATAACTCACGCTCAAACTATCGCAACTTACTTCATAGCAACAGCCCAAAGGCGCGGAATTAGGCTGTGTAGCCAAATTAGCGCGACGAACCTCGCCGTCCAAGCCGAGAACTAATTCGCTAATCGAATTCAACGGATTTAAGGGCGTCGGAACGCCGTCGCTGTATAAAATCGGATAATACGCCGCTAAATGGCTCGGTAAATCGCTCGCGTTATATAAGCAATTGCACATATCACCTTGGACTTCGTCTCGGCTTCTCGGCACATCCCAAAATCTTACTTCGTCGATGCATCCGTTAAAGAAAGTATTCTTATAAATTGAATCGCGCGGTATATTGCCCCAACTTCCAATCGAAGGTTTAAAAGGACCTCCAATAGGTTCGTTGGGGTATGTTCTAATAGTGTCGAAAATAATTTCGCAGCTATTAGTAGCGGGGTTGCGTTTTCCAACGGCAAGGCCAAAAGATCTACTCGTATAATCTACCCCTCCGGCAACGAAATACCACACGCCCGGCGAAAAACCGCCGGCGGGTTTCCAATGTAGCGGCGGCGAAGATGGAGTATGGGTATCGACCCAAAAAGTAATTTCGTCCTTCGGAGTTCCTCCCCCCATCGGCTCGTAAGTTGAACCGAATCCGATAAAAATATCTCGTCCGGGAGTAGGACAATTGCGATCTATCGAAATTAAAGATTGATTATAACCTACGCTCGAATCGGTAATAGCCGAATTCAACTTAAACCAACACTCCCAAGTAAAACCCGGATTGGCGTTGACGTAAACCGAACTCGAAGGAAGATTAACCATAGCGGTGTCGGCGGGATTAAAGCAAACTGAAGCGCAAGGCTCGTTCTCGTCGTATTCTACTCCGGCGGAATCTACGCAAAGGACTTTATCCCTTAATCCTTTATAGGTCTTCCACAATATCGTAACGTCGCTTGGATGCCCCGCCAGACAAAAATGAAAAGTCTCCGCGTGGTCGCCGACTGCATAAAACGACGAGCCGCCTCCGGTATAAGTAATCGACGTCGGGGAAGTAATCGCCGTCCAACCGTCCGCGGACGCGGAGCCCGACACGCTCGCCGATTCAAAATGGACGCCTGACGGACTGATAATCTCTAAAATTATATGCCCCATAGCGCTGCCGGAAGGGCATCCATGAGTAAAATCAAACTTATAACAGCCAGCTCCGACCGTCGCGTCGGAATCGAACGTTATGTCGGGACACTCCGTTTGGCTTGTCGCGCTTGAAAACGTTAATAATAAAAATAAAATAGAATTGAAGAAAAATAAAGTTGCGGTGTTCATAGCATCCTCCTTCATTTATAAAATGAATTAATTTTAATCTTAGATGTTATTTTAGAAATCTATTATACTAATTTTTTGATGTTAAACAAAATTTTTAGAACGGAAAATATTTTTCAATTATCGACTTCTTTCATATTTTGCAAAAAAATTATTGATAATTGAAGTGGGGTTATGCCTGAATTTTCAATCGAGAGTAACGGGATGCTGGAAAAAACCGCCGTTTACTATAACGGAGCTCAACTGAGCGGGATTAAGGAGATTTTTGTTCATATCGACGAAACGGGCGGTTTTGACGCCTTCGTTCAATACGTAGGCAAGGACAAGAACGTATATACAAAGAAGATTTTCACGGATTATTTAGTGGAAGCCGAAACGACCGAGCCTTCGTTCACGGAGGAAGACGCTATGGAATTGCAGCTTCTTACGATAGAAAGCGAAGGAGACTTAGACTCGACTGTCGTCTCTTGGAACGAAGAGCCGCTGGACGGAATCGTAGATATGCTTATTCATATAAAAGGAACCGAAGACGAGAACGGAATAAAAAAGTTCTTTTCTTCCAAGAAATTGAGCGGAGGAGCGAAGTTCATAGCCGAAATTATTTTTAGGGAGGAAGACGATTCTTTGGAAACCGAGCAAATATTTTGAATTGAACTATGACTCCTCATTCCCAAATTCCAATTTGGGAACGAGGAAAACGGCTCGCTTCCGTTAGGGAATTTTTTGAATATTACAGTTATGTCAAATAAATTAATTTGGAATCAGTATGAACTCTAAAAATCGAACGGCGAGGATTATCGGTTCGCTAATATTAATAGCTACTTTGTTTGTTTTTATATCGCCTGATTTAGCGGAAGCGAGGCGAGGCTTCGGCGGCAAGCGTAGCTTTGGCGGTTCGAGGAGCCGGTCTTATAAAAAAACCAAACCGAGAACTACGCAAAAAAAGCCGCCCTCTTCGCTCGGCGGCAAGAGGACAACAAGAAAACAAACGCCTTCGCAAAAAGCGGCGTCGAGTTTCGGCGGCAAAAGACTAAGCTCTTCCAAACAATATACTAGCAAATACGGAACGCCGAGAAAAAAATCTACGAAAACTATTTCCAAGAACGGAAATTCCCAGAGATACGTCGTCAACAATTACGGCGGCTACGGCAGCGGCTTGATGACCGGATACTTAATGGGAACTACCAGCTGGCTGTGGTTTACTCCCTTTCATCCCGCGTTTTATTACAGCAGACCCTATTACGCCGACAACCCCGACGGAACGGTCGGAGTTTATCCGCCGACTTTCTCTTGGTCTAAAGTTTTTTTTACGCTAATAGTTGTCGGTATGATTGGATATATTATATACGCGTTAATTCGCAATAAAAGACGAACTAAAAAAAACCAAACTTCGCGTTCGTCTTTCGCGTAACTCCAAAAAAATAAAAATATCGAAACGCAGACGCGAAGCTCCGCTCGCGCGTTAGAGCGGAAGGAGCGTTCGACGTCGGTTTTTATCAGTGAAAAAAAAACTTTATTTTTGTAGTTTGTTTATTTATTATTTAACGCTTTTATGGCAAAGTCGTACGAAATAATGGAAAGAGGAGAACCGCGCGTAGTGGCGACGAACAAGAAAGCTCTGCGCGATTTTTTCGTATTGCAAACCGTAGAAGCGGGAATAGTATTAAAAGGCACGGAGGTAAAATCGGTCAGGCAAGGCAAAATCAGTCTTCAAGAAGCCTACGCCGGTTTTCCAAGCTCCAACAGCAACGATTTGTATATGATAAATATGCACATAAGCCCTTACGAAGGCGGCAATATACAAAATCACGAGCCAAAAAGACGAAGGAAGCTTTTAGTCAATAAAAGAGAAGCGGTAAGATTGAAAACCGCGGTGCAAGAAAAAGGATTGACGATTATTCCGTTATCGGTTTATTTTTCGGGAGCTTTTTTAAAAGTCGAATTGGGAGTGGTTAAAGCTAAGAAGAAATACGACAAGAGAGAAGCCAAACGCAAGAAAGAAGCCGATAAAGAAATGAGAAGAAAGTTCAAATATTAATTCGAAAGGACGGCGAATGTTTCCCAGCGTAAACGAACAGATAGACGCCATACGCAAAGGAGCGGTCGAGATTATTCCCGAAGATGAATTAGCCGCGAAAATCGAGAAATCTATTAAAAGCGGCAAACCGTTGAACGTTAAACTCGGCTGCGACCCTAGCAAGCCGGATTTGCACATTGGACACGCGGTCGTATTGCATAAGATGCGGCAATTTCAGGATTTGGGGCATAAGGCGATATTGGTTATCGGCGATTTTACGGCTATGATAGGCGACCCGAGCGGCAAATCCAAAACCAGACCACAGCTGAGTATGGAACAAACAAAAGAAAACGGACGCACTTATCTCGAACAAGCGACGATAATATTAAGCGAAGATAGATTGGAAGTAAAATACAATTCCGATTGGCTTTCTAAGTTGAATTTCGCGGACGTGATTAAATTGGCGTCTAATTATACCGTCGCTCAGTTGCTCGAAAGAGACGACTTTCACAAAAGATACAATAGCGGAACGCCTATTAGCTTGCACGAATTTCTGTATCCGATGGCGCAGGCTATGGATTCGGTGGCTATCGAATCGGACGTTGAGTTGGGAGGCACCGACCAAACATTCAATTTACTGGTCGGCAGGGAAATCCAAAAAACTTACGGCAAAGAGCCTCAATGCTTAGTAACGATGCCGCTCCTGGAAGGCACCGGCGGCAAGGATAAAATGAGCAAATCGCTCGACAATTACATATCTATTACCGAAGAACCGAAAGAGATATTCGGGAAAGTTATGTCAATCCCCGATGAATTGATAGCGACTTATTATAGATACGGCGCTTGGGCTTCCAAAGAAGAAGTAAAGAAAATGGAAGACGGACTAAAGGACGGCTCGCTCCACCCGCGCGCGGCAAAAGTTAAAGTAGCTAAGGCGATAGCGGGCGTTTATTGCGGCGAGGAAGCCGCCGAAGCCGCGAGAAAAGAATTCGACAAGATTTTCGTCAAAAAGAAAACGCCGGACAAAATCGAAGAAGTCGAGCTTGATTTGGATTCGACAAGTCCGCCGTTAGCGGACGTCTTGGCGACGACGAAATTAACGTCCTCTAAAAGCGAGGCTCGACGGATGATAAAACAAAAAGCCGTTTCAATCGACGATAAGAAAGAAACCGATATTCACGCTAATATTGATTTAAGCGAGCAAAGATTAATAAAAGTTGGAAAAAGGAAGTTTTTAAAAGTAAAGGTTAAAAAATGATAAACAATATATACGACAATCTGCCGGAATCAAAACAAGAAGTTTTCGAATCGCTGTTGAAAAACGACGCTTTGAAAATAGAGCGAATAGTCTCCAGCGGCAACTCAACGCCAAAAGGCGAGTGGCTGGAGGGGGTCAAAAACGAATGGGTAATAGTTCTATCGGGATTCGGCGAGATTCTGTTCGAAGGCGAAGAACAGCCTTTTAAAATGCGCCCCGGCGACTATATTTTCATTCCCGCCGGCAAAAAACACAGAGTCGAACGAACCGACGACAGCAGAAAAACGATTTGGCTAGCCGTTCATTTTTAAAAGTCTATTTACATAATCCCCTTCAAAACGCTAATCTCCATACAATTCAGGCAATAAAAAAAGCTCCGCCTTTATTCAAGACGGAGCCTTTTTATCGTTATATCAATTACGAGATTATCTTTCGATTACTAAAGGAACGACGGTGGATTTATCGCCCGAGCTCGCTATAATATAGTATTTGCCCGAACTTAAATCGCCGGCGTCGAAATCCAACGCGCTCTCGCCGACCGAGAATGTTTCATTCGCGATGTTTCTTATCAACTTGCCGCTAACGTCTATTAAATCTACTTTAATCGTCGAAGAAATCGCCTCGCTGAGTATCAATTCAACTTTCGCGTTGTCCGTTACCGGATTAGGAGCAATCTTGATATCGAGCGATTTTGAGTTTTTCGCGTAATCGCCTACTCCTACGCCCTCTTCTCCTTCGCCGCTCAAATTAACGTTCAATTCGGGATTGTTTTCGGCGTTCGAATAAATCGTCATATAAGAATTATATTCAATTTCGTCAGCCGGCGCGAACCTAACGGTTACCTCGCCCGGTTCTCCGCTGGGAATGGTCATTGGAAAATCGGCGTCAACAATTGAAAATATATGCTGATAGCTATATTCAACCTCCAATTGCGTTATCTCCAAATCTCTTTCGCCGTTATTCTCAATTTCGAACACCTTTTCGCTACTCGTTCCAATATCGGTCGTTTCAAATACTATTTCCTCATTGCAGGCGATTTGCGGCATATAGTCGCCCATCCACTCGAAAGACTTCACGACTATTTCTTCGGTCGCCGGAGTGTTTTCGAATATATGCGGATTAATCCCTAGCAGCACAACCTTAGAGCTTTCCAGCTTGGTTCTCGCGGCTACAACAGTATCGACGTATTGATGCTTCAAAATCGGAGACGCTATATCGGGGTCGGTAATCTCGATAGCTTGCGTTAAATAATGCTTTAAAGTAGCCTCTTCTTGAAAACCGTCCGTGATTGGGTCGCCGTCGTAGCCGGCTAATCTTATTTCGCCGTCGCCGGCTCCTTGGAAGCAATCCGACACAAATTCAACGCCTAAATCTTCCAATACGTTCGGAGTCGCGTTACTTAAAGATGGGAACGACAAAGCGCCGCTAATTAGAATGTTTTTATCTTGATGAATTAAATTTCTAAGAGCTCTCGCTTCCTCGTTCGAGAACGAACCCCTCGCTCCGAGCGTCCAAGCGAATGTTTGTAAATTTGTAAGATTAGAATAAGTCTCTAGAAAATCCGCTTTAGGTAAATCTACAAAGTTAGCTTCCGTTTGGCTCAGCTGCGAAGATAGACTGTTAGCGTCGTTATCTTGAGCCGCTAGAACTTGGCAATATTCGATTCCTTTTGATACGACAGTTATTTTTCCGCCGCTAGATTGCCCGCCCGGGTCGTAGCGATTGTAAATCGTCATTTTAACGTCGCCGGCGCCCAAAGTTTCGCCGGGAATTAATTTCAAAGTGATGTCGCGGGTCGCTTCGGCGTCCAAGGTAACGTATTCCTCTTGGCTCTTCTCGCTCTTATCGTCTTCTTGCGAAACGCCTTTTACAACTTCTGTCGTCCAGTCGGCGGGAGTTCTTTCGGAAAGCTCGGTCTCTATGGCGAAAGATATTCTTTCGCCGGCTACGTTTTTCAAAGTAAACGTCTTTTGGAACGCTTCGCCGGCGTTTTGAGCGCTAATGTGCGAACCGGATGAAGTCAACTCGGAAGAAATCGTCCGTTCTTCTCCATGAACGCAATTCAACACTTGAATGTAATCGGCGCGAATATTCTGGCCGCTTAATCCAAATTCCTGAACTAAACCGATAAATCTTAAATCGTCCAGCTTCCAAGAATCGTCGATTGTGTAATTGTAGGTATGACTGTAAACGTCGCCGGCTGAAACGCTACTGGGGATTTTCCCTTCCGTTCCCCAAGGACCGCCTATCATATCCCTAAGCACGTTTTGATGGTTGTAGTTGTTGCCGGCTCCCGCTTGATTGTAAATCAAATTATCTTCGACGACGTAAACGTTGAATCTAAGCTCGCCGGTCTCGTTAATATCCTGAAGAAACTCCGCTTCAATTGTGGCGGTCAGTTCTCGAGTGGATTCGTTGATACTATAGAACAATTCAACGTCAACGACGTGTTCTTGATTGTCTAAAATAATACCGCAAGTTTGGTCCCAAGCGCTGGGCGGCATAAGAAATTGCATTCCTTGTTCCGTATTGAATGGATTGCGGCTTATCAAACCGGTAGGTATCCCCGAAACGCCGAACGCTCCGGCTACTTGTAACGCGTCTTGGGTATTGAACGGGTCTCCGCTTCCTACGTGAAGCTCGACTCCAATAACTTGTCCGTCGTATTTATTCACGGCGTCTTCCATTGCGGGTTTACCGTTTTGTCCGCAATATGGACAACTGGTGCCGGTAAAGAATTCCAATAGAACTCTTTGTTGGCTTTCCGCGTTCGCCTGAAATGACCAGAATATTGCCATTAAAGCAATCATACAAAAAGTAGTGAATTTTCTCATCGTTAACTCCTTTTATTTGTTACAAATAACTATATTTTTTCTAAAGAAAAAAATAACAGCGGCGAATCAAACCTTATATGATTCCGCGAATGTTAGCTTTTGCCCCTCTCCATCTTTTAGGCGGTCGTTTAACTCGTATTTATATTTACGTCTTATAGCCGAACCTCTATTCAGCAGAATTTAATTTCTTTCACCTTTTATGTAAACCTACATAATATTAAAATAAAAACATTAGCTTATATTAAAATAACTCATAATATCCAAAAAACAAATAGAAAAAAGATTTTTTGTTGTCTCCGAAAATTTCTCGGGCGACTTGTCGTCATTATATGCGCTAAAATAAGAAAGCTCTATTAATATTTCTTTGGAGACACTCCTTTGCGAACATCCCCCAGCCTCGCCGCGCCTGCGCGGCGCGGCTTCAACTATGTCTCCCCTACTAAATGAATTTCATTTTTAAACAATTTTTTCAATATTTTTACTTTATACTCGTTCCGACGCTCCGCGTCGGAACGCATACCGAGACGCTCCGCGTCGGTTTTTCTTTTTACGCCGCGCAGGGCGGGTCTGGACGCTTCCGCTAGGAGGGAGCGTTGTGTCAAGGAAAGCTCCCAAAAAATTAGTAATTAGTAACGAGATTTTGCGGTTATACTTTTGGATTTTTGATTAAGAATTTGGAATTATTATCGATTAGCGAATGATTAAAAACTTTTTCGTTTCCGTGTAATTACCAGTCTTTAGCGTGCAGAAATACATTCCGCAAGGCAGTTCATTCGCGTTTATTTCGAATTGACACAAGCCGTTCGCATTATAATTGCTATTCTTCAAAACAAACATTTTCTCGCCCAAATAATTATTAATCGTGAGTTGAACGATAGAACCGTTTTCAACTTTGGCTGTAATAGCGATTCGATCCGACGCGGGATTTGGGTAAATATTAAGCCTATTCTCAGAAACGCGACGCTCGACGACGCCGGTCGGGTGAATTCCGTTTTTTATTTCGCTTATTCTCTCTCTTAGTTTCCGTTTCCATTTATCGACGTCCAAATTTTTTCCAAAGCCAAAGACGTTATTCGTATCTAATACTTTGCCGTCGGATATGGGAAGTAAAAGCCAATTGTTTGATTTGGACTTTACTGATAATAAGTTATAATAGAAATGTTCGTAATTATTCGAACTATCGATACAAAGATTACTTACGCAGGAGAAGGCAATAAACTCGTCGTAAGATTCAGTCGCAATTTTATGGTTTTCGTCCTCGAGTTCAAATATGAAACGGGCGCCCGGGTTTGCGGCGAGAGTAGCGGGCTCGGGTAAAGAATCAGGATTATAAGACTCTTTCGGCATTAATAATCTTTCGCAATTCGGTATGACTTTGCCTTTTATATTGTCGATTATTTCGCTCGTAACTTTATACGTGAAGTCCCAACCGCTGTCGTATTTTTCTACGTCAGTTACTCGCAAGTGATTGATATATTGCCATTTTATAAGCATATAATCCAAGTAATGAAGCGGGGATTTTTCTTGTATCGCGAATTTCAAATCTCTTTCGAATATTGACGGCTTATAGCTAAAAACCGAGTCTGAATCAACATACAAAGAAGTAGTATATTTTTCTAATAATATCGGGTTATAATCCTCGAGAATATAATAAGACTTGAATAATGAACGCAACGTGTCTGTGAGTCCTTGTTGACTATCTAAAAAATCTCCGAACGTTTTGTAATCGGTATGAGTATGAATGTCGAAAATGGTTAAATAGGCAACCATAACTTCGTACGGCATACTTAAGGATAAAGGCGGCGACGCTCTGTCAAGCATTTCCCCTTGGTAGCAGATATCTCGATAAGCTCTACCGCAAGGAGTTTTAGCGTTTACTAAAGTAGAGATTAAAACGATTGTAACGGCTATTAAGAAAATTTTCCTTAGCATATAAATCATTTATTTATTATGAACTTGCTATAGATTTGCCGCTCTCCTAAGTCAATTATATAATAATACGTTCCGTTTGTCAAGCCTTTATTGTTTACGGTTATAATATTCTCGCCTATCTTTAGCGACTTAAGTTTCAAAGACGACAAAGTCTTACCGTTATTGTTGAAAATAAATAAAGATGCGTCGTTATAATTTTTATCTGATAATATTCTTAGTTTTGCGGCGCCGACGCTTGGATTAGGAATTACTTCTAACTCAATCGAATTCTGAATCAGTCTTTCAGTAACGGGGACCAACTCGGGACAATACAATGTCATAATAGCGCATTTATCGTCTGAATTTAAATCTCTATATTCTAAATTTCCATAAGTGTGCTGCATAATTCCGCCGGGTTCACGACAATTCTCGCCATAGTCAGGCTCGACAATCAATCCATAAAGCCTTCCCAATTTTTTTGCTATTACGTTTCTTAAATTTGTGCCGGGGCTAATGCCCTTTTCTACCCATTCCGAGGGCCAGTTGTCGATAACCGATTTTGACGCGTAAAAACCGCCTTCATAATAATTTGGATTATCTTCTCTCGGTTGTGTATATTCCTGTGTATTATTTAAATAAATATTCATTTGATTGCAGGAAATTTCGCAATTGGCGTAATTTAAAGGACCGCTTTCGCCTATTTTATGAGCAGGCATCCAGTTATAGTCGCAATCGGTTAATTGATTTTCTAAACTTGTCGTCGCGTGGTCGTTTTTCGGGTCTTTGAATTCATTATCGTTTTCATCGACGAAACCAATATTTATAGTGCAGCCGCAATCGTCTTCTCCCCAGCCGCAAGGGCATTTCCATTTTTCTACCGCCGCGTTCATATCGTCTATGAAATCGGATTTATAATATACAGTAGTATTCTTATGACATTCTCCATTGCCGCAAACAGTAGCTATTACTTCGTCCGGTCCAGTATTGTCAAATTCTAGGCAAAGTGGTATCGCGTCGTCGCTAAGTTTTAAAACTTTGTCAAAGCCTTCATACTCCATTCCCCCATCAAAACTAAATGGGTCTTCCGCGCATAAATAAGCAATGTGTCCTTCGCCGTTACAAAATCCGTAGGGTCTCTCTTTTTTTTCGCAATTAATAGGCTGTCCGCACGGTTCGGAAGGTTCGGTTTGCGTATAGGCTAATTGCAGCGAGCCGAATATAAATATACTAATTATTATATACTTCATTGTTTTGGTCTCCGTTAATAAGAAATAATTTGATTAATTCTTTCTCTCAATCTTCTTTTAAATTCGGAAGCAGTAATTCCCGTTCCAAAGCCGAAATCATTTCCCGGATCGTGAACCTTCCCGTTCAAAATCGGATACATACCGAAAGTTCGCGACTCGGGCCAAACGGGGCGTAGATGATAATAAATTCCGGAGCTATCCTGACAACAAAAAACCGTCGTTAGAAAAACAATATAAAGACTATCTTCTTTTATCCAGGGTTGACCTTCGTCGTCGGTAAGAGAGCCCCAATATGGCGAATAATGGAAAACAAAATTTGTGTCCGTTCGCATTGGTCCCATCGTTATATTGTCTTTTCTATTATCTTTTGTCAACATACTAGGCGATGAAACAAAATAAGGAATTCTTTTACCTTTTATCGTATCTATAACTTCGCAATATATTTCTCGGACTTCTTTAGCGGGACCGGACGTCGTAGTGTCTGAAACTACGTCGATATTTGTCGCTTTAATTTCAAGAATATAATCGGCTCTGCAAAGCGTATAATCTAATAAAGAATTTGGCGAAAGTTCTTTAATCATTTTGTTCAAAGGCGAATCGATATTTGATAAAGTGCATTCTATTTTAGACATACGCCTATAAGATTCGGATTGAGTATATTTTATAGGGTCGTAATCTTTCATCTGGTAATAATAACGCATAATCGTTTGAATAGTGTCGTTGAATGTCTGCCTTTCAAGGAATTGAGAAACCTCGTAGCGATTAGCGTAATGGCTTACCGAATCCAACGCTACGTAAGCGAGCAATACGTCGTAAGACATATCTGTCGAATATGGCGGAAACGCGTCTAATCTTGGCGCGTTATAAGTTATATACGGATAATTGTCCAAGCAAGGCGGGTTCTGCGAGCGTATATTTGTCGTCGCGATTATTAGAACAAGAAAAACAACATAAATCATTATTTTTTTGGTTGTTGTAAAATCAAATACGATTGGGAAAAGTTTCGTTTTCATTTTTGCCTCTGGTATTGTATTACAAAATATGTTAGTTAAAATTTCAATAAAGGTTAATATACGACTTAAATTCAGCATAATAGATACTTTTAAAAATATTTTACTATTATTTTATAATAAGTTAAGGGGGGGGATTAAAAAAGCAAGAAAAAAATTTATTATGAATATATATTAATAGTTATTTAATATTTAGTTAATATATCAGTATTAAATAGAGTGATTTTATTATACAAGTCGCAAGATTTTGCAACTATACGTTTGTCGGTAACTCAATTTTCGCTCATTTTAAGTCGTCGAGTGAGTAACGGCAATAAACTTTATAAAAACAATCTTCATTTTTAAACAATTTTTTCAATATTTTTACTTTTTCTTCAATTGTTGTTTATTTTGCGCGAGCTAATAATCAAAACGATAGGAATTAAATGACGCTAAAATTAGTAAAAAACGAACAAGCGGGGTCAAAAGCCAAGATACTGGACGGTTTGAACCCCGCTCAAAAAGACGCGGTTAAAACGTTGGAAGGACCCGTGCTAGTCGTGGCGGGCGCCGGCAGCGGCAAGACGCGCGCTTTGACGCACAGAGCCGCCTATTTAATCGAGAACGGCGTTTACCCGGGAAATATTCTGGCTCTGACTTTTACCAACAAAGCCGCTAAAGAGATGCGCGAGCGTATAGCTAATATAGTATCTCCGGAGGCGGCTAATATGATTTGGTCCGGCACTTTCCACTCGGTTTTCTCGCGAGTTTTAAGGATAGAAGCGGAGATATTGGGATATACCAAAGACTTTTCCATTTACGATATGGACGATTCGCTTAGGGTCGTTAAAAAAGTGATGGAATCGCTGAATATTTCAACAAAGAGCTATTCGCCGCAGGCAATTCGCTCGAAGATTTCTTGGGCGAAAAATCAAATGATAGACCCGAAGGAATTCGCTTCGTCGGCGGAATCGCCGTTCGAAATTCAAACGGCGAACATATTCGAAGCGTATAACGAAACGCTGTTGAAAAGCAACGCTATGGATTTCGACGACTTGCTTATTAATTTTATTCGCTTGCTTACCGCCGACAAAGAGATATTGGAGAAATACCAAAACAGATTCAAATATATATTAGTGGACGAATATCAGGACACTAATCGCGCTCAGTATATCGCCGTGAAAACTCTTTCCAAAAAACACCGGAATATATGCGCCGTAGGCGACGACGCGCAAAGCATATACCGCTGGAGGGGAGCGGATATTAGAAATATACTCGATTTCCAGAAGGATTACAACGACGCGAAAATTATTAGATTGGAGCAAAACTATCGCTCGACTAAAACGATTTTAGCCGCCGCTGACGGAGTTATTAAGAGAAATAGAAAGCAATTAGAAAAAACGCTCTGGACGGAAAACCCCAACGGCGACTTAATTGAATTAATAAGATGCGCCGACGATAGAGAAGAATCCGATAAAATAATCAGTATCATAAAGAAAGAAACAGAGAACGGCGATTACGACGTTAAGGATTTCGCCGTGCTTTACAGAACCAACGCGCAGTCCTTAGCTTTGGAAAACGCCTTCCGCAGGAACGGTATTTCTTATATAATCGTCGGCGGAACATCTTTTTATATGCGCAAAGAAATAAAGGACGCTCTCGCGTATTTTAAGGTATTAATTAATCCGAGGGACGACGAGTCTTTGGAGCGAATAGTAAACGAACCGCCAAGAGGAATCGGCAAAACGACGCTGAGGCGATTGAAAAACTACGCCGAAGATAAAAACATAACGCTGCAACAGGCTTTCGGCGAAGCAGAGAGCGTTCCCGATTTGCAGGCGAGAGCCAAGAAAGCTTTAAGGAAGTTAGTAGATTTCATCGACGAATATTCGGATTTGGAGGGGGCTGACTCCCCGTCAAAAAGAGCGACCGAATATATAGATAAGACGGGCTTGTTGCAAATGTATCAGGAAATCAATACTTCCGACGCTTTGGATAGATGGAATAATATCCAGCAGTTGCTGTCAGACATAGCCGAATTTTTCAGAAAGAACGAGAAAGCGAGTTTCTCGGATTACTTGCAGCAAATTACTCTTATGACCGACGCCGATAATAAGAACGTCAAAGGCGAGCAAGTAAAGCTGATGACGCTGCATTCGGCGAAAGGGCTGGAATTCCCCGTAGTTGTTATCGCCGGTCTCGAAAAAGGACTGTTCCCCTTGGCGAAAGCGGAATTAGACCCGAGCGAAGAAGAAGAAGAGCGCAGGCTCTTTTACGTCGGGATGACTCGAGCGATGCAGAAGCTATATTTAACTTACGCTAGAAGGCGACTGAGATTCGGCGAATACGTATATCAAGACCCCTCGGGTTTTATAGACGAAGTCGATAGAAAATTTCTAAAAGAAGTCGCCAAACGCGAAGCTAGAAGCGTTTTGTCGGGTAATTCGAGAGTAAGAAAGCCCTCAAAACCCAAGCCTTTCGTTCGTAAAGCTAAGTCCTCGAATGAAGAGCCGCCAAAAAGCGAAAGCGAATCTTGCGACTTCGCTATAGGCGAGCGCGTCGAGCATTCAAAATTCGGCAAGGGGACTTTGTTGGCTACCGCCGGTTCCGGCGAGATGAAGAAAGCGGTCGTCAATTTCAATTCCGTAGGAAAAAAAGTTTTAATGCTGAAATACGCCAAATTGAAAAGAGTTGAATAAATAATTTTGTTATTTGGAAAAGCTTGTTATTTTTAGGATTTATTAATTTTAGGATTAACTTAAGAATTGAGTAAAAATATGAAAAGAACCGCCGTAATTATGGCTGGCGGCTCGGGCGAAAGGTTCTGGCCCCTCAGTCGTCGCCGCAAACCGAAGCAACTTTTATCTTTGGCGTCCGATAAAACGATGATAGAGGATTCTATAGAACGAATATCGCCGCTAATAGAACCCGACGACGTATATATAATAACGGGAGAGCTTTTGTTAGAGCCGTTGAGAGGATTGCTAAAGGACGTGCCGCCGGAAAATATAGTCGCGGAGCCTCATAAAAGGAACACGGCGCCTTGCTTGGCTTTGGCGACCGCTTTTATAGCCGCTAAATACGAAGGGAAATATCCGCTCGACCAAATATCCACGGCGGTTTTGACTGCCGACCAAATAATAACTCCCGCCGAGGGGTTTCGGAAAACTGTCGAGGCGACTTTAGATTACGTCGAAGAAAATTCCTGCCTCGGAACGATTGGGATACTGCCGAGCAGACCGGACACCGGCTACGGATACGTCCACGTAGAAAACGAGTTCGATTATTCAACTCAAATGCCAGAAGTTACAGCCGTAAAAGCGTTTAAAGAAAAACCCGACAAAGAAACCGCTAGGAAATACGTGGAATCGGGCAAATATCTGTGGAACAGCGGTATGTTTTTCTGGCGGCTGGACGTTTTCTCCGAAAAGATGAAAAAGTATTTCCCCGAAGTCGGCGAGAAAATCGACTATATGAAGCAAAAATATATTAAGAAAACCAACATAGCCATACCGGAGCCGTTACAAACCATAGCCGGCGTATTCGAAAAGTTCCCGAATGTTTCAATCGATTACGGCTTAATGGAGAAAGTCGATAACGTCGTCGCGTCAAAAGCCCTGTTCGACTGGGACGACGTCGGTTCTTGGACTTCCTTGGAAAGAACGAAAAACACAGACGAAGAAGGCAATATAACCGAAGGCGATACGGTTCTCGTAGATTCCGAAGAATCCATCGTAATAAATTCCTCGAAAGACGGGGAAAGAATAGTCGTCGGTTTGGGATTAAATGATATAGTTGTAGTATCGACCGACGACGCCGTTTTGGTTTGTCCAAAGAGCAAAGCTCAAGACGTCAAAAAAGCCGTCGAAGAGATTAAAAAGATAAACGGCGAAAAGAAATTGTGAAAAAGACAGTCGGAAAAAACTATACGCCTCTGATTCTGGGGCTAATTTTAATTTTCGGCATAATATTACGTTTTTATGATTTAGGCGAACCTTCGTTTTTCAACGACGAGCTAGAAACTTGGCGAATCGCCTCGTATCCGACGGTTTCTGCAACGATGGAAGAAGGCGTCGTCCCGGACGTCCATCCTCCCGGCTATCAGCTTATAATGTATTTCGTCGTTCACAATTTTGGCGAGAGCGAGTTTTGGCTGCGTTTGCCTTCCGCTATTTTCGGTTCGCTGGCTATTCTGGCAATATATTTTTTAGGTAAGCTTTTTTACGGCAGAAAAGAAGGACTCATAACGTCGGCGCTGACGGCTTTCCTGTGGGCGCCGCTTTATTTCAGTCAAGAAGCGAGAGCGTATTCGCTGTTGTTTCTGCTCGCAATTGTTACGAGTTATTATTGGTTCAAAATCCTTAGCGATTATAAAAAAAGCTGTTCTTTGAGGGGATTTCCTACGGGTTTATACGTTTTATTTTCGATTTTTTTATGTTACGTTCACTACGCCGGTTTGTTATTAGTCGCCCTTCAGGGCTTGGCGGTTTTTCTTTTGTCGCTTAAGTTCCGCAAGGGAATCGGATTAACCATACTGTTTTATTTTGTTATCGCCCTGGCTTATTTGCCTTGGGCGCGGACATTTTTGACGCATTTGCGAACCGGGGCGGAGTGGATATCCGAACCGAGCGTTCTCGCTTTCGGCTATTATCTTATTTATATATTCAATATGTCGCCGTTCGTTACCGCGGCTGTTTTGGCTTTGTTCGCTATGTTCGTATATAAAATAGCGAAAACGGGCATATCTAGTTCCGAAAATATTTTCGCGCCGCCCGAAACGATTTTACTATCGTGGCTGATTATTCCTTTCGCGGTTGTTTTCGTTAAATCCATAATTGCCAATCCCTCGCTAACATACAATAGTATGCTTATTTGCGCGCCGCCGGCGTATATATTATTGGCGAGAGCGATTGCGACAATAGCGAAAAAAGACGCCGCTCGTTACGCTATTGCCGGCGCTTTAATCGCCGTTATATTTTTTAGCTTGATATTTGAACTGGATTATTATTCGAATCCTTATAAACAAAACGTGGAATTTTTCGGCAACAAGTATAAAAAGCGAGCTAAAGAGCAGTTCGGCGAGGCGAGCGAATATTTTATCGAGCGACGCGACAAAGGCAAAACAGAGATTATAGCCGCTTGCGCTTGGTTTCCCGATTATTTTGAATATTATTTCAGAAAGAACGGTTACAACGGCAGAATTGACCTAATAGCTTGCGATATAAAAGATAGCTCTAAGATAAATAAAGCCGTCGATTCCGCCGGAGCGGAGCGTTTTTGGCTTTTGCGCGGACACCGAACGCTCGATTCTTCCCTTGTTCATTATTTAGACGATAAATATAAAAGAGCCGATTACGCCGAATTCGCGGGGGCGGAAGTATTGCTCTATGAAAATAGCCGTTAAATTACAGGTTTAGCTAGCGACGCTCGCTTTCGCCTCCAAATTAATCTGAAGTAACGCTGACGCCCTTGTCTGCGCTCGTCTCAATCAAAATTCTAATCTCTTTTAAAATGCGTTTGTTTTTTAAATTAATTTTAGTATTTTATTATTTGTTTCATAGGAATATAGTTATAGTATTTTGAAAATAGAAGGAATAATCTACTAAAAAAGCTCATAATTTATTATTAATAAAATCGGGGGCGTTAATTATGAAAACGTTAGCTTATTTAATTGTATTAGCGTTTGTTATAAACGCAACATCCTCAAGCGCCGAAGAAGACGAATGGATTCAATTCACAAAATGCGAGTATATTAACGATTTAGCCAAAGAGGGCGATTTTATCTGGGCTGGAACTAATAGCGGAATAGTAAAAATGAATAAACAAACCGGCGAAAAAGTATTCTACAACAACGCTAACTCCAGCTTGACGAATAACTACGTTACCGTCATAGAAATAGACGAATATGGTAACAAGTGGCTTGGAACGAACGAAGGAGAAGTCATAAAATTTGACGGAACAAATTGGACAGAATACGACACTACAAGGCTTGGCTTCCAAAGCAATAAAATCTTTTCAATAACCTTCGACGGCGACGCTATATGGTTCAGTTTGTATTGGGGCGGAGCGGCAAAATTTAAAGGCAGTAATTGGACATTTTACAATGAAACAAATTCCGGCTTGCCGGACGATAGAGTATATTCAATAAAAATAGACAAAGAAGGCGCTAAATGGTTCGGCACGAGAAAAGGAGTCGCAAAATACGACGGCGACAATTGGGAAGTTTACGATAAATCTAACTCGGGTCTGCCAGACGACCTAATTTATTCTATCGCGATTGACAGCGCCAATAACAAGTGGTTTGGAACCGTCTGGAGCGGAGTAGCGCGTTTCGACGGCGATAATTGGACGGTCTATGACACGACAAACTCCGATTTGCCCGATAACAATATTAGCGATATAATAGCGGAAGACGGGAATATATGGTTTGCGACTTATAACAACGGCGCGGCTAAATACGATGGTTTTAACTGGACTATTTACAACGCCGCTAATTCCGGGCTCCCAAATAATAAAATTCAATCAATCATTGTCGATAGCGAAGGAAATAAGTGGTTTGGGAACAGAGAAGCTCCCTATTTAACAAAATACGACGCCGAAAATTGGAACGAATACGAACTCTCCAACTCGGGTTTGCCCAGCGGCGCGATACTATCAATCGAAATCGACGACGATGGCAACAAGTGGTTCGGGACGCAAAAAGGCGGTGTGACAAAATACGACGGCGACAACTGGATTATTTACGACACGAGCAATTCCAATTTGCCCGCCAACCGCGTTCAAGCTATCGCTATAGACCAAAAAAAGATAAAATGGCTCGGAACCGACAAAGGTTTAGTAAAATGCGACGGCGATAATTGGACGATATTTCACAAATCGAATTCGGATTTACCTTCAAACAACATATTGTCGATAGCCTTTGAAGACGACGAAACTAAATGGTTCGGGACGTCTGGCGGAGGCGCGGCTAAATTTGACGGCGATAACTGGACAATATATGGAATGTTCGATTGCGGGTTGCCGAACGATACAGTATCAGCTATCGCGATAGATTTGGAAGGAGATAAATGGTTTGGAACAAAAGGATTCATTGACGCGCATAGCGGCGCGGCTAAATTCGACGGCGATAACTGGACGATATTTCAAAAATCGAATTCCGGTCTTTCCGATAATAATATATTCGATATCGCAATAGACGAAGACGGGAATAAATGGTTCGGAACCTACGAAGGAACGGCGTTATTCAACAACGAAAACTGGACTGTTTACGACGAAGATAATTCCGGTTTACCGGATAATCTTGTCAACGTAATAAAGATAGACAAAAAAGGCAGCAAATGGATTGGAACGCAACGAGGAGCGGCAAAATTCGACGGCGAAACTTGGACAGTGTATAATGAAGAAAATTCCGGCTTGCCGGACGGCAGCGTTAACGCAATAGCGCTTGACGACGAAGGCAACATCTGGTTCGGAACTAAAAACGGCGTCGCTATGCTCAAAGGAGGCGGCGTTTCTGTCGAGGACGCTAACGACAATAAAAATCAATTTCTTATAGCTTATCCGAATCCATTCGACGAAAAAACGACGATACAATTCAGAACGGAGAAGCCCTCTCGCGTTACTGTTTCGATAGTCAACGCCTTAGGAAGAGAAGTCGAATGTATCGCTAATAATAAATTATTCGGAGCGGGCTTGCATAGAATTAATTTTGACTCTACTTCGTTGCCGTCGGGAGTCTATTATTGCTTTTTGAAAACGGGACATTTATTCGAAAATATAAAGTTGGTTATTGCTCGTTAGTCTTTTTCAAAGTAAAAAAAGCGACTGCGAACATAACGACGGCGATTCCCGCGGCGACGCTATTTTATCGACTTTTGCAAGTCGAAGTAAATCCTTAAGAATGCAGTGTAAAATACAGTTGAATTTTCTATATTAGGTTAAATTCTTTAAGCCGTTGGTAAGCTAATTCTATATGTTTCGGCTTCATTATGGTTTTCTTCCTTTTAGTCCAATTTGTGATTTCTTCTGCAATTTCAGATATATCTTTCGCGTTTGTTTTAGAAACGATAAAATCGATAGTCGCTAAAAGCTCAAGTCCGTAAGGAGATTCAAAACCTCTAATTAGCTCTAATGTCTTTTCGGCTCTCGCTTTTTGTTCTTTGTCGAGATTATTATCAAAGTAGCGTTCTACTTCATTATACCTACCGTCTCTAATCTCGAGAGTTGTACCGGGAGAATTATTGTTTTGATTGTACGATATAAACGATTGATTTATATACTTCAACAAATGGGTTAAATTGTTTGAAAAAGGACCGTAATGACCTTTTTCAAAATCCAAATTCAATTCTTCGCCGAACCGCTGCATAAAATAAGACATTTTTTGAGCGACCAAAAGATTTATTTGATAACCGAGAACTTGATATTTTTTCAAAAGATATACAAAAATGGCTCTCGCGGGAGTTAGCGAAATTTCTTTTTCAGGCTTAGAAACAATTTGGTCGTTATATCCAGGCTCAAAAATAACTATTTCAATATCATTCGCAATATCCTTTAAGTATGTCGTTAAAATATCTTTAACTTTCATCCAATCTAAACGACCGTTGCCCGAACCTAAAGGAGGTATCGATATTGATTGAACATTGTACTCGTTAATAACCCTTATTAAATCCTCTAAACCTTTTTCAATAAATTCGTATTTTGACGGATTGCGCCAGTGCTTTTTGGAAGGGAAATTGATAATATACTTTGGAAACAACTCGCCGGTTTCCGTTATTAGCATTTTACCAATTTCGACTTCCCCTTCTTTACAAGCTTTTTCGTAAATTTTGAAATTTTTAGGGTAAGCTTTCTTAAAAGCCAAAGCGATACCTTTCCCCATTACGCCTTTCGTATTAACGGTATTAACGATTGCGTCGGTCTGACTTTTAAGGATATCGCCTACTTTAAAACTTATCATATTAGTAATACCATTTTTTTCTAACCTTACATACTAATTTAAGATTTTTTCTCTGAATTTCATTGTCGATTTTTCTTTTTACTTCTTCAGAGTAGCAAGCTATCCCTATTATAGCTTTTAAAGGCGCTTCAGAATGAACTAATAGTTCCGCTTGTTTCCTTCTTTTTAAATCCGGATTTTCCGCCGTGTCTTGCCAATTTGTCTCTTTGACGGCTTTCCAGTCGATTTCCTTCAACCCTTCGTCGTCGCTATAAATCTGTGAAAGATTATGATAACCGTGTCCGTCAAAATAAACGTATCTACAGCCGATTTCTTTTATTTTATCATATGAGGAAACCAAGTAAATGATATCCTCCTGACTTCTTTTCTTTACGCCTTGAAACCCTTTCCAAATATTATAAAGCATAGGGGACCGCGGACCAAAATAGAAAGAAACGTAATCATTAAAAGCGCCTTTCGGCGGGAGAGTTATTTCTCTTTCTCTTCTGCTTTCTATCAGGGTCGAATTCCCAATGCTAATATAATCATCGTCTTTTTGTGGATGATTTGGAGCGGTTATTTTTCCAATATCAAGAATATGTCTTAAGTTATCTACGTGAATTATTCTGTATAACAAAATATTTTCCGGAATTGACATATCTTATTAGTCCATAAATTTTATCTTAGCCGATTTCTTACATAAATAAGCTATTTCTCTTTAATAACCAAAATCTATTTCAAGCTCTTAGTTAAATTTCCCGCCCCTCTCAAAGTAAAAAAAGCGACTGCGAACATAACGACGGCGATTCCCGCCGCGACGCTATAAGCGCCGTAAAGCCCCCATAAATTAAAAACGGGGACTACGACGAGCGGGCCTAACGTTTGACCGCTTCGCAAGACCATTCCGTTGAGCGACATAATCGCCGCCCTTTGCTTCATCGGCGCCAGCCCCGCTAAAAGCGATAAAAGCGACGGTAAATTCGCTCCTTGCGCGATTCCAAATAAAAGAGTGGGAATTACCAATAACCATACGGATTCAACAAACGGCACCGCCGCCATCGCGGCGAAGTAAAAACCGCAAGAGATAAGAATCAACGTCTTTTCTTTGAATATCTTAGTCAAGTTGCCCAGATTAATCGAAGTCATAAAAGAAGCGAACGAAGCGGTCGCCATAATTATACCCACAATATAAGGCGGCTGTCCGAAGCCCTCTTCTATAATGAAAGGAAAATACGTCAAGAAAGGTCCGTAAAGAATAATGAAAGTCAATATGCTAATTGAGAAAAGCCCTAAGATTCTTTTGTCGAAGACGCTTTTGAACATTTTTGAAAAATAATCTTTTATTGTTTGACTGTTCTTAGGCTCAGGGTTGTCTAATTTGAAAAGGACTATAAAACCTACAATAATAGCGAGAAAAGGCGGCAAAAAAGGATAATTCCAGCCGATAGTCGCCAAAGCTCCGCCGACTATGGGATAAGCCGCCGTTCCAACGCTTATCATACTGGCGTTATAGCCCATAGCCGCCGAGCGCTCGCGCCCGTGGAATATATCGCCGAGAATCGTAATATTCAGCGCGCCGAGCGAAGCCCCGCCGCAACCTTGTATAAAGCGCAGGAAGCACAATAGCTCATAACTCTCCGCGAAAAAACTAAACCCGCCGGCTAGCCCAAACAAAATCAAAGAAGGAACGAGAATCGTCTTTCTGCCGAATCTATCCGCCATAATTCCCAAAACCGGCGTAAGAAACACTCCGGGCAAAGTAAATAAAGTAATGAGCCACGCCACTTCTTTCGGCGTTATATTAAACTCCCTGCCAATACTCGGGAAAGCGGGCGTCAAACTCGATACGCCCATTATGCTCATTAGCGTTACGGCGAATATTATCTGTAAGTTCGGATTAAAATATAATTTTTTGCTTGCTTCTTCTTTGCCTTCTCTCATATAAATTCCGTTTTTTCTCTTCCGTTCGCAAATAATCCTTCAAACTTAAATATTGTAAAATAAATTATAGGGGCTGAAAATCTTCAGCCCCTACTTAATATAAAGAAAAAAAATTAAGAAAACATCGATTTATATAGATTGTGTCCGTGATTTGCAAAGCTTTCAAAGTACCCCGTGAACCATTGATTTAAATCCACGCCGATTTTTTCCGATTCGTCAATATCTTCGCGAGTTTCAACGCCGCCCGTTCTTATTACGCGGAATTCCCTTTTCGGCTTTGTTTTTTCCAAACTTTTAATAGCTTCGGCGCAAAGAGACAACGAATCGCTTTTCAAGATTTTTCCGCTTAATCCGCCGCCGAAGGTTTCAGTGAAATATCGGAAGTTCGCGGAATCTCTGGCGTCGATTTCGCTCTCGTGTTTAACGTATTCCGCCGAGGTATTGCCGAAATTAACGCCGTCGAACTCCAGTTCCGTCAGAGCTTCTATTATCGCCGCGACAGCGTCCGGCGGCGTATCGTTAGAAAACTTTACTATTGCGGGCAAGTTCCTTTTCCTTCTCTTCAGGAATTTTTCGCTAATATACTCGAGTCGTTTTACTATACTCTCAACCCTAGAGTCAGAATCGGCGCTATGAGATACGTTCGGGCAACTTTCGTTTAGTTCTATAAAATCCACGCCCGCTTTCCGGTAAAGCTCCAATCCTTCGACTAATCCTTCTAACGCGCATTCTTGCGGCATATCCGGCGAAGCCGCAAGGCTAACGCCCAAGGGACAATTGTCTTTTTTGTCAATCGACCAAAGCCTCTTCGCTAAAATTGCGTGCCCATCGTTCGGAAGTCCCATCCAATTCGACGCCGAAGCGCTGAAAGGGTAAGCCGTAAAGGGATGTTTCACTCCGTCCTTTTCGTTTCCCCTTCTCGGAACTGAAGTCGTCGTCCCTGCTAAATAAGCTCCCGCTTTCTGCGCCGCCGTTAAGTAATATCCTTCGCCTCTTTTAAACATTCCTGCGGCGTTAAAAAGCGGAACGGGAAATTTTAAGCCCCATAGCGTTTTTTCAAATTTTTGGGGCGGTCGCCAGTCTATGTTTGGATTTTCGCCGGCTAAAAGTTCTATGAAATACTGTCTAGCGGAAGAATACATTAACGCCGTAAGACGCGGAGAAACTTGAACTAATCTCCTCCTCAGCTTTCGTTCTACTTTCGCGATTAATTCCGATTTAGTCAATTCGTCGCTTCCTCTATAATTCTTTCCTTAGCCTTGCGACGGGAATTTTCATTTGTTCGCGATACTTGGCTACTGTCCTCCTCGCTATTTGATAGCCGCGCTTGTTCAGTTCTTTGCTTATTTTCTCGTCGCTGAATGGTTTCTTTTTCGATTCCTGATTAATTATGCCTTTTATCGTTTCTTTTATTACAGTGGTCGAAATTTCTTCGCCGTCCAAATTCGGAAGAGACTCGCTAAAGAAATACTTCAACTCGTAAACGCCGTAATCCGTTTGGACATACTTGCCGTTCACTATCCGGCAAATAGTGGAAATATCTAATCCGGTCTCCTCGGCGACGTTTTTATATATCAACGGTTTCAAAGCGGAAGGTCCTTCGTAAAAGAAATTTTCTTGCAAATGCGCTATAGCCGTCATTACCTTCAACATAGTGCTTTTTCTTTGTCGAATAGCTTGGATTAGGAATTTCGCGTCTTCGTATTTGTTGCGAATCCACTCGCGTGTGTCTTTATTGAAAACCTTGATTTTCGCTTCTTTCTTGAGCTTTTCGTACGCTTTGTTTAGTTTCAAAACGGGCATACGGCTGTCGTTGACGGAAATCAATAGTTCGTCGGACTCGCGGTCTCTAGTAACGGCGAAATCCGGCGTAACGGTGTTCGTTCCGATTGACGCGTCTATGCCCCCAGGTTTTGGATTTAGGGTGCGAATAAATTCTATCGCTTCTCTGAGATACTCGTCGTCCACGCCGAGCTGTTTCTTGATTTTGTCGTAATGCTTCATCGTAAAAGCGCGATACGTATTTTCGAGCATCTCTTGCGCTAATTTTTGAGCGGCGTTCTTCTTAGGAATAGCCCGACATTGAGCCAAAAGACATTCTCTTACGTCTCTGGAGGCGAATCCCGGCGGTTCGAGAGATTGGATTTTATCTAAAACTTTTTCGGCGACGTTAATATTGACCGGCTTCAGCAAATCAATGCCTTTTAACTCTTCTTCGTCTATTTTTTCGGTTTCGTCGCCGTCGTCTTCTTCAATTCTTATTTCGTCGGTTTCGGAGCGTCTAATTGATTTTGCAATTTTTAAAGCTTCGGGCGAAACAGCGTAATCTCGGGCGGGATTATGATTTTTTTCTTTGTCTTCGCCTTTTTCCTTCCTCAGCTCTGCTAGTTTTTCGAAATTTAATTCTTCGATTACGTCGTTTGTTTCTTCGACTATGTCCTCAAGTTCTCTTCTTAAATATCCGTCGTTGTCCACATTGCCTATTATCTGTTCGCCCATTATCATCTCCTCTTCGCTAAGAGGCAAGAGGCGCATTTGTTGGATAATATCTTCGCTTAAAGTCGCGGCGTCTTTTATTTGGTAGAATCTTTCGTCCTCTTCGTCGTCTGAGTATGAAGTCGCTCTTCTACCCGGCGACGAATCGTCGCGCCAAAGCATTTTATAAAACTCAAACGGGTCGGCTTGGTCGTCTATCGGAGATTCTTCGCTTGTTTCTCGCTCTTGAACGTCTTCCTGATAATCGGAATGCGGCTCTTCGCCAATTTCCGAGTCAAATTCCTCTAACATTGGATTTTGTTCTAATTCTTGCCGAACCCTTTGCTCTAACTGAACGACGGGCAATTGCAGCAATTTAAGATACTGAATTTGCTGAGGAGTTAGAGTTTGCGTTAATTTCGTCTTTAAGTCTAGCGATAGCTTCATATCAATTCCGTTATTTTAAATTTCGACCTTGTTGCCTGTTTCGTTCATATTAATATAAGATAAAAGCTCCGAATACCAAGATTCTCCAAATTTATTAATTAAAGCGTCTTTTAATTCTTCGCACATCTTAACTTTATTTCTTTCGCCGTTTGCAACGGCAGAATCGCATTCGGGTATTCTTTGGTAATATAAATAATTTTTTCTATCTCTCGCCATTCTAAGCGGAAATAAATTACAAGAAATCGGCTTTCTAAATTTTATTTCCCCGTCTAAGTAAGCTCTCTCAAGCGAGCAAAGCGCGACGTCGTCTTCGTAATAAACGAAAACGCAAGCGCGATTTTTTATGCAAACGGTGGTTTTTGAGCCGCTTGGACCTTCGGTTACGCCTCGCTTTTTTATGTATTTCAGGGACTTTTTCGATAAGTATTTTGCGGCGTGCGGCAGACAATCTTCTAAAATTTGCGCTTCGGCGTCGCTTACCGGAGCGCCGTATCTGCCGTAAAATGTGCAACAAGCCCCCCTGCATTTCTTTATGTCGCAAGAGAAACAGCTTGTCGTTATATCTTTATCAATCCATATTCCGCCGATATTTATCATAAATCCTCAAAAAATAACTTGTTTTATATCGTTTGAAACGATATTTTCCAATAGTTTATTTATTATTGTAATATTATAAAAGTTTGAGAAAACGACAAAGAAATTTTAATAAAAAAATAAAAGAGTGTAATATGAATTTTTGCAAAATACTTATTTTATATCTCGCTTTATTATTCGCGCAGTTCTCTATAGGCATAGCGGAAAACTCCGACAAAAAAGACATTCAAACGGCTCGGAAATTTTTTAAGAACGCGGCTTTAAGGGCGCATCCGCTTCCGTCTAAAAATTTCAAAGATTTTCCGGCTGTTCCGCTCGCGGAAGAGCGGTCGCTATCGATATTTGTCAATTCAAACGTTATAGAAACCGACGGCGATAATATGCCGCAAAACGAATCTTCAATAGCGGTCAATCCGCTCAATCCAAACCAACTTATAGGTTCCTCGGTAGATTACAGAGCGGAATCTTCGACTTGGGTATATTATTCAAGCGACGGCGGCGAAAATTGGGTCAACTATAATCTCGGCAAACCCTTCGCCAACTGGCGTTCTACGAACGACCCGTCCGTAGCTTACGACCCCGAAGGAAACGCCTACTTAGTTTACGGCGGCTTCGGATACCGCGACGACACTTCCCACGCCGTCCCCTTCGGCGAAAACGCCGTTTTTATCTCTATTAGCACAGACGGCGGCGAAAATTGGGAGACGGAAAATACGCATATACCCGTCATTTTGCACAGAGGAACGCAAACCATTGACTCTTGCTTTGAAGACAAGTATTATATATCTATCGACCATTCTTCCGAATCGCCTTATTTAAATCACCTGTATATTCCTTGGAAAAGGATTGTGCCGCGAGATTCCTCGACGCAGATAGTAATATCTAAATCGACCGACAAAGGCGGGACTTGGAGCGAACCCGTTCCAGTCAGCCCGAGAAAACCGGGGACGAGCCAAGACACCGCTTTCGGACAGAGCTTCCCGTTAGTAGCGACCGGACCGGAGGGCGAAGTATATTTAGCGTGGAACGACGGTATCGAGGACGGAATAGGATTTGCCAAATCTTGCAACGGAAGTAAAACGTGGAGCGAACCGCGCATAATCTTTAATTATAACTCTCTGGGCGTCGCAAAAAATCTAACGACGGAAGACGACGAATACGAAGTTTGGAATCACGTTCTCAAAAACACTTTTAGAGTGGAAACTTATCCGGTAATCGTTTGCGATACGACCGAATCCGAAAGAAGGGGCTGGATTTATACTACTTGGGCGGCGGACGTCGTCCCTAACATATATTTCTCCCGCTCGACCGACGGCGGCGAAAATTGGAGCGAACCGAAAATAATCCATTCCGATACGACAAAAGACCAGTTCTGGCAGTGGATGGCGGTCGACCCTATGAACGGAGACCTCGCCGTTATGTATTTGGACAGCAGGAACGATTCGGCGAATATTATGGTAGATTGTTATGTAAGTTATTCAACCGACGGCGGCGAGAATTGGACGGACAGGAGAGCCTCCGACGTAGCTAGCGATTTGCGCCGAAATCCATTCGCTAATAATAGCTTCGCCGGAGATTATAGCGGAATGGCTTTTTACGACGGAAAGGTTTATCCGTCTTGGGTAGATATGAGGAACTCGGTAAAAATAATTAACGACAACGACGTTTACACTTCGCTTATTAACGTCCGTTCGCCAAATCCCGTTAAAGATTTCGAAGCGGAGACAATCCCCGAAGAGCCGGACAAAATCCGCCTGTCTTGGACGCCCCCGACCGAAAGAGTTTTCAGACAATCGCTTAGCGAGGAAGATTTTTCTTATATGATTAAAGTCGGCGAAAGAGAAATTGAAATTCAGTCGGGCGTTTCGGAATATATCGTCGAAGGATTAACTAGTTACGAAAGATACAAATGCGAAATAACAGTCGCGGCGGGCGAGGATTCCAGCATAGCGCGCGTAGATTCCGCTTACGCCGGCGGCTCCCGCTATCCCGCGCCCCCTAAAATATCGTCCGTTAATAAAGTAATCGGTTTGAGGGCGTCGATTTCCGTCGAATTGCCCAGATTCAGAGACGATAAAGTAACGCCGCTATTAAACTTAGACAAAGTTAATATTTACGACAGAAGAAGCGGTTTGCTCGAAAGCAACGACATTAGTGTATCCGACACCGGTTCGACTGTAAATTTAACTTACGACGCCGACGCCTCGGGATATTACGAAATCTACGCCACCGTTTCCGACGGAGCCAATCCAAGCAACGAAAGCGAAACTAGCGACACAGTCGTCGTCTTTTTAGGAGAAATTTACAAAGGCGTTTCCGACAATTTCGATGTTTTTGAAAAGAGATATTTGGTCAAAGGCGATTGGGCGAGGACAAGCGAATTTTCTTACGAAGGCGACTATTCGCTAACCGACTCCCCCGACGAAGATTATAAAAAATTGATAGAAAGCTTCTGCCAAGCTTATCCCGTAAAAAGCGAAAAAAACGAGCAAGTTGTCGTTTCGTTTTGGCACGCCGCGTTGATACAGAAAAGAGATTCGGGAGTAGTGGAATATTCCACCGACGACGGCGAAAGCTGGCAAAGAGCGGCTTCCTTCAACAAATCCGACTATTCTTATTGGGACGACGACGTTCTCGACGAACGAGACTGGAAATACGAAGAAATTGAATTGCCGAAAAACATAAAAGATACCGTTATCGTTCGATTCAATTTAGAAACTAATTTGGGCTTTTCGAACGACGGATGGTATATCGACAATTTATTAATTTACAACTCGCCCGTTTCAGTCGAGCAAGAGATTGCGTCGGAGGAGGATATTATATTATATCCGAATCCCGCGGCGGAAAAGTTAAGCGTTTATTTACCGCCG
>CAZDXB010000017.1:0-30393 GCA_964509335.1 uncultured Hyphomicrobiales bacterium | reverse complement strand
ATTAGCGACGCCACTAGAAAAGCGAAGCTAATCCACATAGTCCATACGATAATCAAATCGATTCCCAAGACCATAGCGGCGACGGCGACGGATAGAGTAAAAGCCGCCGTCTTGCCTAATATATTCGAAGACAAAACCTTGCGCGTTAGTTTAGTGGCGTAAAGGCCGCCCAATAGCAATATCAAGTCTCTAGACAATATAAAAACGCCGAACCAAACGGGCATTCTGCCTTGATACAATAAAATAATAGCCGCCGTCGCCATCAATAGCTTATCGGCTAAAGGGTCGAGAACTTTTCCTATTTCCGTGGAAAATTGAAATCTTCTGGCGAAATAACCGTCCATCGCGTCGCTTATTACAGCGAGAGAGCCGATTAAAAACGCTAATATATTTTCTTCGTTTAAAAGAGCGACGGCGAAAGGATAAATCAAGAGAATCCTAAAGACGCTCAGGATATTTGAAATGTTCAAGACCTTGTTTTTTTCAGGCATTTAATTATCTCCCGTTATGACGTTTTGTTTCTTTCTCGCAAACATCGCCGCTAAAGCCAATGAAAGCAGTATTCCCGGCATCATCGGCTCAATTTCGATAAAAACTTCCCGCAAAAAGAAAGCCGAAGTTTTAGATATAATTTGACAAAAAGTCCAAATCGCCGAAAGCGACGCCGACGCTAACATTATCGTTATTACGCTGCTCGGCTTAATTCTAAATTTGTCGCTATAAGTAAAAAGCAGCGGGGCTAAAAGTCCGGGAACGGCTATCGACGCGGTTTTATATATTAAATCGACCGCCGACGGCAAAGCCAAAGCCAGAGCTATCCCAAGAATCGACGTAACGATTAAGCCGATTTTTGTCAACGATTTGATTTCGAGTTTTCTTAGCGATTTAAATTTGCTTTTAATCGGCGCTAAAATATCGTTGCCAATAGTAGTCGCGCTAATAAAAGCGTAGCTGTCTAAAGTGGACATTATAGTCGCCATAAGAGCGGTTACGAATAATCCCTTCCATATTGGCGGCAGTATAACGTCGGCTAAAGCGGGATACGACATCAAAGGATTGGCTACGTCGATGAACGCTTTAGCGTACAGTCCGGTAACTAGAGTTAAAGAATCGAATATCAGCCAGAAGCCAATAGAAACGGCTATTCCTATTTGAGCGGATTTTGCGGTTTTGGCGGCGGAACATCTTTGATGAAAGCTGGGGTCAACAAAGGTTTGAAAGGCGATAATCTGCCACGCCAACACGTATTGCCAAGATTTATCTCCGAAAAGCTCGAGATGCCGCTCCGGCAAAGCGCCGGACATTATTGATAAACCGCCGTAATTTGCGAAAGCGAAGTACGCCAAAGCTCCGAATCCTACGTACATCAATACAAACTGCGCCGCGTTCGTAAACACGTCGGCTTTGAAGCCGCCGGTATAAAGATAACCCAACGAAACGGCGGCGCCAAGAACCACGCTAAGCCACAGTTGAAATCCGAAAAAAAGCTTTATCATTATTCCCAGCATTAAAATATACGCCGCGGGAATAGTGATAACTAGAATAATTACAGAGGCGACTTTTCCCGCGTTTTTTCCGTAGTAGATTGTTATTTGTTCCGGTATTGTAGTAACTTCCTTCTCGCGAATTTTTTTTGCGGCGAAAACGGCGAACAAAGCCGCGGCGATATAGTAAGGAAAAGCGAAACAAACCCAAGCTACAACGCCGCTGGAATAAACGAACTCTCCGACGCCGAGAATGTTTCCGTACCAAGTTGCCACTAAAGTGCCTACAAAGAATGGAACCGTCAACTTCCGCCCAGCCAGTATATAATCGATAGCCGTTTCTTCGCCCTCTTGTTTTTTTCGAGCTATATAAAAACCAATCCATAGCATCAGGGCGAAATAAACGATTATTACGGCTATGTCTGAAAACGACAGGCTCATCTTAAAAATCTATTCTTTTTTGTTTTTTCGCTTGAAGAATTCGACCGTTTGCTTTAATCCTTTGTCCATATCTATTCTCGGTTCCCAACCGCATTCCTCTTTCAATTTTGAGTAAGAGCAAACAGAGCGTCTTTGCTCCCCCGTTTTCGCCTCTCCGTGAATTTCCTCGCAATTCGAGCCGGTCAATCGCTTCAGGGTAGAGAAAATAAAGTTCACGTCTTTCTCTTTTTCGGTGGCGACGTTGTAAATACCGGAAATATCGTTTCTAAGGGCGCATAAATTTGCTCTGGCAACGTCTTCGACGAATACGTAATCGCGGCTGTTTTTCCCGTCGCCGTTAATAACAGGCTCTCCGCCAGCCAGCATCTTGTTCGCGAAAATCGCGACGACGCCCGCCTCGCCGAAAGGATTTTGTCTCGGTCCGTAAACGTTTGTATATCTTAAGGAAACGAAATCTATACCGTAAGCTTCTTTGTAAAAGAACAAGTATTTCTCGTTCACTAATTTAGCTACTCCGTAAGGCGACAAGGGATTGACGGGATGATTCTCGTCGGCGGGGAAATAGTCCTGTTCGCCGTAAATTGCGCCGCCTGTCGAAGCGAAGATGATTTTTTTAACTCCTGTCCTTCTCGCCGCTTCGTAAAGATTCAAAGCGCCCAAAACGTTGATTTTCGCGTCGTATTTCGGATTGGCAACGGAGGTTCTTACGTCAATTTGAGCCGCGTGGCAGTTTAATACGTCGAATTTCTCTTCGGCGAATATATCTATTATATTTTCGTCGGTTATGTCGGCTTTGAAAAATTTTGCTTTTGGATTGATATTTTCCGTCTTGCCGGTAGAGAGATTGTCGATTACGACTACTTCCGCGCCTTCTTCCAAGTAAAAATCCGTTACTTTCGAGCCAATAAATCCGGCTCCTCCGGTTACCGCTATTTTCATTTTTTATTTTTAAATTAATCTACATCTTATTAAAATAGATTTCAAAACTAATCAATTTTTAGGAAACAATTTATTTTTAAAGGGAAAGCGAATTAATGGATAGATTCAAAGACTTAAGCGCAAATCTTCATAAGAAAATCAAGTCGCTAGCCGATAAAAAGGGCAGAAAGAAACATAAACTTTTTCTCGTCGAGGGATTAAAACTGTGTCGAGAGCTTTTAAATTCCGAATACGTCGCCAAATACTTCGTAGTTTCGACGAAAGCAAACGAAGCGGAAATTGAATTAGCCGAAAAGTTCGCGGCGATAGACGCGCCCGTTTATAAAGCGAAAAAGAATCAATACGATAAAATATGCGACGCGAAGACGCCTCAAGAGATATTAGCGGTCGCCGAAACTCGAAAAGACAAGATTAATCCCAAAGACAACTTCGTCGCTTTGGACGGCGTCTCCGACCCGGGAAACGTCGGGACTATTCTACGAGCCGCCGATTGGTTCGGGATAAAACAAGCCATACTCAACAAAGACTGCGCCGACTTATATAATCCTAAAACAGTTCGCTCTTCAATGGGTTCGATTTTCAGAATGTCGGTCGCCGAAACCAAAGACTTGGCGTCGTCGATAAAAAGCGATTTAAAGAACGTCGAGATTTACGGAGCTTCTTTAAGCGCCGAAAAAAATCTCGACGACATTCGCCCCCGGAAACCTTTCGGGATTGTATTGGGAAATGAATCAAAAGGCGTTAGAAAAGAAATAGCGAGTCTTTTGAACGGCGAGTTTAAAATAAAAGGAGCCGGCAGAGCCGAGTCGCTAAACGTCTCGGTAGCCGCCGGTATTATTTTCCATCATTTTTCAAAAATTTAAAAAATATCAAATAAATTAGCGCTAAAGTTGTCAATTATAAGATATTTTAATTATTTTTGGTATTCTCTAGTTTAAAATATTGTTAAATTATAACGGCTTATAAATATGAGCCCTATTTTAGCTTTAAGTTTAATAGTTATAATCAGCTATCTGATAGGTTCGTTCCCCACGGCTTACGTCGTTAGCAAAACCTTTTTCGGATTTGATATTCGGAAGAAAGGCAGCGGCAATATGGGAAGCACGAACGTTTTTAGAACGCTTGGCTGGCAATGGGGCGTTATAGTCCAAATCGTAGATTTAGCTAAGGGCTTGCTACCTGTCTTGGTAATAGCGAATCTATTTGAAGTTAATTACCATTTCGGCGCCACTTACTTCGAAGATATAACTATAATAATGATAATCGCCGGCGTAAGCGCGGTTGTCGGTCATATACTCCCCGTTTACATCGGCTTTCGCGGCGGCAAAGGAATAAACACCGCGGCGGGTATGCTTTTCGGTATCGCTCCCGTGGACGTGTCAATTGCCTTAGGTATATTTATTTTAGCCGTGATTTTTTCCGGCTACATCTCTCTCGGTTCGATTTTAGGCGCCGTTACTTTCCCTTCTTCTTTGCTTTTCAGATACAACTTTTTCGGCGTGGACATACCCGCTTATAATATACTCATTTACTTCGCGGCGGGCTTGGCTCTCGTTTTGATTTACGCTCACAAAAAGAATATTAAAAGATTAATCGAAGGCAGAGAGAACCGATTCAAGAAGTTACATCTCATAAAATTAAAGAAAACGTCTGACTAAAATTTCGGAGCTATAACACTTGAGCGAAAAAACCTATAAAATAGGAATAATCGGCGCGGGCGCGTGGGGAACGACTTTGGCGAATCTTCTCGCGGAAAAGAACGACGATGTCGTTTTATGGACGCACGAAACCGAAGTTGTAAAAACAATCAACAAAGATAAAGAGAACAAGAAGTATCTATCCAGCGTCGCTTTAAACGAATCTCTAAAAGCCGCCGACGAGCCTTCAGATTTGCGCGGAAGCGACGTATATCTTATAGCCGTTCCAACGCAATTCATAAGAAACGTAATAGAAAAAAACGATTTTGGATTCGGCGACAAGCCGCTTGTCAACGTGTCGAAAGGAATAGAAAACGAAACGCATATGCGCGTTTCGCAAATTTTAGCTGACGTTTCTAAAATTTCGGAGAATCAATACGCCGTATTAACCGGACCGAGCCACGCCGAAGAAGTAGTCAAAAGAACTCCGACCACGGTAGTAGTCGCGTCCAAAAACTCTGAAATCGCAAAATTAATACAGCAAGTTTTCAAAAGACAATATTTCCGAGTTTACACTTCCGACGACGTCTTAGGCTGCGAATTAGGCGGCGCTTTGAAAAACGTAATCGCGATAGCGGCGGGCATTATTGACGGATTAGAGTTAGGCGACAATACAAAGGCGGCTTTAATTACGCGCGGCTTGGCGGGTATGACGCGTTTGGGAACTAAATTGGGCGCCGACCCGCTGACTTTTTCCGGGCTGTCAGGGCTCGGCGATTTAATAGTAACTTGCGATAGCCGACACAGCCGTAACAGGCGCGTAGGCGAAGAAATTGGGAAAGGCAAAACGCTCGACAAAGTTCTAAGCGAAATGCAGGCGGTCGCCGAAGGCGTCAAAACCACAATTTCCGCTTATAATATTAGCAAAAAGTATGATATAGATTTGCCTATAGTCGCTCAAGTTTACGAGATATTATTCCACAACGTAAAACCGGGAAAAGCCATAAAAAAACTAATGACCCGGGAGTCGAAAGACGAATGGTATCTATAAAAGCGATTTAAAACTTCGAACCGAAAGTTAACGAAAGGAAAACACCGCCAAAATTATGAATCGGGTTGTTTTTTATGCTCTCCAAACCGTCGTCTCCGAACGGAATATAATAGTATTTTACGCTTAAATTTAAAATCGAGCCTTCCACGGCGCTAACGTTGGCTCCTCCCCCGACGAACGCTCCGAACCTTAAATAAAGGTCGCCGTAACCGAAAGCGGTGAAGAACTCTTTGTTGTAAGGGGTAGATAAAATAGTAGCGGGAGACAGCCCCGCGCACAAAAAGGGTCTTAGGCTTTCTTGAAGGACGTCGGTGAAGAAATATCTTTGGACGCCGAAACTTAAAGGAGCCATATAAAGACGGTTGATTTTATCGGGAACGCGATATTCGTTCTCATCGGGATTGTAGAACTCTATTTCGTCGGAGTTTCTAGCTCCGGAAATATACAGCCCGGTAATGAAATCCCAGTTTTCGGCGAATTCGTATTGATAGAAAGCGCCGAAACCGAAACCGTTGTCGGAAAAAAGCAAATCCAAACCCCAAGCTTGATTAGCGGATTCGCCAATATCGCTCTTATCTATTAGCGGTCTCGGCGATTCGAATATAAAAGTCGTGTCGGATTCGCCTTTTGTCGGCGGTTTACCTTTTATCTGGCATTCCAATGTATTCGAATTAGATAAAAAGATAAGAATCAAGAGAATGAACAAAGCTAAAGCTCTCATAAACCAGCCTTTATATCCTAAACAGCTTAAAATGAAAAATAATAATTTATATATTCAAACGTATGCTTATATAGAAAAATTGTATAAGAAATTCAATATTCTTAAATTTGAAGTTCTCTAAAACGGCAAAAAAATAATTAAGACGGTTAGAAGAGATGAGATGAAAATAGGTCGGGTATTAAAAATAATTCAAGAAGCTCTGCCTGCGGAAACGGCTATGGAAAACGACAAAATCGGTTTGCAGGCGCAGGCAGAGAGAAACGAAATAAATTCGATTTTGATAGCCTACGAAGCAAACCAAGAAGTAATCCAAGAAGCTATAGAGAACAACTCAGATTGCATAATAACATTCCACCCCCTCATTTTTTCGCCCCTTTATTCAATAACAAACGACGACAGAGTCGGCGATTTGTGTTCGAAGCTAATCAAAAATTCAATAGCGTTAATTTCGCTTCATACGACATTCGACGCATATTCCAAAGGCACTAGCTATATTTTCGCCAAAGAGTTGGGCTTCGGAATCGTTGATTTCCTAAAAGCCGACGAAACGTATGAGAATAGAGGAATGGGCGTAATAGCTCAGCCGGAAAAGCCTATAAGCGAACGAGAACTTTTGGAGCGCGTTAGCTGGACTTCTCGCTCTCCTTTGAGATATTCCGAACTAAAAAACAAGAAGCCGATTGATAAAGTGGCAATAATGGCTGGAAGCGGAACGTCGTTTCTACCAGAAGCCCTAAATTCGGGCGCTCAAGCTTTTATTACGGCTGACGTAAAGTATCATCAATTTCATTCGGTTTACGGCAAAATTATGATTATAGACCCGGGGCACTATGAAATGGAGCAGTTTGTTCCTTTTGGAATAGCGGAGACGCTAAAAGACAAATTAGACAAAGAAGCCGATATTTCAATTAAAGTTTCAAAAGTATCTACCAATCCGGTTAGATACTATCCAAACGAAGAAGATTACAAAACTAAACAAGAACAATTATTAATAAAAAAAGAACGGGTGATTTCAAATGAATGAGAACTCTCAAATCTATAATTTCGCTTGCTTAGCTTACATAGACTCAATACTCGACGACTACCAAGAGGAGTTTGGCGATTTGCCGGATAGAGTCAAGAAAATGAAACATAATGTAAACGAATTGGAAGCTATCGTCGAAGAAACGGAAGGAATCCTAAAAGAATTAAGAAAGTTTTCGAAAGAATCGAAAACAACGCTAAAGGAACTGAAAGACAAGGAAGAACGCCTTTCTAAGAAACAGTTCAAAGTGCGCAACAACAAAGAATTCGACGCTATTACTAAAGAAATCGAGCAGACAAGAGAAGCCCACAATAAATTAATCGACGAGCTTAGAGTCGCCGGAGTAAAAGAAGAGAATTTGCTGAAAACTTTAGAGCAACAAAAAGAAGACGCAAAAAAAGCGAAGGGCGAGCTGAAAGAAAAAGAAAGCGAGCTTAGAGAAATATCAAGCAATCAGAACGAAGAAGTAAACGTGCTTTACGACGTTCGCAAGAAATACTTCAACAATATAAAAAAGGAATACATACAGGAATACCAAAGAATCCGCACGCATCACAAAGACGCCGCGGTTCAAATCAGGAAGAAAAGTTGTTCGGGATGTTTCAGTCAAGTTCCGCCGCAAATAATAGTCGAGATACGCAACAATCGCGACACAATTTATCATTGCGAACAATGCGGCAGAATTTTATATCCCGAAGAAATCCAAGTGGACGATTCGATTATTTACGAAGAAGAAGAAGCGTAAGTATATTCGCCGACAACGCAAAGTAATATAAAGGAAAAATTTCGTTTTAAACGCGATAGCTTGTTCAATATTAAAAAAAGGCGGAAAAATAGCGAAATAATCGCTTTTAAGTTTGAACTTTTTTTATTAATATTATATAAGTTTCGCTTTTTGAAAAGACGTTTGTTTTGGGGAAAATGGACGCCGGCGTTCCGAAGAAATTCGGGGCGAGGAAAGTCCGAACTCCATAGGGCAGCGCTCTTCGTAACGCGAAGGCGGCAAGCGTTTTAACGCGAGCCGACGGAAAGCGCCGCAGAAACCAGACCGCCAATCCGTCCCCGCGAGGGGAGTCAAGGAGGCAAGGGTGAAAAGGCGGAGTAAGACCCGCCGGCTACTCGGGCGACCGAGTTAGCAAGGCAAGCCCAGCGCGGAGCAAGACCAAATATAAACGCGTCGGAGGATTGCCCGTCCGACGAGCTTTACGCTCGACGCGTTTGGGTAGGTCGCTTGAGGGCGTCGGCGACGACGCTCCAAGATAAATCGGCGTCTCGGATTTCCGCTTTAGCGTTAATCCAAGACAGAATTCGGCTTATAGTTTTCTCCCAATATTCGTCAGTTGTATTAATAAATAAAGGTGGAGAAGTGAATATACCAGACGACCCATTTATAATCGAGCTCTTGCCGGAATTTGTCGATACTTGGATAAACGATATTGACAAACAAATGACCCCCTTGCTCGAAAAGAAAAATCCGGACGATTTGTATCGCTTTGGACACACATTAAAAGGTTCCTGCTTTCAATTTGGCTTGGACGAAGTAGCCCAATTGGGAATTGAGCTTATGGGTTACGCGAAAGAAGAAGAATGGGAAAAAGCCGCCGCAATGGAAGCCGAGTTGAAACAAGCTTTCCAAGATATGAAAAAGTACGTCGAGGAAAAACTCGACGAAGAAAACAAATAAGTCTCACAGTATATTGTTTTATATTTCGGAGTTAAGCTATGAAAAAGCTTTTCGCTATTCTTATGATTATATTCGTAGCGTTCGGTTGCTATAAGCTCTCCGCTCAAGAAAGATACGCCGTTCTGCCTTTCCAAAATATGGAAGGCAAAATAAATTTGAACGTTTGGAGCTACAAACTTCAGGATTCTTTGCAAAAAGCTATTTACGCTCTCGACCCCGAGGAGAACCACATAGACATAGCGCCCGTGGATTCGGTCGAAGATTTGCTCGCCGAATTGAATCTCGACCCGACAAATCCGCAATACCCCAGCGATATGTGGAAAGCGGTCGATATGCTGAACGTACAGAAGGTTATCACCGGCAAGTTCTACGTCAGAGCGGGCAAACTGCTGATTAACGCCTATATTTACGACGTAAAAACAAAGTTGAGAAACCCGCGGTATCAAGCCAAAAACATATTCAAAGACAAAGAAAACGGCTTGGAAGCGGTTGATATAATAGTTAAGCGGCTAAAACCCGCTCTTGTTCCGGAAAGTAATTGATAGAATAGTCGGCTTAAATAACGTTTTGCCCCTATTAATCTTTCATAACTCATACCGATTTTTTTACTCATTCCGAAATTCCGATTTGGGAAGGAGATAGAGCTACAGAAAAGTTTCAATTATATCTTTATCTTCGTTAACTCCGAGTCGAACGGCTTTTGAATAGGCGTCGGGGATACGTCCTTGCCTAAATTAGCCACCGCAGGTTTGTATTTTGAAATTTTGTCTCTAAGGAAAAGCAATCCCTTTAGTATGCCTTCCGGTCTCGGCGGACAGCCGGCTACGTAAACGTCCACAGGCAAGAACTTGTCGATGCCTTGCACTACTGGGTAACTGCGAAACATGCCGCCGGACGAAGCGCAAACGCCCATCGACATTACCCATTTAGGGTCGGGCATCTGGTCGTATATTTTTCGAACAACCCACGCCATTTTATAAGTAACCGTTCCGGCGCAAATCATAAAGTCCGACTGCCTTGGCGTCATTCTGAAAACTTCCGAACCGAAACGCGATATATCAAATCTGGGCGAGGCTACCGCCATCATCTCGATTCCGCAGCAAGAAATTCCAAGAGGCATGGGCCAAAGCGAATACTTTTGAGCTAATTTGACCACCGATTCAAACGTAGTTGTAATGAATCCGTCTTTTTGCAATCTATCGTCTAATCCCATTCCAGTCCTCCTTTTAACACTTCGTATATATATCCTACGAAAAGAATGATAATAAACAGAAAAGCGGCGAGCAAAGCGGCTGTTCCAAGTCCTTCAACCTGAACCGCCCAAGGATATAAGAAAACCACTTCTATATCGAACACCAGAAAACTAACCGCCACCATATAAAACTTGATAGAAAATCTTTCTCTCGCCGTTCCGAACGGTATCATACCGCTTTCGTAAACGCTTCTCTTTTCTTTAGTCCAACGTCTCGCGCCGAGCCATTCGGCGGCTATTAGAAATATTATCGCAAAACCAAAACCGGCTACTATGGTTAGTATTAACGGGAAATATTCTATCAACATTTTATCGCCTTTCTTTTTCTTTGCTTCATCCTAAATCTCAAAGATATCTGAAATATACTAAAAAATCAAGCGAAGATTTATATTAATAAATCTAGAGTGGAATATTACCGTGCTTCTTAGGCGGATTTTTATCTACCTTGTTTTCCAGCAACCCGTATCCCTCGATTAACCGCTGACGAGTGAATTTCGGCTCGATAACTTCGTCTATGTATCCGTAAGAAGCGGCGATATAAGGGTTGGCGAATTTTTCGTTGAACTCGTCGATTAATTCTTGCTGCCTTTTTTCCGGGTCGTCCGCTTTTTCAATTTCTTTTCTAAATATTATTTCCACCGCTCCTTTAGGTCCCATTACGGCAAGCTCGGCTGTGGGCCAAGCGAAGTTCAAATCGCCGCGAATGTGCTTGCTGTTCATAACGTCGTAAGCGCCGCCGTAGGCTTTTCGAGTAATTACCGTAACTTTCGGCACGGTAGCTTCGCTCAGCGCGTATAGCAGTTTCGCTCCGTTCGTAATAATGCCGCCCCACTCCTGCTCGGCGCCTGGCAAAAATCCGGGGACGTCTTCTAATATAAGAAGCGGAATATTAAAAGCGTCGCAAAAACGGACGAATCGAGCGCCTTTCTTTGAACAGTTTATATCGAGGCAACCCGCCAGAACCATCGGTTGATTGGCGACTACTCCTATTGACCTGCCGCCTAAATGGATGAATCCAACTATAATATTTTGAGCGAAATCTTTATGAACTTCCAAAAATTCCCCGTCGTCGGCTATTGTCGTTATTACGTCTTTCATATCGTAAGGGACGTTGGGGTTCGGCGGCACAACATAGTTAAGGTCGTCGTCGATACGGTCGATTGGGTCCTCGTTAGGCATAAACGGCGGGTCTTCCGCGTTGTTCGGGGGGATATAAGTCATCAGCTTCTGGGCTATTTGCAAAGCCTCCATATCGTTCTTAGCGGTGAAATGCGAAACTCCGCTTTTCTTGGCGTGAGCTTCGGCGCCGCCTAGCTCGTCCGACGTGTATTCCTCGTGAGTAACGGTCTTTACGACTTTCGGTCCGGTTACAAACATATACGAGCTTTTATCGACCATAATTATAAAATCGGTAATCGCCGGCGAATAAACCGCGCCGCCCGCGCAAGGTCCCATAATAATCGAGATTTGCGGCACGACGCCGGAAGCCAAGGTGTTCAATAAAAATATATCCGCGTAAGCGCCGAGCGATATGACGCCTTCTTGAACGCGAGCGCCGCCGGAATCGTTTAGTCCGATTACCGGACAGCCGCTTTTCATAGCCATTTCCATTATTTTGATGATTTTCCTGCCGTGTTCGGCGGCGAGGCTTCCGCCTAAAACCGTGAAATCTTGCGAGAAGACAAACACTTTTTCGCCGTTTATATTTCCGTAACCGGTAACTACTCCGTCGCCGTAAAAAACGTTTTTATCCAACCCGAACTGATTGGAATGGTGATGAACCAAAGCGTCGATTTCTCTGAAAGAACCTTTGTCCAAGAATAACTCTATTCGCTCTCTGGCGGTCAATTTACCTTTTTCGTGTTGCTTTTCAATTCTCTTTTCGCCGCCGCTTTTTTTTGCTTCTTCGAGCTTCTCGTACATCTCTTTGATTTTTTTGTCAACGGCTTCTTTTTGTTTTTTATCCATAGCTATTCAAAAACCTTTTATTTATAAAATTTATTCTTCGCCTTTGATTTCCAATATTACGGCTTCTTTTTCCACCGGCTCGCCTTCTCTCGATTTAATAGAATGAACGACGCCCGCTCCCGGCGCTTGCAAAGCGTTTTCCATCTTCATAGCTTCGACTATCGCGACTTTATCGCCCTTCTTTACTTCGTCGCCCTCTTCGACCATAATTTTAACGACCATTCCCGGCATCGGCGCTTTTACTTGGTCGATTCCCTTTGCGACCGCCGACGAGGATTGCTTGATGTATTTCTCCAGCAATTGTTTAGTTTCGTCGGTTATTTTTATGTCGAACTCCATTCCCTCGTAAACGATTTTGCTGTCGCCGTATAGATTGATGTCTAATTCAATGTGGCAAATCCTATTGTTCACGGAAAACGAAAACACCCGTTCGTCGATTTGTTTCATTAAATCGACTGAATAGGGATTGTCGTTAATAACAATATTCGGATTGCTATCGGGGAATCTCGCTTTGAATTCTTTACCGTCGATGTGTAAGATTAAATCTTTCATATTAGCTTCGTTTATTAGTTGTTTAGTATCTGTTTCTTTGAATTCTGCCCGCCATTTTCCATTTATTCACTTTCGGTTTCAGCGGCATCGGCGTTTTCTTTTCTTTCGCTACTTTATACCCAAAAGCCGCTATGGCGGCGACGATTTCTTTACATTGTTCTCTCTTCTCGTCTAGCTTATCGAAATCAAAATCATTTTCTAAAAATCCGGTATCGTAATCGCCCTCCACGAAAGCCGGATTTTCCATTACCGCCAACTCGAAAGGTATCGTTGTTTTTAATCCTTCAATTCTATAATTTCGCAAAGCTCTTTTCATTCGATTTATCGCTTCCACTCGATTCGCCCCCAAACATATTAGTTTAGCTAACAGGGGGTCGAAATGCATACTAACTACCGAGCCGGTTTCTATGCCGCTATCCAGTCTTACCCCCCTACCGCCGGGTTCTCTTAAATAACTTATCGTTCCGGTGTCGGGCAGGAAGTTGTTGAAAGGGTCTTCGGCGTAAATTCTGCACTCGATAGCGCTTCCCCGCCAATTAATATCCTCTTGTTTGTAAGAAAGCTTCTCGCCGGCGGCTATCCTTATTTGCTCTTTGACTAAATCGACGCGCGTAGTCATTTCTGTTACAGGATGCTCGACCTGCAAACGAGTATTCATTTCAAGGAAATAGTAATTCATCTTTTTCTTGTCGAAGAGAAATTCGACCGTGCCGGCGTTTACGTATTCGCAGGCTCTCGCCGCTTGGATAGCTGTTTGCCCCATCTCTTCTCTTAGTTTCTCGTCTAATATAGCGGAGGGCGACTCTTCGATTACTTTTTGGTGGCGTCGCTGAACCGAGCAGTCGCGCTCGCCAAGATGTATAAAATTGCCGTGTTTGTCGCCGATTATTTGAATTTCTATGTGCTTGGGATTTTCGAAAAATTTCTCGATATAAATACTATCGTCGCCGAAAGCTTTGCTCGACTCCCTTTGCGCTCCCTCGAACTCTTCTTGTAAATCCTTTTCGGAAAAGACTTTCCTCATCCCTTTGCCGCCGCCGCCGGCAGCCGCTTTAAGCAATATCGGATAACCGATTTCTTTGGCGGCTTTTTTCGCTTTGTCGATGTCGATTATTTTATCTTTAGTCCCGGGTACTATCGGCACTCCCGCCGCGCTCATTATTTCACGAGCCCGCGTTTTATTGCCCATCTCGTCTATTGAAGACGGTTTCGGTCCGATAAATTCTAAACCCGCTTTGGAAACGGCTTCGCTGAATTTAGCGTTCTCCGACAAAAAGCCGTAGCCCGGATGTATAGCTTCCGCCCCGCTTTTCTTGGCGGTTTCAATTATCTGGTCGATGTCGAGGTAGGCGTTTTTGGGCGTTTCGGCTTCCAACCTGTAAGCGTAATCGGCGTAATGAACGAAAGGCGTTTCTTTATCGATTTCGTGATATATAGCGACTGTCTCTACGCCCAAATCTCTCGCCGCTCTCATTACTCGAATGGCTATTTCGCCTCTGTTAGCGATTAGTATTTTCTTAAACATTGCTTCCTTTCAACATAATTACAAAAGAACGCGCGGTCTTTACAAAACATAATAAATATCTCAAAAAACTTCCTTCTATCCAAACGCTCGCTTTATTTAATTCATATTTGTATAGCTTATGTTATCGCTTTTTAGCGAGCGAAACTTTCAAACTCGCCGTAAATCTCGTTTAAGTTGACCGAGCCAATTTGCTTTCCGCTCTCTTCGCGTTTTATTTTCTCGACCGAATCCAGCAGTTCTTCGGTTTTAATGCCGGAATTACAAGAATTCCACACTTCCAAAAAAGCCGATAGAACGTCCGCCGATTTTACCAATCGTCCGTCGTAAGGCGAATAGCGATTCTCGTTATACTTTTCGTTCATTTCGTCCGTCGTCGGCTCGTCTTCAATGTTACCATTGTCTATAATCGCTTTGTTCTGGAATTCCGTCTGAGTAAAATACTTGATTTCGTCTATCCATTCGTTTTCGACCAGCGGGAAAATCTCCTCGTCTGCCAATTCCGTTTCAATTTCTTTCAAAAGTTTTTCGAACTCTTTGGAAGATTTCTTCACCGGCGAAATTATATCTCTCGTTACCGCCTCGGGCAAGTCGTGGAACAAACCGCCGAAAAAGTCGTTATATATTCTTTTCTCGCAGGCGTCGTTTTCTCTGGCGAAGAAATAAGATATACAAGCCACCAACAGAGAATGTCCTAAGACAGATGTCTTCGGTATTCGAGGCAGCTGCGCCCAGCGTATTTGGAAACGCAATTGCCCAAACAAATCAACGAAATTACTGATAGTGTGCCGCCGTATTATTTTCTTTACGCCGATTAAATCCTTGTATGAATCAATTGTGTTCAGCAACTCAGTTTCGATTTTAACGTTTTGATAGGATTGCGGATTAGCCAAGCGTATTATATTAAATTCCCAATAGCTTGCCAAAATATGCGCCGATTGTAGTATTCGTGAACTTAAATCGCTTAAATAATCTTCTTTAAAAAGAAAGTCGCTTAGCTCGTTTTTTATATCGGAGCTCGATATTTTCTCTTCCAGTTCGTTAAAGACGTAATTGTTCAAGCGATTGAAAACGTCTTCGTATTTTCTTATTTTATTGTATATTGGCGACTTAATGTCGGATATGGTTATCCTTCTAAAAAGCTCGTAAACGCCGCCTTTTATTATTTCGGACCAGTTTACGTTCGCGCCGCGCTCTTCTTCGTATTTGCCTATGCAATAAGCAATTATCATTTTATGCGCGTGCTTGTCCATTTCGAGAAGTTCCATCGGACGGATTCTGTCGTTCCATCTTTGTATATAGAACCCGCGAAAAATCTCTTGCAATAGCGACTTATTAACAATCATAGTTCCCGAAATTTATTCTAAAATTTCTTCGATAGCTTCTTTGTGAGCGTTTATCGTTTTGTCTAGATCTTTTTTGCCGTGCGCGGTTGAAACGAACATCGCTTCGAATTGAGCGGGAGCGAGATAAACGCCGCGCTTCAGCATAGCTTGGAAATATTTGCCGTATAATTTCGTATCGGATTTCGAAGCGACGGCGAAATCTTTTACTTCCTCTTCTACAAAGAACTGACACATCATCGAACCGACGCGATTCATAGCGTAATTTTTGTTCAAGTCTTCCAAGTTCTTCCTTAAACCGCGCTCGAGATAATACGCCATTTGCTCCAATTCCGAATACATTTCCGGGTTGTCTTTAATTCGCTTCAACGCCGCGGCGCCGGCGGACATAGCTACCGGATTGCCGCTTAAAGTGCCTGCTTGGTAAATCGGTCCGTCGGGAGAGACTTGATTCATTATATCTGCTTTGCCTCCGAAAGCCCCCACGGGAAAACCGCCGCCGATAACTTTGCCGAAAGTCGTCAGGTCGGGCTTTACGCCGTATATTTCCTGCGCTCCGCCGCGAGCCACTCTAAAACCGGTCATTACTTCGTCGAAAATCAGAACGATTTTTTCCTTCGAACACAATTCACGCAATTCGTTTAGGAAATCCTCTTTGGACTCTATGACGCCCATATTGCCGGCTATCGGCTCGATAATAACCGCGGCTATTTGATTCTTGTTTTCGTCGATTAACTTTTTCACCGAGTCAATATTATTAAAGTCGGCGACTAATGTGTCTTTCGCCGAACCTTCGGTTACGCCCGGACTAGTGGGCGTTCCGAAAGTCATAGCTCCGGAACCGGCTTTAATTAAAAACGGGTCGCCGTGTCCGTGGTAGCAACCTTCGAACTTTACGACTTTATCCTTGCCAGTATAGCCGCGCGCTATTCTAATAGCGCTCATAGTGGCTTCCGTTCCGCTGTTTACCATTCGGACTAGTTCGATTGACGGAACTAAATCGCGAATTAACTCGGCGGCTTCAATTTCTACTTCCGTCGGCGCTCCGAAACTGGAGCCTTTCTCCAAGGCTTTCGTTACCGCTTCGTTTATGAAATCAGTATTATGTCCAAAAATTAGCGGACCCCAACTGCCGACGTAATCTATAAACTCGTTGCCGTCAACGTCGTATATTTTAGAGCCTCCGCCTTTCTCTATGAACAAGGGGTCGCCGCCGACGGACTTAAACGCTCTCACGGGCGAGTTAACGCCGCCGGGTATCGATTTCTTCGCTCGTTCGAATAATTCTACGCTTTTATCGATTTTCATATATTTCCTCCTTAGTCTTTATCCGTTTAACATTTTCGCGACGTCCACCGCGAAATACGTTAATATCATATCCGCCCCCGCTCGCTTGATTGACGTAAGCGATTCTACGGCGACTTTTTCCTCTTCCAGCCATCCTTTTTCCGCCGCGGCTTTCAGCATAGCGTATTCGCCGCTGACTTGATAAGCGGCGGTCGGAACTTTAAACGTTTCCTTAGCTTTTTTAATTATATCGAGATAAGGCATAGCCGGCTTGACCATAACAATATCCGCGCCTTCTTTTAAATCTTCCTCGATTTCCTTGAGAGCTTCGTCGCCGTTTGCGTAATCCATCTGGTGCGATTTCCTATCGCCGAATTTCGGCGCTCCTTCGGCGGCTTCCCTGAAAGGTCCGTAAAACGAAGAAGCGAATTTCGCCGCGTAGCTCATTATTGGCAGATGTTTATATTTATTATTGTCTAAGGTTTGTCTTATCGCGGCTACTCTTCCGTCCATCATATCCGAGGGAGCTATAATATCGACGCCGGCTTTGGCTTGCGTTAAAGCTATTTTCGACAGATAAACCAGCGTTTCGTCGTTTACTATCTGGTCGCCGCTAACTATTCCGCAGTGTCCGTGGGAAGTGTATTCGCACATACAGACGTCGCCGATTACGAGCAAATCCTCTACGTTTTCTTTTATCGCGGCTATCGTTTTTTGTATAATTCCTGTCTCCGAATGCGCGTCAGAGCCGATTTCGTCTTTTTTTTCGGGGATGCCGAACAATATTACGGCGGGTATGCCTAAATCTCTAATTTCTTTGCAAGTTTCCACTATTACGTCCGGCGACATTTGATAAACGCCCGGCATAGACCCGACCGGCTTTTTCACGTTCTCGCCGCTTCGGGCGAATAGCGGATATATTAAGTCCTTCGGGCTTAAATGGGTTTCTCTTACCATATCCCTAATAACGGGATTGTTTCTCAATCTCCTAAATCTTTTGAACTGTAAAGCTTTTTCCATATCGAACCTCTTTATTTGTATTTTTTAATAATATTATCAGCTCCGCGAGAAAGCAGATTCTCGGCTAATTCCTCGCCTAATTCTTCCGCTTCTTTAGAATCGGATGCAATTTGGTCGCGTAAATACTCTTCTCCGTTGACGGACGCGACTACCCCGTCTAAGGTTTGTTTTCCGTCTTTAATGCGCGAATACGCCGCTATCGGCGTCTTGCAACCTCCGCCCAATCTTTTCAGAAAAGCTCTTTCGGCTTTTACCGCCGCTTCCGTTTCGCTATGATTTATTTTCGAGAGAATCTCTCTAATCGCGTATTCGCTTTCACGAACTTCCACGGCTAAAGCGCCTTGCCCCACCGACGGAATTATAACTTCGGCGTCTATTACGCTTGAAATATACCTATCTAAATTCACCCTTTTCAATCCGGCGTAAGCGAAAACGGCGGCTTCCCAACTCGATTCTTCTAACTTTCTGATTCTCGTGTTCACGTTTCCCCTTAAACCTAAAATATTTAAATCGGGACGTATATGTAGCAGTTGGGCTTTTCGTCTTATGGAGCCGGTTGCTACCGTCGCGTTGTCGCTAAGATTTTCTATCGTTATTCCTTTCTGCTTAGCGGCTAGAACGTCTTCGACCGGACCGCGTTCCAATATCGCCCCAATAGCGAGCCCCTCGGGCAAAGTCGTCTCCAAATCTTTCAAACTGTGAACGGCAATATCTATTTCGCCTTCCAGCAACTTATTTTCAATTTCCTTGGTAAAAAGTCCGCTGCCGCTGATTTGGTCTAAAGCTTTCTGCTGGATTTTATCTCCTCGGGTTCTGACTAGTTTCAACTCGATTCTAATCGACGGAACTTTACTCTCGATTTTCTCTTTAACGCTGTTAGCTTGCCAAATAGCTAATTCGCTTGAACGTGTTCCTATTATTATCTTATTATTCTCCATCTATTAACAACTTAGGGCTTTTTTTATTTATTTTAACGTGAAGATATGCGTTTATTTTTTTGTTTTCAGCAAAAGCTTTTTGATAGCGTCGATATCTTTATCTTCGTCTTGTTTCTGACTCTCTCGTATCTTTTTGGGGTCGTAGTCGTACTCTTCGGAACTTTTTTCGCTACCCAATGCTTTCATCAATTCGGCTTCTTTTGCCAAAAGCTCTACGGAGTCTTCGTAATCTTCTTTTTTTGAAGCGTCGAATTCAATCTGCTCGCCTTTTCGTATTTTATCCAAATTGCTCTTGCCGAATATCTGGACGAGTTTGTCGAAAACGGTCGAACGCGTAAAAGGTTTTGAGATAAATCCGTTCGAGCCAATTTGAACGGCTTTGCCTAAATTTTCCGTGTCGGAATAAGCCGAAACCATTAACGAAGGAATGTCCTTAGTCGCTTTAATATGTTTCAACACTTTCAAAGTTAGCAATCCCGTAAGTTCAGGCATCAGAATGTCGAGAATCATAATATGGGGGACTTCCTCTACCGCTATGCCTATCCCTTCAAAACCGTTGGACGCTAAATAAATGTCTTTGAATCCGAAACTTTGAAGCGTTTTTGACAGTATCCTTTGCATCCAAGGGTCGTCGTCCACAATCAAGGCTTTGTATGTTTCCGTCGCTTCCACAACTTTTTATTCCTCTTTGTTATTATTAGAATTATTGAAAATTGAGTTATCGTCAAATTTACCAGAATCGTCTTTAATGTTCAACTTTTTGTCGCTAAGAGCGGTTTTAAAAGCTTGGAGTTCGGTTCTGGAAGATTTCCTGTTTAAATCGACAATCCTGTCGTAAACTTCCTTTCTGTGCACCGGTATGTTTTTAGGCGCTTCGATGCCTACGCGAACGACGCCGCGATCGTAGCTCAGCACCGTTATTTTAACGGATGAGCCTATCGTAATAACTTCGCCTATTTTTCTCGATAATACGAGCATTTTCTCAAATCCTTATTTAAACGGATTATAACAAACACAAAAATATAAGATATTAAAAAATAACAGACAATTCAAATAATAATTGCTAAAAACTAACAAGAGCCAAAATTTTGTTTATATAGTTGAATATAAAAGAAATAAACCGTAATAAAGCGACTATTTTGCCGAAATGTTGTATGTTCTAAACGCTCGGCGACGTTCTTTTAGCCTGGGAGACGATTTCGTAGAGGTTTAATATATTTGAACTTAGGCTATTCAGAAGAACTTTCTAGTTTGATTTCATAAACCGGAGAGTATTTTTCCGACGGCAATATGATTTGTTCGGCAGTGTTCTTTTCCGTATTGAACACAATAGGAGCTTTCATATTAGCGGTTATTTTCCCTAATTCGTTTTCTAAAGTAACAACGACTAGAGCCGCTTCTTTACTTAAATCGAACTTCTTGTTCGGCGAATACGAAGGATTAATCAACCACGGATTTAAAAGCGGGAATCCGATTTCAGGCTCTTCCAAAGAAATAAGCCATTTGAAGGGTTCGGTCTCTTCTTCGGATATAAGAGCGAACTCGCGCAAATCGTCGAATCCGAGCAACCCCTCTTCAAAATAAAATATATATTTTGGGGGTATCTCGATTTCGCCAAATTGCGAAGTCGTTATTTTTCTCGAGCTTTTTTCTTGATTTTCACTCATAATTAAACTTTAGCTTATAACCTTGTTAAAGTCTAAACAACTAATATAATAATTTAGAATTAAATAAAAACTCTTTTTAATTATCTTCGCCGTTTTTTTTCAATTCTTTATATCCTTCCTTTGACGCCGCGTTCGGCGGAAGGGAAGTTACGCTTATTTCCACTCTGCGATTTTTCGCTTTGCCTTCTTTTGTCTTGTTCTCGTCAATAGGCCTTTGCGAGCCAAATCCTCTGATTACCATATTATGCTCGGGAGCGCCTCTTTCTATCAACGAATAAGCTACGTTCGTAGCTCGCGCTACCGATAAATGCCAATTCGACTCGTAAACGAACGTTCTTATGGGGTCGGAATCCGTGTGTCCGTCCACGGTTATTTGAAACGGAATGCCGCGCAAAATAGACGCTAAAGTATCGAGCGCCGGCATAGCTTTTTGCTGCACAGTAGCTTTTCCCGATTTGAAAAGCAACTTCTCCGGCAACGTTAATACTACTCCCGACTTAACTTTCTTTATTTTTACTAGTCCTTTGTCAATATACTCTTTCAGTCTAACGGAAGTTTCGCTAAAAATGTCGTCCAAACTTTTTTTCGACCCTAGTTCGAAAATTGGTTCGGGAATGCCGTCCTTGCGCCCTTCCAACACTCCGCCGCCGCCTTTCAGCGGTTTTTCTCCAGGAGTTTTAAAGTATTTGTCAATCGCTTGAGAAAACTCCTTGTATTTCTCCAAGTCAACTTTTGAAGACGCGTATAATATCACGAACAAACCCAACAAAAGGGTTATTACGTCCGCATAGGTAATGAAGTACCTATTCGTATCGATTTTGTTCGAACTTTTTTTTCTTAAAAAACCGTACAATTCGCCGCGCAATATTATTATTCTAAATGACGCTTAATTAATCGACCTTATACAAACTTTTCGGACGTAGTCGCCGCCGCTTTAGTATTTCGTTATTTAATCACGGTCAATTTGCTTTTCCCCAGCATTTTGCCGTTTTGATAGACAAAGATATAATACAAACCCGAAACGACGTCGTTTAGTTCCATAGATACGACGCCTACTTCCGTTAATTCCTTATTAAAAGATATTATTACTTTCCCTGTCAAATCGCGGATTTCTACGAGGGCGTTAGCTTTTCGCAAAGGCGTTTTAAGCGCGACGGTTACGCGTTCGCGAGCCGGATTTGGATATACCCTCATCTTGAAGAAATTATCTTCTCTCTTCGGTTCTTCCACGTTCGAAATAGTCTCAAAACCGGCGATTTTATAAATATTCCCGCCGTAATCGGTTACCCAGAAATTTTTATCTCTCGGGTCGTATTCAATTCCGCGACAGTTTATGTATCCATTTTTATTATTTAGCGGGATTCTGTCAACTTCGGCTTCCAAATCGTTTTTATCAATTTTAATGATACTAGAGGAGCTAAGCCCGCCCGAAGGGGAGAAATCAGTGCAAGCTTGATACAAATATCGTTCGCCGTCGTAGCATAAGCCCCGAGGTCCGAGATATTCTTGATACGGATTGTCGTATTTTGACCAACGTTGTCCCGTTTCGGGATTGACCACATAAATTTGCTGGGGAGAACCGTTGCGGTCGCAAACGATTAATCCGCCGTCCGCTAATTCTAAACCGATTGGATATAGCTTAGCCGGAGAAATATAACTTCTCAATTGTTCCGCCTCTTCGTTCAAAGTTAATACGACTCCTCCAGAGCCGGTTTCCCCGGAACTATTCATTTTATGAACGTAAATCTCTCCTGTTTCTCTATCGACAGTTAAATCAGTAAACAAACTGTCTCCGGGGATTTCGACGTATTCTTTAATCTTTAAGTTATCTCTATCGATTTTAAACAACTTGTTGTCGTAAAAGCTCGTTGAAAGAAGATACTCGCCGCCGTCCCAAGCTATGCCGTAAGGGACGTGCCCGTAGGCGCTCGCGGCTAAAATGTCGCCTCTGCCGACGGGCGTTATTTCAAAAGTTTTCGATTCTAATATTTGACTTGGCTCGCTTGTAGAGCTAACTCTGATTTTACACTCGTATGTTATTTTATTCGGCGCTTTATAATCAACCGAATATCCGTTTACGCCGCCGGTTACCGTAATCCAGTTTTCACCGCCGTCGTATGTGATTTCTACTTTTACGGGCAAATCGAATCCGTACCAAGAGAATCTGTAATTCGAAGTTCCGATTAGAGTTTCTCCGCCCGCGGGGGAAGTTATCTCCAATGACGTTACAGCTTCGGTCGGGATGTCCGTCTGCCAGATTGAGCGTCCAAAAGTCCCCGCTCTTAGTTTTAAATCGCCCGAAAGCGGCGATGTGAAAATTTCTAAATCCGTTATTATAGTTCTTGGGAGGTTAGTTCCGTATGGCAGCCAAGTTTGGCCTCCGTTAAAAGTAGCGAAAACGCCAATATCCGTTCCTACAAACAGCCAATCGTGATTTTCGGGATGAGATTGAATAGCGTTGCAAGGTATATCCGGCAAGTTGTCGCTTACGCTTGTCCACGAATCGCCGGCGTTCGCGGTTTTATAAACGTGCGGCGCGCCGAAGCCGGAAACCGTTACAAAAGCCGTTTCTTCTTCAATCATAGAGCATTCAATATCCGTTATTTCTCTGGAAGGCAATCCGTTGCCGCCAACTTCTTCAATGTTTTCAAAATGGTCTTTGGTAACAATCATACCGCCGGCTCTATCTCCGGCGTAAACTAAATATTCATTAATCGTCGATACGGCGATAGCGGTGAAAACGTCCTGACGCGGCGATATTTTTTCCCGCCAAATATCTCCGTTACTGTATGACAAATACAATCCCATCCGTCCGTGATAAAGAACAGAACTATAAGTTGGATGTATTATCAAAGGCGGGTCCCATAGGTTGCCAAAATCTGAAGAATTAATTCCGTCGTCTAGTATTTTAAAAGAGCCTTGATTTATATTCCTTCTATAAGGCAATACAGTTCCGCCGTAATTCATCTCGCCGTAAACTAAGTCGGGGTTTTCGTAATCTACTACCGTTTGAAAACCGTCGCCTCCGGCTACCGAACTCCAAAAATCAGAACTGATATAATTTCCTAAGGTGCCATTGTCCTGCGTTCCGCCGAAAATCATATTTTCTTCGTTCCTGTTAAAATCGAATGAGTAAAATTGCGTTATTTCCAATCCGTTGTTCATATTTTGGAAATCGCTACCCAAATTTTGACTTTTATATACGCCGCCGTCGTTGCCTATATATATTTCGCTTGGTTTTTGCGGGTTGAAAGCGCCGCAATGATGGTCAACGTGTACGCTCCCGCCGCCGTAGCCGTGAGTTATATTGCGCCAATAGGAGCCGTCGTCCGTTTTCCATAAATCAATCCCTCCAGCGAAGGCTATATCGGAATTCTCGGGATGAACCATAATATAATTATTATACCATCCCTGACCTCTGAAAAAATCCGAATCGCCGTTATGAGACATTGTCCAAGTCTCGCCGCGATTTTCCGATTTGAAGATTTTGCCGACGCCTTTTATTTCCATAAGCGCCCACAAAATATCGCAATCCGAAGGAGCGGCTTGAACCGACACTCTGCCAATTCCCGCGGGGAAACCTTGATTTTTAGCTGTCCAAGTCTCGCCCAAATCTGTCGTATGATAAACGCCGCCGCCGAGAATTCCGACAAAATATTCGTTTTCGTCGTCCGGAATGATTGATATATCCGATACGCTTTTATCGAGCGCGTCGGATTTTTCCCAAGAAACGCCGGCGTCTTTAGACACGTAAAAACCGCCGTGAACGCCTACGCCGCCGGCAACTATTAAATTGGAGTTTTTCGGATGGACGTAAATTTTTGAGAAAGCTCCGACGTTGGAAAGGCCAATAGATTTCCAAGAGTCGCCAGCGTCGGCGGACTTAAAAACGCCCGCGCTATAATACATAGGAGCCGCCGAATTCAAAACCGCTTCGCCCGTGGCTGCGTAAATAATATCGGGATTTTTGGGGTCTAAAGTTATAGAACCGAAACCAATGCCGTTTTGAAAGTCGAATATCGGTTCCCAACTGCCGCCGCCGTTGAGCGTTTTCCAGATGCCGCCAGCCGCCGCGCCGACGTAAACTACGCTGGGATTCCGCGGGTCAATCGCTATTGACTTTACCCTGCCGCCTACGCTGTAAGGTCCGAGGCACTCCCATTCCGGCTGTTGAGCTTGAACCAGAGACTTTTTGCTAGCTCGAAATATTAAATCGGTAGCGTCGTTTATCGCCGATATTCTTTTTTCGCTTGTTGCCGGAAACCCGGGCGAGCTTCGCTTATCGATAAAATGTTTAAACCGCAAATACGGCTTGGTTACCTTCTTCCCGTCAAACTCGACAATTTCGTCTTTCGGATAGGAAACATCAATCGTCGTTTGACAATAAACAAAAGCGGGAAACGCTATGAGAGCGAGAATTAACGGGACTAGTTTTTTCATTTGTAGCGCCTATTTATAGTTGTTATTAACGTTCTTAAGTTTTAATATTTACTTTATAAAGTTTACCCCTTATAAATTAAAAACTTTTACGCGAAACTCTTATTTTCTTATAATAATCTTTTTTCTAGAGAAAATCAAGTAATTTCGCGAGGCGATTGCTCTTTTTTTGAACTTACTGATTTTTAAAATGAATAAAAACGAAATAGAAATAACCGCGCCCGTCGGCTCTTACGCATCGCTTAGAGCGGCGATTGACGCCGGAGCCGATTCGATATATTTCGGCGCGGGCAAGCTGAATATGCGCTCGCGCTCGTCGGCGAATTTCGATTTGAACGATTTGGCGGAAATAGTCGCAATCTGTAAAGCCGACAATGTGAAATCATATTTAGCCCTAAACACAATAGTTTACGACGAAGAGCTTGAAACCGTCCGGCAAACTGCGCAAGCGGCGAAGAAAGCGGGCATAGACGCCTTAATCGTTTCCGATATAGCGGCGCTTAAAATCTGTTCCAAAACCGATATGCCCGTTCACGCTTCAACTCAACTTAATATTTGCAATACGGAAACGGTTAGATTCTTCTCAAAATACTGCGACGTTATTGTTTTAGCTAGAGAGTTATCTTTACGACAAATAAAAAAAATAGCCGCCGCTATAAAAAAAGAGCGAATAAAAGGACCTTCGGGCGAATTAGTCAAGCTCGAAGCATTCGTCCACGGCGCCTTGTGTATGTCTATAGCGGGCAAATGCTTCCTAAGTCAACATCAAAGCGGAGCCTCCGCCAACAGAGGCGAATGTTACCAACCTTGCCGCAGAAAGTATCTCGTCAAAGAAGAAAAGTCCGATTGGGATTTGGAGTTGGACGGACAATATATTATGTCGCCCAAGGACTTATGCACAATCGGCTTTCTCGATAAAATATTGGAAGCGGAAATTAAAATACTAAAAATAGAAGGCAGAGCGCGCTCCGCCGAATACGTTAAAAGAACTACCGAATGCTATCGGGAAGCCGTCGATTCGATATTTGACGGAACTTACGACAAAGAGAAAATAGCCGACTGGGAAAAGCGTTTGTCCGAAGTATTCAACAGAGGTTTTTGGGACGCCCATTACTTTGGAAAAAGAATCGGCGAGTGGACGGACCGATACGGCTCAAAAGCCGAGCGCAAAAAAGAATACTTGGGTAAAGCGGAAAACTACTACTCCAAAGTAAAAGTCGGCGTCTTAAAAATAGAAAACGGCGAGCTTCGATTAAACGATAAAATTCTAATTATCGGACCGACTACGGGCGTGTTGGAAAGAGAAGTCGAGGAAATCCGCGTCGACAAGAAAAACGTGGAAAAAGCCGCTAAGGGCGATGTAATTTCGATACCTCTTGATAAAAAGATACGCCCTTCCGACAAATTGTATAAATTTTCGCCCTCCGGCAAATAAAGCGAAATAAAAATCGTCGTCTTTTATGTTCTTTTAAAATATTTACAGAGCTAAACCCAGACAGAGCCTAAAAAAGCGGCATCCTATGTAGTAGAAAACGTTACAAAATAAACGTCAAAATACTACATTAAAATCAAAAGAACTGCTATAACTAAATCCTCCAATAATTCGTTTATTAGTATAGATTTAAAAAACCAAAAAACGAACGTTATTTGAAAAAAGGGAAAAACAAAAAAACAATATGTCCGGGACTCTCCATCGCGCGGTCGGATTCATAGCTGAACCTCTTCGATTCGAACCAATCCCGGACATAAATTGTGTAGATTTGTTCGGGGGCGCACACTTCATAGCGAGCCTCACAAATTAAGCCCCCGAACAAAATTTGCAATCAACCGTTGATTCGGTTAATATAGATTGACGCAATGGTTGGCGGAGATTCGAAAATAAATTATCAATGGAAGGCGATCCTTGATATATCGAATTTCACGCCGGAGACAAACGAGTAAAGGCTAAGGAGAAGCGAGTAAAGGTAGGGAAATAAGACGAACTGAATTATACGGGGCTTTGGAAAAATTAAAAAAAGTTTCATAGTTGACCCCGCAAACCAAAGCCCCGTATAGTATTAAACATCAAAACTTAGTCGAAAAGAGACAACGATGGGCATCAAAAAAATATATGGATTCGGCATTGAGCTTCACAGTTATTCGTTTTCCTTCTCCACTTTGAAAAAAGATTAAGAAGAATCGAAAATATTGCTTAATATAAACCAAAAATCAAACATAGATTGACTAAAAACGAGCGTCCTTGAGCGTAAGGGCGCTCGTTTTTTTTTATTTTCACTCATCCGAGTTATAATTTACGTCCTCCTCGCCAAACTCCGATTTGGCGAGGACGATTTCAGAAAAGCTTCGCTTTGATTCTTTTCTCTCGTTCCGTCCGCTCTGCGATGGAACACATACCAAGACGCTCCGCGTCGTTTTTCGTTCCTCCTTCCCAAATTAGAATTTGGGAAGGAGATAGAACGTTTCTCGCTTTATTCCGACCGAAATCGGAGTTTCGGTCGGAGGAGACTTTTATAGCTTCGTCCTTTAGGGCGGAGACATTAATATTTAACTCGTTCCGCGGCGGTCAACCTCACCCTAACCCTCTCCGCAAGCAGAGAGGGGACTAACAGGTTAATATTAATATGTTTGCGTTAACCTTTTAATCCTCTCCCCGATTTCGGGGAGAGTTAGAGAGGGATAAATAAAAAGTAGAGCGGACGCCCTCGTCTGCTCACGCCTTAACCCCCTCGCCGAACGCCTTCCCTTGCAAATGTGTCACGCTCGCAAAGTAGCGGCTGAAAATCTTCAGCCCCTGCGATTTTTTCCTTTATTTTTACTCATCCGATGACTCGGAGTTATCGGATGAGTTAAGCCTACTTCACAACCACCAACTTCGCCGTCTCCGAGCGCTCGCCGGCTCTTAGAACGCAATAATATATCCCGCTGGGCAAGCCGCGCGGCTCGAAGGCGACTGAGCGCTCGCCCGCCTCCAGCCGCTCGTCGAGCAAATCGGCTACCTCGCGCCCAAACGCGTCGTAAACCGTTAGCGTCGCTTGAGCGGGCTTTTCGAGAGTGAATTTAATGTTTGTCGATTCAGTAAAGGGATTGGGCGTTATAGTTTGTTTGGCGCTTCTACTCTCGCTTTTAGAAACATTTGAAGTAGGCTCTCGTAGTTTATACACTTTATTTGTTTCATAATCGCAAAGCCATAAATAAGGACCGCCGGGCGATTCATTTTCCCAACATACGCCGAAGGGCCAAGGACTAGGAGATTTATATGATTGAATAATTTTGCCAGTATAAGGATTTATTTTATGTATCTTTTTGTTTTTTCCGTATTTTCCATTCGAATAATCCCAATCAATCATCCATAAGAATAAATTGCCATCGACATCTTTACTTATATCGCTTCCATATGCAACCGCTTTAAATGAGAAGATTGAAGCGTATTTTTCCGAGGACAAATCCAAAACATACAAAATGTTATACTGACGTCCCGTAATCCATAATGAATCGTTATAAATAGTTATTGCTTCGGGGTAATTATCCGGCGGATAATACTTTTTTTCGATTTTAAAATCCTCTTTAGAAATTTTATAAATAAGACCAAAAGGCGAATCTATCGACACCCAAAAATACGGACCGCCCGGCGAAACGCTGTCGTAATCCAAACCCTGAGACCAGCAGTGGTCTGGAATCGGCAATTGATAGCTGTTGATTAAAGAACCGTTATTAGGATTAATCTGATGAATAGTATCCGTTTTATAATCGCTAGAACCGAGAATCCAAAGCGAATTATCTCCCCAAGTTATTTCGGCGATTCTTGCGCATCTATTTTCTTTGCAGACAACATAGAAAGAATCAAGAACGTCGAATTCATTCAGTTCTTCAAGTATATCCGTCTTCTTATGATACTTATAGCAATATTTATTATACGCTAATAATTCGGTATTTATATTTCTAGCAAATAATATATTTATAAAAAAGATAATTAAAAAAACAATAAAATAAAAAATAACAATTTCTGTTATTTCGAATAATTGTTTGATTTTTAATAAAATGGCTTTAATTATATACATTTTGCTAACGCGTAAATAAATACTGACAACTAAAATAAACGAAATAATTAAGTAAGTTCAATTATTATGGGCATCTGACATCATCCTTACACTTAAAATTATCGCCGTGAACGAGACTGTGCTCAAAAGTAATTACTCCGAATTTATCTCTTTCTTTTTTATCTCGGAATTTTGGATCCGTGGCGTCAAAAATTGCCGACCTATAAACAATTATTCTTTTACTTTTATCCGGTATAGTTTTATCCTCGTCTAACCAACAGCAATCGCCGCAAGGTAGATATATCCAAATCTCAATCTTTTGTTTCCGGTTCCTGCTCAATCTAATGGGAAACATACGCGTAGCGTTTACGTCAACATCTTCTTTTAATTCAGGCGGTAGTTTATTGGGGTCGCCCTTTTTCATTTTCATAATTTCAAGTTTATTATTCCAGTTTGTATTATCTACTATTATTTCTCCTGTATCCACGTCTGTAACGCGATACAATAAATAGACAGGTCCGTGTTTTGGATCATATTTATAAACGCCTTTAAAATTACCTATGCATTCCCAATTTTCATTATTTAATAACTCAGTAAGCCAAAAATGAATTTCAAATGAACACTCCTTACATATATTCCAAATTTCACCGTTACACCAGCATTCCTCTAGTTTTATAAGATTTCCTTGTTCGTCTCTTTTCCGATTGCCATATTCATCAACTTCGTATGGCCGGCAACATATAGTAGGAACGTCGCCGCCGCATATACAGCTATCTTTGTTTCCCGTTGAATGGGGGAGGTATCCATCTCCGTTTTTAACCCTATTTGTATAATCAATCTTATCGTCTTCAATCTTTCTATATATTTCCTGAATTTGTTCGTGTAATTGTATGGGAAATGCCTGATAAATATCAGGATGATTTCTATAAAAATCGTCTATAGCGTTATTTATTTTTTTTTCAACGCATTTCTTAAACGCGTCGTAAGCCGATTCAATAGCTTCAACATCGCCTCTTTTCGCGCACCATATCGACTTAGTTAACGCGTTACAACATTCTCTTAAATCAACTCTTATAGGTTCCGGTAAATAAAGCGGCGGCGGATAAGTTAGAGTTGGATGAAAAAGCAAATTAATTATACAATTTTCATTGATAGGGGTTGTTCTTAGATAGTCTTTGATGTATTGATTAAGGTTCGGATATTGAAACGTTCCGTTTGGTTTAGGAGTACAAGGATCGTCAGCATACTGCATTCCCGGTTTCTTCGCCGTCCCGTTTATCAACTGATAGCTCGGCGAGTTTTCTATTTCCGCTTTGCTGATGCCCGGCGACAGAAGGTCGAGTCCGCAACTTACGCATCCGCTTGTCGGCGCGCCGGTAGGGCTGTATG
>CAZDXB010000016.1:63222-74978 GCA_964509335.1 uncultured Hyphomicrobiales bacterium | reverse complement strand
TTTGAAAATCAAAATCCATCTTAACTGGGTTGTCCATAATTTGGGTACACTCCATAGTTTTGACAGCGTTACTAACCATTTTTACGGGAATATATGTATGGCTAACACATAAAATATCTAAAACAAACACAAAGATGTTACAGGAGCAAATACGACCTTATGTTGTTGTGTATTTTCCATTGGAAGATAAGATATTAAAAATAATAGTTTCAAATATCGGTCAAAGACCGGCTTATAATATTAAAATCGAGTTTGCTGAAAAGAAATTGATTGAAAAATTAATTATTGATAGAAAACCGAAAACAATAGGTATAAATACGGATACTTCCACTTTTAAATTTTTACCGCCAAATCAAAATATTACTGACTTCATTAATTTTTCAGTGCCACTTGTAGAAGAAATGAAAGATAAATTGAAGGATTTAAAAGTGAAAGTGAGTTATGAAGATTCTTTAAATAATAAATATTCGGAGGAATATGTAATTTCATTAGAAAGTTATGTATTTTCTTCAAGAGCTCAGCAATTATCAAATAACTTTCACTTAGGAGAAATATCAAAAACGTTAAAAGATATTGTTAAAAAAAATAATTTAATTCTTAAATTACCAAAAACGAGAAAATGAAAAAAGTCATTCAAAAAAAAGCAAAAAATGATAGCAAAAAATAATTCATAAATTCTTTAATTATTAATTTTAAATTACTATGCAACCACCAACATTCAAAGAAGAGAACATATCGCAGATACCGGCTATTCAACTGCTGGTCAACTTGGGCTACGAGTATTTAACGCCGGAAGAAGCGCTGCGCGAGCGCGGCGGCAAAACTTCCAACGTCCTTTTCGAGCGCGTCTTGGAAAATCAGCTCAAAAAGATTAACAAGATTAGATTCAAGGGCGATGAATACGAGTTTTCCAACAACAACGTAACCCACGCGATAAACGTCCTGAAAGACCTGCCTTTCAGCGAAGGGCTTATCACGCTGAACCGGAAAATTTATAATCTGCTGACGCTCGGCAAGAGCTTCGAAGAAAACATACTCGGCAATTTAAAGAGCTTTACTTTGAAGTATATCGACTGGGAGAACGTAGAGAACAACGTATTCCACGTAACCGAAGAATTCGAGGTGGAGCGAGCCGACGGCAGAAGTTCGAGAAGACCGGACATAGTTCTTTTCGTTAACGGCGTTCCGTTCGCGGTAATCGAATGCAAGCGCCCCGATTCAAAAGACCCAATCGGCGAGGCGATTTCCCAAATGATTAGAAACCAAAAGAGCGATGAAATACGCGGGCTGTTTGTCTATTCGCAAATATTAGCGGCTTTTAGCAAAAACGACGCTAAATACTCGACAACGGGAGCCAAAAAGAAATTCTGGTCTTTCTGGAGAGAAAAGGAATTGGGCGAAAAGCGTCTCTCGGAGTTGGTAAACGAGCCGTTGCCTTCCGAAGTTAAAGACAAGCTGTTTGCGACGCGCTATAAGAACGTCCGAAAAAATTTCGACGAACTCGTAAAAGACAAAAGGCAAATAACCGAGCAAGACAGAGCGATATACTGTTTGTTGAGCAAAGAAAGAGCTCTCGAATTAATATACCGGTTTTTAATATTCGAAAACAACGAAAAGAAGATAGCGCGATATCAACAGTATTTCGCAGTAAATCGAGCGGTTCGACGCGTGAAGGATTTTACGAGCGACGGGGTAAGAAAGGGCGGCGTAATCTGGCACACTCAAGGAAGCGGTAAGTCTTTGACGATGGTAATGATAGCGAAAGCGTTAGCGTTGGACAAAGCGATAGACAATCCGCGGGTAGTAATAGTAACCGACCGAATAAATCTCGACAAGCAGATATACGAGACGTTCCTGCATTGCGACAAAGAAGTAGAGAAAGCGAGAACGGGCGAGCATTTATATAAGCTACTATCCGAAAATAGAATACCGATAATAACGACGGTAATCGGCAAATTCGACGCGGCGGTAAGCAAAAAGAAGAAGCCTATAACGTCGAGCAATCTGTTCGTTCTCGTGGACGAAAGCCATAGAAGCCAATATGGCATAGCGCATGCGAAGATGCGTAAGCTACTGCCTACGGCGTCTTATATGGGGTTTACCGGCACGCCTTTAATGAAAAAAGAGAAGAACACCGCGCAAAAGTTCGGCGGCTTTATAGATAAGTACAAAATCGACCAAGCCGTCGAAGACGGAGCAATCGTTCCGCTACTATACGAGGGCAGGCACACGCTACAGGAAGTAACGCCGAAAGCGATAGACACTTGGTTCGACCGCGTCAGCGAGCCGCTTACAAAATATCAAGCGGCGGACTTAAAGAAAAAGTATAGCCGCGCCGACCAGTTGAACTCGTCGGAGCAACGCATAAGGCAAATCGCTTACGACATAAGCGAGCATTACAAAAATAATTGGCAAGGCACGGGGTTCAAAGCGCAGTTAGCGACAGCGAGAAAAGCGGACGCTATTAAATACAAACGTTTTTTCGACGAGTTCGAAACGGTAACTACCGAAGTATTAATATCAGCTCCCGACACGAGAGAAGGACACGACGATATTTACAACGAGTCGAAAGAGGAAGTCCAAAAATTTTGGAAAGCCGAAATGGACAAATACGGCGACGAAAATACATATAACGACGAGATAAAAAAATCGTTCAAAGAAAGAGAGCATCCGGAAATAGTAATAGTCGTCGATAAATTGCTAACCGGCTTCGACGCGCCGAGAAATACCGTTCTTTATTTGGCGAAAAACTTGAGGGAGCATAATCTATTGCAAGCGATAGCCAGAGTAAACAGAGTTTGGGAAGGCAAGGATTACGGCTATATAATTGATTACTACGGGGTATTGGGCGAACTCGACAAGGCTTTAACGACTTACTCGGCGCTCGAAAACTTCGACCAAGCCGATATTGAAGGGACGCTAATCAGCGTTAAAGAGGTTATTAAGAAATTGCCGCAGAAACATTCGGATTTGTGGGACATATTCAAAGAAATAAAGAACAAGAACGACGAAGAAGAATACGAACAATTCTTATATAAAGAAGAAACTCGCCAGAGGTTTTACGAAGCCTTGTCAAAATATTCGCGAATTTTGGGGATAGCTCTTTCTACCGCTAGTTTTTACAACGAAGCCGACAACGACCAAATCGAGCGCTACAAGGAGGATTTGCGTTTCTTTCAACATCTGAGAGCTTCGGTAAAACGCCGTTACGCCGAGTCAATTGACTACAAAGAATACGAGCCGAAAATACAAAAGCTATTAGACCAGTACGTAACTTCCGACGAAATAATAAAAATCACCGAGCCGGTCAATATTTTCGATAAAGAACTGTTCGAAAAGGAAGTTGAGAAGGTCGAGGGCAAAGCGGCGAGAGCCGATATGATAGCTCACAGGACTATGAAGACAATCGAAGATAAATACGACGAAGACCCTGTTTTCTACGATAAGTTTTCTAAGCTAATAAAGCAAGCTATAGAGGACTATCGCCAACATAGAATAGACGAAGCGGAATATTATTTAAAAGAGCAAGACTATATGGTTTCGGTGCGCGATAGGAAAGACGACGACGCGCCGGAAATTCTCGAAGGCAACGACGCGGCTAAAGCATTTTTCGGGCAAGCCAATGAAATTCTCGCTAAAAAGAACGACGCCGAAGACAACGTAAAAGCTATATGCGGCGAAATCGGACTTAAAATTGACGAAATATTTAGTAAAAATCTGGTTGTGGACTGGCATATGAAAGAAGATATTCAAAACAAAATTATAAATAAGATAGAAGATTATCTTTACGATTTAAAAGACCGCGAGGTTATTGATATTAGCTACGACGATATAGACGAGATTTTAGAAAATACAATGAACGTAGCCAAAAAGAGGTATGAATAGTGCAAAAACATTCGGTAAAAATCGACGACAAAACGATAGATTATACTCTCAAAAGAAAAGAAAGGAAACGTTTGAGAATAAATGTATTGCCCGATTTATCCGTCGAGGTAATAGCCCCGACGTCAATTCCGCTAGAGGATGTATTTTATAAAGTTCGCAAACGAGCTTTTTGGATACTTAAGCAAAGAAGGTATTTTGAGCAATTCCATCCTATCGAGCCTGAAAAGGAATACGTTTCCGGCGAAACGCATAAATATCTAGGTCGGCAGTATAGGTTAAAGGCGGTTGAATCGACGAAGAACAACGTGAAGCTCAAAGGCAAATACTTTTATGTTTACGTTAAAGATAAGAGCGACAGCGGCAAAGTCGAAGAATTACTTTACCGTTGGTATAGAAAAAAAGCGAAGAAGAAGTTTGCCGAAATAATCGAGGAATATTTGCCCAAATTAAAAAAGTACGGAATAAGCGAACCGACTTTAACTGTTCGAAAAATGAAATCTCGCTGGGGCAGTTGCAATTCTAAGAGCAAACGAATAATATTGAACTTAGAGTTGATAAAAACGCCGTCCCACTGCGTAGAATACGTAATTATGCATGAGCTATGCCATTTAAAATATCCGAACCACACAAAAGCTTTTTACAATTTTTTGTCGATGGTTATGCCTGACTGGAAAGAAAGAAAACAACGGCTAGAAAAAGCCGGAGCTTTGGCGCTGTGATATATTTTAATTACGGTTTATATATTGAATTGCTCGATAACTTGGAACGTTTATTATCTCCCTATTAATATAAGACCTTATCTTTCCTCTTTCCCGCTTTTAGAAGCGAACGCTTTTGACTTTGAAATTCTCGCTTCAATCGTCGTCCCTTTGCCGATTTCGCTTTTTATTTCTATTTCGCCGCCGATTGAGAACATTCGCTCCTCCATACCTAAAATCCCAAACGACTTTTTCTTGTCAATTCCCTCTTCCTTAAAACCGACGCCGTCGTCTTCTATCTTGAGTATAATATCGTCGCTTGAACTCTTAAAATCAACATCGACCTCCGACGCTTCTGAATGCGTGAAGATGTTGCTTAGAGCTTCTTGCAAAACTCTAAATATTGTCGTTGATTCATTCGACGGTAAGTAAAGTTCTCTCAGGTTAGAGCTATAATTTATAGTGAATTTGCGTCGCTTGCGATATTCGTCAATAAACCATTCTAAAGCTTCGTATAGCGGCATATCTTCTATAATTTCGGGTCTTAATTCCGTAATCATTGACTTTACTTTTTGAGAGCTTTGCGTAATAATATTTCTCATTTGTTTTATTTCTTCGCGAATTTCTTTGGTTTGCTTTGAGTTGTCTTTAGGTATCAAAGCTCTCTCGATGTATGTCAGATTCATATTAGTCGCCGACAAAACATGCCCCAACTCGTCGTGCAAATCCCTCGCGATCGCTTTCCTTTCTTCCTCGCGAACCGTCTGCAAATGCATAGCGTAAGCCCTCAATCGTTCATAAGAACTCTGGAGGTTTGACTCTATTATTTTCTGTTCGGTTACGTCGTTTATCACCCCGATTGTTCTTACTATCTTTCCGTCTTTATCGAAAATAAATTCGGCTAAAGAACGCCAAGTCCGTATTTCTCCGTCCGGCTTAATTACTCGGAATTCGAGAGGCCAGTTGCGTTTTTCTTTCGCCATTTGTTTTAATTGCTCGATAACCGGAGCGCGGTCTTCAGAGACTACATACTTCAAAATTAGTTTGCTTAAACTCGAAACGTATTCGCTGGAGTCGATACCGAGCATTTTATAAAGGTTTTCGGAAAAATAAATTTCGCCTTTTTTAATATCCCAAACGTAACTGCCGGTTCCGCCTATTTCTTGGGACCTCGTCAAGATTTTTTCCTTTTCTCTCAACTCTTTTTCCGTTTTTTTTCGTATTTCGTTTTCGTTGTGCAAATCTTCAAGTATGTTTAAAGCCGCTTTGTAGTTGCCGTTTAAAGCTTCTACTGCTATTCTTCTATCGACATTTCTTTCAAGGATGTAAGCGATTTCCTCTATTAACTCCCGCTCTTCCTTTAAAAACGGACCCTCGTCGCGTTCCGGCATTTTTTCTAAATAGCGAATTTCAACTTCGCCAATCTTCTCATTGTTGATTTCAATATCCGCGCTTTGTTTCCATTCGGTTTCTTTGAAATTATCCGTCTTATATTCTTTGCCCTCGAATATGATTCTCGCACAAGTAATTTCGGGATAAAGCCAAGAATCGCGCATTATTTCAACCGTTTCTTGGAATAATTCTTCTAATGACAGCTCCTCCCGCTTTTCTATTTTTGAAATATTATACAAACATTGAAGTTCTTTCATTCGCTCGGTCAAAATGCTTTCTCGCTCGACTTTTTCCGATATGTTTTCTAATACCGCGACAACTCCGTCGAAAGTTCCAACCTCGGCAAATAACGGAGAGGCGTTAATAGAAAGCGGGATAGTTTTTCCGTCGGCGGTCTTTATCGAGTGTTTTATGTTAAAAACAGACTCTTGCTTTGTTTTTACTAAATTAAAAGGCAATTGCTCGTCGGGAAAATCGCCGCCGTCTATATCGACTATTTGCCACTCCGGAGCGTTGTATTTTCTTTGAGTTATTTCGTCTTTTTTTAAACGCAGCATTTTTTCAGCCGCGCTGTTGGCAAAAGTTATTTCGCCGTTTTTATTTAATACCGTTATCGCTAAGGGGTTCGTTTCAATTATTTTAAGAAATAAATCTCTTTGCTTTTCGCTATCTTCGTTTTCAATATATTTTGTTTTGTTTCTATTCATATTTATTTATCTTTCCGACTGTTTATTATGGAAATTGCCTTTCGCAAGCTAAACGGGCGTGGAATATTTTGGCGGCTCGCCCAGCCTTTTCAGCAGTTCGTTGATTTCTTGCTTTAACTCAATCATTTTGTTCTCGCGCCCGACCATAAACTTGTTCATCTTTTGCAATTCCTGAATTTTTTCGTCGCGCTCTTTCTCGATTTCTTTGCGCTCGGTTATGTCGGTTATAAACGCCAGAAGATAATCTAAATCAACGGTTTTGCCGAAATACGGATGTAAAGTTATCTCGACTGGAACTTTCTTGCCGTTTTTATGAAAAAACTCCTTTTCGTATCTTTTAACAGTTCTGTATTTATCAATTTCCTCTAAAATTTCCTCGTCGCGTTTACGCCGCTCCTTCGGCGTTAAATCAGTTTTCCAGTTCAAAGAATTAATTTCTTCTCTCGTATAGCCGCAAATATCTAAACAAGCTTCGTTCAAAAGCTCCGTTCTGCCGTCGGGGTATAACTTGCCTATACCGACAGTTGCGTTCCTTACAATGTCGGCTAAGAAGCGGTCTCTATTCAAAGCGGCTTTAAGCTTGCTTTCGCTTTCCGCTAACTTATCAATCGTTCTTTTGTGCCTAAGAAAAGATTCTATTCTAGCTAACAATTCTTCGTTATAGACGGGCTTAATTAAATAACCGTCCGCTCCGGAATTGAAAGCGGAACTTCTGTCATCGACGGAAGTAGCTTGCGCCGTTAGTAGAACTACAAATATATCCGACGTCGAGGGATTGGACTTTAAAATATCCAAAACCTCAAATCCGTTCTTGCCGGGCAACAACACGTCGAGCAATACTATATCCGGCTTATGTTTCTTCGCCAATTCGATAGCTTCGTCGCCGTTAGAAGCCGTGAATACGTTATAATCGTTGTGAGTGAATAAAATCTTCATCGTCGATAGTAGGCTTCTATCGTCGTCCACTATTAATATCGTTTTTTGCGTTTCGCTCATAATTAAAAAAAGCTCCGGTTTTTGCTTTCGTATTCTATTTATTTCGTCGTTTTAGATTGCTTTCTGAATAGTTTATGATTGAACCGACGTCTGATTTACTATCAACCAAAACGCCCCGACTTTTTGTAGAGCGTCGATAAACTCGCCGACGTCTATAGGCTTTTGAACGTATGCGTTAACTCCCAGTTCGTAGCATTTTTTTAAATCGCTATCTTGTTTTGAAGAGGTAAGCATTACAATGGGAACGCTTTTCAGCTTTGGGTCTTTTTTTATAGTTTCCAGAACTTCTATACCGTCCACTTTGGGCATCTTAATATCCAAAATGACCAGCGCGGGAACGCAATCTTTTCTGTTTTTATATTTATTTCGGCAATAAAGATAATCCAAAGCCTCTTTGCCGTCGTAAGCAACGTCTATTTCGTTTATCAAGTTCTTTTCTCGCAACGCGGCGACAGTCAACTCTATGTCTTTCGAGTCGTCGTCAACTAATAGTACGTTTTTTTTCATAATTCTCTCGAATTTGTTGCAATTATACAGCGCTTTAAACGCAACCGCTTCGGTTTGTTTCTTAACGCTTTAATTATCTCTTGCATTAAGTCTCGCTCTTTTGTAAATTAAATTGTTTATTATATTTAATATAAACAAATGAATTTGAAAAGCAAAATTTATTTTCTAACTCATTCCCAAATCGGAGTTTGGGAATGAGGAAAAACAAATCCTCGCATCTCATTCCCAAATTGTAATTTGGGAATGAGGAGCGGCAATTGGAGTTTGGGAATGAGGAGTGAGGCGAAATTGGAGTTTGGGAATGAGGAGCGAGGCGAAATCGGAGTTTGGGAATGATGAGCGAGGCGGAATTGGAGTTTGGGAATGATGAGCGAGGCGGAATTGGAGTTTTTACTCGTTCCGACGCTCCGCGTCGGAACGCATACCAAGACGCTCCGCGTCTAACTATGAACATTATAGTCAAAAACGAATTCTATCTCATTCCCAAATCGGAATTTGGGAATGAGGAGCGGCAATTGGAGTTTGGGAATGAGGAGCGAGGCGGAATTGGAGTTTAGAAACGAGGCGTTCGATTGTTATATAGATAAGGATACATTATGATAAGAGTCGCCATAGCGGACGACCACAGCTACATCCGAGAAGGATTGAAAAAGATTTTCGGCGAAGAAACCGATATAAAGTTGGTTGCCGAAGCCGAAAACTCGCCTGAAACAATTCAAATGACGCTTAAAAGCGACTTCGACGTATTAATTCTCGACATAAGATTACCCGGCAAAAGCGGCTTGGAACTATTGAAAGACCTTCTAAACATTAAGCCCGGACTAAAAATAATAATGCTCAGCGTCCATCCTGAAAGCCTTTACGGAATGAGGTCTCTAAGAGCCGGGGCGTTCGGCTATCTGGCAAAGGACGCTCCAACCGAAGAATTAATAAAAGCGATACGAAAAGCCTCAGAAGGACGAAAGTATATCAGCGAAAATCTCGCCGAACGTTTGGCGTCCAGTTTGGGCGATAATAAGGACGAAAAACTACCGCTCCACCAAAAACTTACCGACAGGGAATTCCAAGTGTTTAACGCTCTCGCTCGCGGAAAAACTTTAAAAGAAATCGCCGAAAGCCTAAATATAAGCGTAAGCACAGTCAATACTTATAGACATAGAATATTCGACAAAATGAATTTGAAATCCAATATCGAATTAGTGTATTACGCTATAGAGAATAATTTGGTTGATATGTAGAGGCGGTTACGTCCCTAACATTTCTAACTCATTCCCAAATTGGAATTTGGGATGAGGCGTTAACTTCAGTTGTCTGCGAACATTGAGAAGCCGCTTAACGGAAGTCGTTTGTTTCTTTCTTTTATTAGTCGAAAATTTTACGACATAGCGTCAAAATCGTTTTGACTGATAAATCAATAATCGCGCTATTTCTTTATAAGTCTGAAAGGCGTTAATTAAAGATAGTATTTATTAACAATTGGAAATATAATGAAAGTGTTAATTGCCGACGACTCTGAATTTATCAGAGACAATCTCTCGAAATTATTGAAAACTAGCGAATCGATTCAAGAAGTTTACGTAGCGGAAACGGTTAAGGAATCGATAGAATTGATGAACGCCGTTCAACCGGACGTTTTGGTGTTGGACATAAAATTCCCCGACGGAACGGGCTTCGAAGTTCTCGACGAGGCGAAAAACAAGAAAGAGAAGTCGCCTGTCGTCTTAATTTTTACAAATTATCCGTTCGACCATTACAAAAGCAAAAGCTACAACGGCGGCGCCGATTATTTCTTCGATAAGTCAACAGACTACGACAAAATTTTCGACGCTATTGAAAAATTATCTTTCAGAAAATAAATGTTATTCAAAAATCAAACATATTATTATGAATAACGCAGAAACGAAATCCGACAAAATATTTGCTACTGAATACAGATTGAAAAACGCCGCCGACGCTTCGATTGTAATCGCAAAGGGATGTGAGAGATGAGCTACAAAACAAAAAATATCGCCAAAAGCGGAGACGAGCTAATAAACAAACTCGAAAACTCCGAAGTTCTGAAGAAAGCTTTAGAAGAATCTCCAGAAGAATTGGAAACTTATCTTGAAAAACTAATTAGCGAGAAAGAAGAAACAAAAGAAAAAGTCGAATATTATCGCGAGGAATTAAAAAAGATCAACGAAGGAATGATAGCTCTTAGTTGGGAGTTGGACAAAGAACTGGAAGAAAAAAAGAAACTCGCCAAGAGCCTCAAAGAGCATAAGGGAAATCTCGAATCGCTCGTAGAAAAAAGAACCGAAAAGATAATCGAAACTAATCAAAAACTAAAAGCGGAAATAAAAGAAAGAAAAAAAGTCGAAGAAGCGTTAGAACAAGAAAAACTAAAAACGCAAAATTATTTGAACGTAGCCGGAGCGATTATTTTAGTAATAAATCTAAACCGCAAAGTTGAATTAATAAACGAAGAAGGACGAGAAATTTTAGGAGAAACCGAAGAAAATATAATTGGTCGAGACTGGATAGATACATTCGTAAAAAAATCCGAAAGAAAACTAGCTCACGATTGCTATTCAAGTATAGTCGATAAAAGAATTAAACGATACGATAAAATCGAATATGGAATAATAGGCGCTAAGAGCGAAGAAAAAGTCGTTTTATGGTCGCATACTTTGTTACTAAACGAAAAAAACGAACCGACGGGGATATTATGCTCCGGCAAAGACATAACTGAACGAATAGAAGCCGAACGACAAATAAAACGAATGAACGAAATTTTAGAACAAAAAGTTATGCAAAGAACAAAAGAGTTGGAAGCGACGAACGAAGAACTCGAATCGTTCAGCTATTCGGTGTCGCACGATTTAAGGGCGCCGCTCCGTCATATTGACGGTTTCGCTCATTTGCTAACAAAACGCGCGAAAAATCTCGACGACAAAAGCCGGCATTACGTAAACTCAATTTTAGAATCGGTCGCCCATATGGGCAATTTAATAGATAAACTGCTTAATTTATCTAGAATCGGGCGCAAAGAACTAAATAAAACGCAATTCAATATGAACCGGCTTGTCGAAAATGTTATCGACGATGTAAAAGAAGAAACGAAAGAAAGAGAAATTAAATGGAACATAAAAAAACTGCCGGATACTTTCGCCGACCGCGCGCTGATAAAACAAGTCTTAACAAACTATATTTCGAACGCCTTAAAATATACTTCTAATGAAAAAGTAGCTAAAATTGAAATAGGAAGTTACGAAAAAGATAACGAAAACGTTTTCTACGTAAAAGACAACGGAGCGGGTTTCGATATGAAATACGTCGATAAACTGTTCGGCGTCTTCCAAAGGTTGCACAGCGACAAAGAATTTAAGGGAGTCGGCATCGGATTAGCGAACATAAAGCGCGTTATAACTAAACACGGCGGCAGAGTTTGGGCTGAAGGAAAAGTCGGCGAGGGAGCGACGTTTTATTTTTCATTGCCGAAGGAAGAAACAAACGGAAATGGAAACGGCGAGAAAAATGACGAAAGATAGACTCAATCTCATTCCCAAATTTCAATTTGGGAATGAGGAGA
>CAZDXB010000016.1:0-63122 GCA_964509335.1 uncultured Hyphomicrobiales bacterium | reverse complement strand
AATTTGGGAATGAGGAGAGGACAGAAATTTGGGAATGTGGAAAAATAGGATTTGAGTATGAGAAGCAAAATCGATATAATTGAGTTATGAAATAGCTCGTATGAAAAAAGATGGAAAGAAACGACGCGGAGCGTCTTTGTATTCATTCCGACGCGGAGCGTCGGAACGAGTAAAATGAGGAGCGGAAGTCAAGTCAACCCTACGGTTAACCGTAGGGTTGAGAAAAAGATTGAGAAGAAGATAGAAAAGAAGTTCAATTAAAAATAAAATAACATAATGCCCGAAAAACTGAAGATATTGCACCTCGAAGACAGCGCCGCCGACGCGGAACTCGCGAAAGAGACGCTCAAAGAAAACGGCGTAGAAAACGAAACGACGGTAGTCGAGACTAAAGAGGATTTCGAGCGCGAATTAAGCGGCAACGGTTTTGATATTATATTAGCCGACTACCATCTACCAAATTATAATGGGATGGAAGCGCTGGAATTCGCCAAACGTATAGCTCCTCTGACGCCGTTCGTTTTCGTCTCGGGCGTTATGGGCGAAGAATTCGCCGTTAAAGGTCTCCGGCAAGGCGCGACTGATTACGTATTTAAGAACGCTCTATATAAACTGCCGGACGTCGTTAAAAGAGCTTTAAAAGAAGCCGCCACAAAAAAAGAAAAAGAATTGGCGTTCGCTCGAAATGAGCATTTAACTATAATACTAAAATCCATTATGGAAGTCAATAACTTAATGGCTGAAGATTACACGCCCAAAAGCCTTATCGAAGACGTCAATGAGATATTAACGGAGAACGGTTATCAATACTCGCTAATCGCAAAATATAATAATGATATTTTAGAAAATATTGGAGTTTCCGCCGCAAGCGAAATTAGAAACAAATTTTTAAGGAACATAGAGAAAAACGATATTCCCAAGTGTTGGGAATTAGCTTCCAAAACTAATCAAACGATAAGATTAGAAGGCGACAATGAAATTTGTAAAAACTGCAAATGTAAACTCGGGACGTTTATAGATAATTTAACGGTTTTAATAAGAAAGTTAAACTATAAGGAAGAATTTTACGGTTACCTACACGTAGCTTTATATGATATTTACGCGTCCAACGAAGAAGAAATCGACCTTTTCGAAGAAATAGCAAACAATTTATCGTTCGACTTTCACAGTTACGAAACTGAAAGGCAAAAACGAAAAGCCGAAGAATCGCTCAAAGAATCGGAAGCGAAATATAGAGAATTAGTCGATAACGCGTTAGCGGGAGTTTATAAGACAACCGTGGACGGCGATATTATTTTCGCCAATAAAGCTATGGCGAAGATGTTCGGTTTTGAAAGCGAAGAAGAATTTATGAAACATAAAGCCAATTCCTTTTATATAAATAAGGAACAACGGGAAAATTTAATGTGTCGCTTAAAAAAAGAAAAAAATTTGGAAGAGTTCGAAATAGATATAAAAACTAAAAAAGGCGAAATTAGGAATTTAATATTAAGCGCTTCTCTCATAAACGGCGTTATTTCCGGAATGATGTTGGATATAACCGACCGCAAAAAAACCGAAGAAGCTCTGCGGGAAAGCGAAGAAAAACACCGTATGCTTGCCGAAAATTCTTCCGACGTAATTTGGACCATGGATTTAGACCTGAATTACGTCTATTGCAGTCCTTCAGTAAAAAAGATACTCGGCTATTCACCAAATGAATTAAAATTACTCTCTTTTGATAAAATAGTTACTGCTTCTTCGCTGAGCGTTATTATGCAAATCTATAAGGAAGAGATGGAAATTGAAAAACAGGAGAATAAAGACCCCAAAAGAACAAGAGTTATAGAAATTGAAAATATAGCTAAAGACGGTTCTATCGTCTGGACAGAAGAAAACATATCTTTTCTAAGAAACGAGAAAGGAAAAGCGGCGGGTTTTATTGGCGTATCGCGTAACATTACCGACCGCAAACGCGCCGAAGAAGCCCTGCACAGAAGCGAGGAGAGACTTAATTTAGCGATTAAAAGCGCAAAGCTCGGTTTATTTGATTGGAAGGTAGCCAAAGACGAAATCTATCTAAACGATTATTGGTTTCAAATGCTCGGATATAACCCCGAAGAAATACCCTCAAAACCTGATACGGTTTTTAATCTAATGGAACCAAAGGATATTAATTTTTATAAAAAAATCAACGAAGAAATGCTCAGCGGCAAAATAAAAGAATTTAAAGAAGAAACGCGGTTTAAAACGAAAGGCGGCGGTTTAAGGTGGATTCAAATAATCGCAAAAGCGGCGGAGCAAGACAAGCAAGGCAAGCCTTTAAGAATTATCGGCTTTAACATCGACGTTCACGACAGGAAATTGATGGAGGAGGAGCTAAGAAAACATCGCGACCATTTAGAAGAATTGGTGAAGGAAAGAACAGCTAAGCTCGAGGAGTCGAATCGCGAAATCAAGAAGCTCTCGCAAGCCGTCGAGCAAAGCCCAACTTCGGTAGTAATCACCGATATCAAAGGCAATATAATATACGTGAACAAAGCTTTTGAAGAAACCACCGGATATTCCGCAAAAGAAGTAATAGACGAAAATCCAAGAATATTGAAATCCGGCTATCACGACAAGGAATTTTACAAAGAAATGTGGAATACTATATTATCCGGTGAAACTTGGAGGGGCAATATAAAAAACAAGAAAAAGAACGGCGAAATATATTGGGACCGCTCTCATATCTCCCCGATATTCGACGACAACGAGGAGATTAAATATTTTGCGGCGGTGAAAGAAGATATAACCGTAAGGAAACAACAGGAAGCGGAACTTTTGAAAGCGTATAGAAAATTAAAAATCGCGCACGACAAATTGGATAAAGCGCATAAAGAACTAAAAGACACACAATCGCAACTGGTGCAGTCGGAAAAAATGGCGGCTCTCGGACAGTTAATCGCCGGCATAGCCCACGAAATAAACTCGCCGCTGGGAGCTATCAAATCGCAAAACGATTCGTTTAGCAGGGATATAGGAAGCTTAATTAAAGAGTTGCTAGCATTAGTTAAGTCGCTGCCGGAAGACATCGTTAATTTAATGACCGAAATGACCTGCAGAGCCGTTAAAAACTCTGAGAGCTTAATGGCTAAAGAGGAGAGAAAAAAGAAAAGAGAATTGATAAAAAGCTTTAAAGAGATGGAGTTAAAAAATCCGATGAAACTCGCCTCGATTTTCGTAAATATAGGCGGACCGGAAGAAATCGAAGATTTCAAATCTATCTTAAAGCATCCGAAAAACGAGGAAATTTTAGACGCCGTTAACAAGTTATATAGTATGAAAAACGGCTCGGAAATTATAAAAGGCTCGGTTGACAGCATTATTAAAATTGTATTCGCTCTGAAAAATTACGCCAGATACGACGACTCGCAAGAACCCGAAAAAGCGAGCTTAATAGAAAGCCTTGAAACCATTTTGACATTATATCATAACAAAATGAAATATAACGTAAATCTCGAGAAACGCTACGATTTCAAAGAGCCGATACTTTGCTATCCCGACGAGTTGAATCAAGTCTGGACAAATATATTAAACAACGCCCTGCACGCTATGGAATTCAAAGGCGATTTGAAAGTGAAAGTTTACAAAGAAGGGAGATATGCCGTAACAACCTTTATCGACAGCGGCAAAGGCATTCCGAAAAAAATTCAAAAGAAAATCTTCGAGCCTTTTTATACGACAAAACCCTTAGGCGAAGGGACTGGATTAGGCTTGGATATAGTGAAAAAGATAGTAGATAAACACAATGGCAAAATAGAAATAGAGAGCGAGGAAGGCGTCGGGACTACGTTTAAGGTTATGTTGCCTATAAAAAATAAAGGAGAATAGATATGCCAAACAACGCGATAATATGCGTGGACGACGAAAGAAACGTGCTCGACAGCTTGGGAAAAGAGTTGAGCGAGGGATTAGAGGACGACTATTTAATCGAACTCGCCGAAAACGGCGAAGAAGCGCTGGAGATTTTCGACGAGCTAAGCGAAGAAGGCTACCGAATTCCCGTAGTCATCGCCGACTATATTATGCCCGGCATAAAAGGCGATAAATTACTTAAAAGAATACACGAGAGAAATTCTCGCGTTTATAAAATAATGCTAACCGGGCAAGCCGAGGTCGAAGGCATAGCCAGCGCCGTAAACTACGCGAATTTATATAAAATTATAATGAAACCTTGGGATTACGAAAATCTTATTTTTACCGTCAAAGAGGCGATTAAGAGCTTTCTAAAAAACGAGTTAATCGAAAAGCAATATTTTGAGTTGAAAAGGAACAAAGAATTAACGGAGACTCTAAAGAAATATAATTTTAAGTTTAACAAAGTAATCGAGGAGCACAAAAATCTATTTAATCTGACAATCCCCGCGCTGCTCGACTTAGCTATTACGTATGAAAGAGGCTACTTTCTTAATCATACTCGATTTGTTGTTTTACTATCTCTAAGAATAGCCGACGGGCTTCAGCTCGACAACAACGTCCGGTCTTCAATAGTCGTATCGGCGATTCTCTTGCATTTAATAATGCAAAAGATGCCGGAAAAATATATCGGCGTCGACCCAAATAATTTAAAGAAGTCGGAGGCAAAAGAGTATTTCAAAATATATAACGAACAAATCGACTCTCTGTCGTCTAACGAAAGCATGAATAAGCACACGCTTATACTGGCGCAAATATGGGAGCATTACGACGGCACGGGACTGCCGCATAGATTAACTTTCGGCAAACTCACGAAAGCGTCGCAAATATTAAATCTCGCTATAACTTACCACAACGGAGTATATAGAATACCGAAAGAGTCGATGACTAAGCTAATAGAAGAGGGCGAAGTCCATCAATCTCCCGAGATGACTGCAAAAAGACACGCCGAAGCCTTGCAAAAAATATTCAAAAATTCGTCATGGTACGATATGGATATTATCGACGCCTTCCAACGGCTAGTAAAATCTAAAGCTAGTAAAGAACTAAACCCGGCGAGAGCTTTAATTAAAGTTTACGCCAAAGGCGACGTGATTAGAACCGTCAAATATTCGACCGAAGATTACACTTACGATAAAGAAAGAAAAATTGTTATACCGGTTGAAAAATTAATGGAAGAGGAACGAAAGAAAAAAGGAGCGAGCAAAGCCGAATCAAAACGCTCTTTAGAAACAAATATGAGGATTTCGGATTTGAAAAGCGGTATGATATTGGGATCCGATTTAGTAACAAAATACGGCAGATTAGTCGCTCCAAAAGACGCAACGCTCGATATAGATATTATAGAAGAAATCGGAAGGTTGAAGCAAAGCGGCTTGCTTTCGGATTCTACAGAAATTAAAGTGTTTATCCCAAGAGAAGCGTAAATGATGTCTAACAAAATATATTAAGCGGTATGATTAACAAAAAAGCTATGATTTGCGTTGACGACGAGAAATTCGTCCTAGCTAGTTTAAAACACGAATTAGAAAATGATTTCGGAACCGAATATCTTATAGAAGAGGCGATTTCCGGCGAAGACGCGCTCGAAATTGTTTCGGAATTAATGGAAGACGGCTACGAAGTTCCGGTAACGATTGTCGATTATATAATGCCCGGAATGAAAGGCGACGAATTACTAGAATTAATCCATAAAAAAAGCCCGGACACAAAAAATATAATGCTTACCGGACAAGCCAGAACCGAAGGCATAAAATACGCCGTCAACAAAGCGGATTTATACAGATTTTTAACAAAACCTTGGGACAAAAACGATATAATAATGACCGTGAACGAGGCTATCAAAAGTTATAATCTTAAAAAGACTATCGAACAAAAAAGAATAGAATTAGAAACGGCTTATAAAAAGCTCAAAAAGCTAGACGTCTCTAAAAATTATTTCTTAGGATTGCTGTCTCACGAAATAAACACGCCTATTTCTGGAATAAAAGGTTTCACAGAATTCATAAGGGAGTCGGTAACGAGCCCTGAGTTAAAAGAATATTGCGATTTTATAATGCTATCAACCGACAAACTACGCAAATTTTCAAATTATTCATTGACTATTACCAAGTTATTGAACGAGAAATACGAGCTAAATATTTCGAACGAAAACATTTACTCCATAGTAAGCGAATCTATCCAGAAAATTAACGATAAAGCGAGAGAAAAAAACATAGAATTAGTAAAAAATTACAAATTCGACGACGCTTATATAGAAGTCGATTACAATCTAGTTACTAAGACATTCGAGATAATACTAGATAACGCCGTAAAGTTTTCAAGCGAAAACAAAGAAATCATTTTACAAGATTCGAAAAACGACGAATACTATACGATTTCCATATTGGACGAAGGACCGGGATTCACAAAAGAAACAATGGAAAATCTTTACGAATTTTTCGTATCGGACGAACTAATGAGCCACAGCGAAGGTTTGGGACTAGGATTAGCTATGGCGAAAATAATTATGAACGTTCACGGAGGCGATATAACCGTCAAAAACCGAGACGGAGACGGACACGGAGCGGAAGTAAGTTTGTCGTTTAAGTTGTAGGCGAGAGCTTTGCTTCAATCATCTATTGATAAGAAGAATAAAAAGCGTTGGAAATGTGTTGGAAACGAATTTCAAATCTTTATAAACGAATATTATCAATGGAATAGCGATAAAGATATGGCGGAGGGGGAGGGATTCGAACCCTCGGTAGAGCCTATTAGCCCTACGTCGGTTTAGCAAACCGGTGCATTCAGCCACTCTGCCACCCCTCCTAGAAAACTCAAAATTTCAAAAAACGTCGCGTTCCCGCTACCGTGAAGTAGCTATGACTTGCAAATATATAATATAAACGGCTTTTTAAAAAATTAATTTTTTTCTTTCTTATCTACCATCGTTGCGGTCGCTTGGTCTGTCGGCGTAACGAGAGCGTCTTGTATCGTTACGTTGTCCGGCGCTTGAACGCAATTAAGGGCGACGTCCGCTACGTCTCTTCCGCTTAGCGGCGTGTATCCTTCGTAAACCCGCTCGGCTTTCTCTTTGTCGCCGTGGAAGCGGACTAGCGAGAACTCCGTTTCGACTAATCCGGGCTCGAGATTAGTTACTTTAACGCCAGTTCCGTTCAAATCGATTATCATTCCTTCGGTAATCGCGGCGACGGCGGCTTTCGTTCCGCAATAGACGTTGCCATTGGGATACGCCTCCCTGCCCGCAATCGAGCCGATATTTATTACGTGTCCGGTTTGCCTGTTTACCATTTGCGGCAGAACCAGTCTCGATACGTATAACAAGCCTTTTATGTTGACGTCTATCATCTCGTCCCAATCCTTTACGTCGCCTTCCTGAATCGGATTCCAGCCGAGAGCTTTCCCGGCGTTGTTTATTAATACGTCGATTGCGTCCCATCTTTCGGGCAAATTTTCTATGTGCTTTTTGATTTGCTCGTAATCGCTTACGTCGCAAGTGATACCGTAAATTTCCGCTCCGTATTTTTTGAATATATCCTCGGAGACTTCCTTCAGTTTTTCGCTTCTTCTGGCGACTAATATCAATCTCGCTCCCGCTTCGGCGAAGGCTTCGGCGCAACCTCTGCCTATTCCCGCGGAAGCGCCCGTTATTAGAACGGTTTTGCCTTTTACGTTCATAATCCCTCCTTTTTTATTCCTATTTATTTAATTAATTTGACTATGCCTTCTTTTCCTATCAAATGCGCCGCTCCAACGACTATGAAATATGTTTTGTTCGTTTTCAGGTATTCTCTGATTTTTTTGGTCATTTTCTTGTTTCTGTCCGAATAAAGCGCGTCGTAAATCGGCTCGTATTCTTCTTTTTCTAAATAGTCGGAGAATAATTCCTTTTCCAGAGCCTCTACGTTCCCTTCTTTCCAGTAATTCGCCATAGAATCGAGCGTTTCCAAGCTCTCTTCGCCTTCCGTTAAAGTTAGCTTAAGAAATTCCTCTTGATGATTTTTCAGCTTTTCGTCGAAAATAGCTAATTGCTCTTTTACGGATTCTAACTCGAATATATCTTTCCCGCTTTTCTTAGCTTTTTTTGAGAAATAAACGTCTATGCCTTTTTTTTCGTCGAATCCTTTTGATTTGGCTTGCATAGCGGAAATAGACAAAGCGATAAACCATGGCTTCATTTTATCGTACATAACCGAAGGCAGATTGTATTTGTCGAGAGCTTTTTCGACTTTCGCTATCAATTCGTCGCTAAGCTCGTCCTTCCAAGTTCTATCGTCTTGATAACTCGCCGCCTGCATTAGTTCAAATGGATTCGCTTTGCTAATATCGGCCTCCAGCGTCAATACGTCTGATTTCTCGAAAGCTTCTTCGATTTTTGAATTTAAGGGATAAAAGTCGTCGGTCGCGAAGTGGATAGAACCTAATAAATATACCGTCGCCGTTTGAGATTCGACTTTCCAGAGCAAGCCGGTTACTTTTGAAATTTGATAATCCGTCGTCTTTTCGGCGGTAGCGCAGGCAAAAAGGGACAGCGCTAAAGCGACGGCGGCGAAACGAATTGATGCTTTTTTCATAGATTTTTATTTCATAATATTGTAAATACTTGCAATAAGTAGGGATTGTCTCATAACTATAGTTTTTGCTTCCCTCAAGGTAAAGAGGCTGTCGAATAACTATGTTTTTACTGTCCTCAGGGTAAACCCTGAGGTTTACTTAACCTTTGAAACACCTGCCAGTTGTGAATTTACGTCAACCTTCGGGTTTACCCGAAGGGTTCGATTGAGGCGCTCCCTACAATTCTACTTTTACGACGAAATTTCCAGAAAAGCTTAACTGCCAAATAAAAAAAGGAAATCAAAGCGAGGCGGCGTTTGTTAGTTTACAAGCTAAGCTCGTCGAATTGCTCAGCCATTCTCAAGCCGCGAATAGCTTTTCTGTCGTCCGGGTCGATTTCCAGAGCTTTTTTGAAAGCTTTTCTCGCTTCGAATTTTTCGTCTAGATTGAGGTAAGCCTCCCCGAGCAAAGTGAAAGCCGCCGGACTGGAATGGCTTTTGATGACTTCCCGCAATGCCTTAATGGAATCCTTGTATAAGCCGAGCCTTAAATTTGTCGTTCCGAGATGGAAAAAAGCTATCGTAAAATCGGGATTTCTTTGCGTAACTATTTCGTAATGTTTTTTCGCGTCATTTAAATGTCCGTAATGGTAATTTAGTATCCCTAGCCAGTAGTGCGCCATCAGAAAATGCTCGTCGAGTTCCAATACTTTTTTCATTTGGGCGATTGACTCGAGGATTCTCACTTGTCTATAATAAGCCAATCCTAGCTCGTATCGGACAGTAGGGAACTGAGGCAATAATTCAGCGGCTTTTTCTAATGATCCGACGGCTTCGCCGAGTCTTCCTATTCTATAAAAAACGTTGCCGCAATGTTTGTAAACTATGCCTTTGTTTGGGTCTCTTTCTATAGCTTTTTTGTAGTATTTAATCGCTTCCGAATAATCTCCGTTGGTCTCCGCTTGATACGCCGCGAGAATGTCCGGGTCGTCGGAATCGAATCTTTGTTTTTTCTCCATTGTAGCTCCTAATTATTTAAAGTCTGCAATTGGATGCAAAAAATAAATTAAATTACCACACGCCGCCGCTCTTCGACTTTTCGTCGAGAACGAACAACATCTGTCTCGCTTGATAGTAATCCGGGTCTAACGCCAAAGCTTTTTCAAACGCTTGGCGCGCTTCGTCGTCTTCGTCGATATTCATATAAGCTTCGCCTAATCTCGTGTGAGCCGCGGGGCTGTCGGGATTTCTTTTTATCACTTCTTTAAAGTTCTTAATCGCTTCTCTAAAAAAATTCTCTTTAAGGTTAATAACTCCCAAATGATAAATCGCCACTGTAAAATTAGGGCGGGCTTCGGCTATATACTGAAAATGCTCTCTGGCTCTGTAAAATTTCTCGTATTGCAGATAAACCAATCCGAGCCAATACCTTGCGTTAATAAAGTCTTTTTCAAGCTCGACCGCTTTACGAAGACATTCAATAGATTTTTTCAAATCGGCTAGTTTATAATACGCCAACCCCAAATCGTACCAGACGGTTGAGTATTCGGGTAGAAGCTTGGCGGCTTTTTCCAAATACTCCACCGAATCTTCGAACATACCGAGCCTTTGGTAATCCTTGCCCGCCCGTTTATAGAGAAATCCAATGTTCGGATTTTCGTCCAGAATTTTGTTGTATAATTCAACGGCTCTCATATAATCGCCCTTCAACTCGGCTTCGTAAGCCGCGAGTAAATCCGGGTTATCCGCCGCCGATATGTCTTTCGCCGTTATATCGGTGTCTTTCATAAAATATTAGATTTATGTTGCCATCCTAAAAACACATTGGTTCGGGTTTGTCGCCCGAGTAATCGTAAAATCCTTTGCCGGTTTTTCTTCCGTAATAGCCTGCCGCGACTACTTTTTTGAGTAGCGGAGCCGGTCTAAATCTGGGGTCGCCGATGTCGCTGTGCAGAACTTCCATAATGGATAATGTAACGTCCAAGCCAATCAAGTCGGCAAGCATAAGCGGTCCCATCGGATGCGCCAAGCCCAATTTGGCTACTCCGTCGATAGCTTCCACCGTTCCCACGCCTTCCATCAAGGCGAATACGGCTTCGTTTATTAACGGCATCAAGATTCTATTCGCGATGAATCCGGGATAATCGTTCGCCAGTATTGGGGTTTTGCCTAATTTGCCCGCTAAATCCATTACGGTCTTGTATGTTTCGTCGGTCGTAACCAAGCCGCGAATTACTTCGACTAATTTTATCATTGGGACGGGATTCATAAAGTGCATTCCAATGACTTTGTCCGGTTTGCTTGTTACCGCGCCTATCTCGGTGATTGAGATAGTGGAGGTGTTAGTGCCTAATATCACTTCGGGACGCGTGATTTTATCTAGATTTTCAAAGATTTTGAATTTAATCTCCTTTTTCTCGCTAGCGGCTTCCACTACAAAATCGACGTCTTTGGCGTCTTCCATTTTTGTGGTTGTAGTTATTCTGTTCAAGGTTTCGTCGGCTTGCTCTTGGGTTATTTTTTCTTTTTTGACTTGCCTGCCGAGATTCTTTCCTATTACAGCTTTCGCTTTGTTTAAAATGTCTTCGGAAACGTCGCTTAGGATTACTTCGTGTCCGAATTGGGAAAAGACGTGGGCTATTCCGTTGCCCATCGTTCCAGCTCCGATTACTAGTACTTTTTGAATGTTCATAGTCAACCTTCCTTTTTTGTAAAAGATTTAAATTGTTAGAGGACAAAATTAACTTAAAAGGTAATAAAAACTTTGCAAAAAAAGAAATCTAAGTTTATATTTAACGTAAATTTTTTGAAATATTTAAACTATTGAAACGGAAACTTATGAGAGACGTTAACTTCAAAGCCTTGATAGTCGAAGAATTCGAGCCGAATAAGTTCAAAAGAAGCCTGAAGAGCAAAAAAATTTCCGAGTTGCCGGAACACGAAGTTTTAATTAAAACGCAATATTCCTCGTTGAATTACAAAGACGCGCTTTCCGCCAGCGGACACAGAGGCGTAACGAGAAGGTATCCTTTTACTCCCGGAATCGACGCGGCGGGAGTGGTAGCCGAGAGCGAATCCGATAGATTCTCCGATGGCGAGGAAGTGTTGGTAACCGGCTATGATTTGGGTATGAACACTTCCGGCGGATTCCAGCAGTATATTAGAGTCCCCGCCGATTGGGTTGTTAAGTTGCCCGAGAATATGACGTTAAAAGAATCGATGGTTTACGGAACGGCGGGATTTACGGCGGGAATTTGTATCAACGAGTTGCAGGAGCGAGGCGTTCGTTCGGGCAAAGTATTAGTAACGGGGGCTACCGGCGCGGTCGGAAGTCTAGCGACCGGTATGCTGGCGAACGCGGGATACGAAGTTATCGCTTCCACCGGCAAGATGGATAAAATTGAATATCTTCTGGAACTCGGCGCGAGTGAAGTTGTTTCGAGGAAAGACGTTAACGACACATCGGGCAAGCCTCTGCTGCGCGGCAGATGGGAGGGAGCTATCGACAACGTCGGCGGCAATACGCTATCGACGATTATCCGCTCTATCAAGCCGCGAGGCGCCGTTTGCAGCGTTGGACTCGTCGGCTCCGACAAATTCGATACCTACGTATATCCATTCATTCTTCGCGGTATATCTCTAATAGGAATCGATTCGGCGGAAAGACCAATGGATTATCGGCTGAAAATCTGGGATAGAATCTCAAAAGAATGGAAGCTGGAAAACTACGACAGATTGATAAAGGAAACCGATTTAAACGGTTTGAACGACGAAATCGACATAATCCTCCAAGGCGGACAGGCAGGGAAAGTAATCGTTAATTTAAAAGATTGAATTAACTAAGCGTTTATTTCGTTTCTCGTTCCGAAACCACAATTTCGGAACGAGGCGATATATTTTCGTTCTTTTTTCCAATTTTCCCTTGGCACGCTAATTGAAAAATATTGGGAAAAATTTGGAAATAATTTGGTAAATCACTTGAAAATTAAACCTAAAATACGAGCTTTTTCAAAAAATATGAAGGGGCGTTTCCGGTCGAAAAACAAAATATTTTTTGTAATTACAAGCGTCTTTTTCCTTTGCCTTAACGCTTTAGGCGCGGCGAATTACGAGGCGGTTCAAAGCGGAAATTGGAACGACCCGAACACTTGGGGCGCGGCGTCTTTCCCAAATTCAAGCGCCGACAACGTTGCGATAAACGATTACGAAGTCGCCGTAAATTCCGCCGACGCGGTGGCTAATAATATTACTATTGGTTATAATGGGACGCTGAGCTTCGCTACGGCAAATTCTTTAACCGTTAACGGCGATTTAACAGTCCAAGGCGAATTCGACGCTTCGAGCTCGGCTACGATAACGCTAAAAAGGGCTTTCGAAAATACGGGGACGCTCTCGAATTTCAGTTCGGCTAATCTTACTTTCGCCGGTAGCTCCACTTTTACTACGACTTTGCCGAAGGATATTTCGACAATTAACTCGCTAATAGTAAACCGAACGCACAATGACGGCAAATTAACGATAGACACGAACTTAACGGTTCAAAGCGACCTGTTTTGCGACGACGGCGAATTTAACATACAACGAAACGCGCTAACAATAAACGGGAACATACGAATCAACGGCGACGCGGTTTTCACCAACGACAGCGGCTCGACTGTAAATTTGGGCGGCAGTTTATTTTACGCCTCGGATATTAATCAGTCGCTTCACTCGCAAAGCGAACTGATAACGACGGCTTCGTCTTCCTTCAGTTCGTCCGGCGAAGGCGTTTTGACCGTAGGCGATTTAACGGTCAATTCAAGCTCTACTTTGACTATTGTCGATTCGCTTAAAATAGCCGGCGACATAGATAATTCCGGCAATTTCGACGCATCGGCGGCTACTATTATATTCGACAACGACGCCAACTGGATTTATCCGAAGTCGATTAGCTCGTCTTCCAGCTTGACTTTTTCGAATATTAAAGTGGCGGCCAATTCTGCCGTGTCCGATTCGGCGGATATATTATTAAAGAGCGCGAGCGATTTTTCTTTTGTCGTAGAAGGCGACGGCAGTTTCCGCTGCGCGAGCGGCACGATTACGATTGGCGAGACGGGCGCGTCGGGCGGTCTTGATATCGACGTATCCGACAACGGCGATTTGCGCTTCGGCGATGTGATTATTTCGGACCTCTCGTTGCAAGTTGCGAGCGCTTCCGACTTTAGAATTACCGGCGATTTAAACGTTGGCGCGAGCGCGTCTTTCACGGCTACTAATCCGTCGTTAATTACGTTTTCCAACGACGAGACAAGCTCTACCGCAAAAAGGATAATAGTTCCGGGAAGCGCGGAGAATTTGAAATTCCATGATTTTAGCGTAAATAGAAATTCGGCGGTTAAGACGACGAACAGCTTCGATTTGACAGGCGATTTTACGGTAAACACCAATGGATATTTCGCCGCTTCCGGCTCCTCGACAATATCCTTTATCGAAGCGGGAAACAAAAGCATATCAAATTCGAGCGTATTGATTTTTAAGCATCTGACTTTTGGATCAGCCGCGAGCGGCGACAATTTCGTAACTACTATGTCAAACTTCCAAGTTGACGGCGAGCTATACGCTCAAGGGAACGACGCCAATCCCGAAAACGGCGGTTTCGCGGCATATAGTCCCAGCGTCGTAACGCTCAATTCAAACGCGACGACGCCCTCCAGCGACGAGATTTCCGGCGGCGACGCTTTGAAGTTTCAGGGTTTGAAAATTTCTTCTTCTTCGAATATTACGACGGGCGATAATTTTCAAGTCAAAGGCGATTTTATAAACGACGGAACTTTTACGGCTACGAGCGGAACGATTACGCTGACGGGCGACGACGAACAATTGATAAGCGGGAACGCGGCTACATTTTCGACGCTAAAATTAAACAATCAGGCGGGCGTTAAGCTGGAAGCTGGCTTGTTCTTTGACGATTATTTGACGCTAAATCTCGGCGATGTCAATCTTAACGGCAGTTCGACTATTACTATGCTGAAATCCAGTTCGCGATTAATCGAATCGGCGGGCAATACCATAAAAAACGAAACGCCCGGCGCCGGCGGAACGAGCGGCGGGTTTATCAAAAGCGCGTTTATAACGAACAAAGCGGACGTTGAAAATGCGGGATTGGGATTGGCGATTTCATCCGGCAATTCCGGTTCGTTCACTATTAGAAGATATCATTCGTCGCGAACGATTGGTGAAGTTCACGGCGTCGAGCGTTACTATCGCGTCGATTATGAAAACGCGAACCTCGGCGACGTTGGATTTACGCTCGACAATTCCGAACTGAACGAAGCAAAGCCGAACGCGCTCGCTTTATATTATTCCGACGCCGACAACTCTACTTCTTGGACGCGATTAAGCTCGACGTTCACCTATAACGAAGGCGTCTCGACAAGCTCTATGACGGCTACCGGCTTGAACGGTTTAGGCTCGCCGATATATCTAACTTTAGCGCCGATAAGAGCTACAGTTCAGAGTTTGCCCGCGTCGGGAATTGACAGTTTGAACGAAGCCGCCGAATCTCCTTTGGTAGCCGGCAAAAGCGACCGAATAATATTTGGCTTCGGAATAAATACTCCGACGTCGATTAATAATATCGACAGCTTGAAAATCAGCGTAAGTTCGGCGACATATTCAGAGCAATTTGAAAATTACGAATTCAAATACGACAGCGACAGGGATTTAACGACAGCGGGTTTGTCTTCCGCTTCGTCGTCGGTTAGCTATAGCGGGGGCGTTCTTTCGATTGAGTCTATCAGTCCATCGAATTTAAGCGCGGGCGATAATTACTTTTTCGTTTTAGCGGACGTCTCCTCGACGGTTTCGTCGTCGTCCTCGCCCGTAAGTCTCACGTTTTCGGATTCCGACTTATATTTATCCAGCGCCGAGACGAATACCTTCACGTTAAGCGGCTCGAGTTATTCTTTCACGGATTTCCAAGTAACCGCAAGCGAGTCAAACACTTTCGGCGGGAACTTAACGACTTCCGCTACCTTGACGCGTCAGCCCGTTTTTTCTTTCGCTTTAACGCCGCCCGCGAGCGCGCCTACTACAACTTTCACCGCCGTAGATATTTATTTGACAAGCTCGAGCTATACTCACTTCACGGATTTCAGGCTTTGGAACGACAAAAACAAAAACGGCTATTACGACGGCGCCGACGTATCTTTAGGTTCAAGCTCAACGTTAACGGCTTCGAGCGGAACCGTTACTTTCTCCGGTTTTTCCAACACCTTCACGGAAGCTCAAGATTATTTGTTTACTTGCAAAGTGTCGCCAAGCGCGCAGACATATTCTAACATACAAGCGAAAATATTCGATGAAGGCTGGGTAACCGTAACTTCGCCGGCAAGCGTCGCGCCTTTTAGTTCCACGCTTAGCGGCGAATTAATGACCGTTAGCAGTTCGACGATACCGACGAAACTCTCAATTGAAAGCGTCGAGATGACTACGCCCGTATCGGGTTTTTCGGACAATGAATTTATATCGGGCTTTCCTTTATCGATAGTTGTGGAAGCGCAGGACGCGAGCGGCTCTCCACAGGGCGTTACTTCGGATACCGACGTTACTTTTACTATTTCCGCCGGCTCGGCGACGGTAACGAACAACAGCGCGACAATAAGTCAATATAATTCCTTCGTTTCGGCTAATTCGGTTACGCTAACAAATCCCGACGGGGCGACGGGCATAGCTATAACCGCTTCGACGGCGAGTTTGACATCCGCTACTTACACGGGAATAACATTATACGCGCAAGAACCAACGACGGCGCCGAGTTCTTTGACTTTTACGCAAGTAACGCAAACCAGCGCGACTTTGTCTTGGTCGGCGGGGACGCCCGCTAACCATATACTAATAGCCAAACAGGGCGGCGAACCGGACGCGCCGACGAGGGGGACTTCCTATACGGCGTCCTCGACGTTTTCCAATCCGTCCGGCTCGACCGGAACGGGAAGCTACGTCGTTTACAAGGGAAGCGGAACCAGAGCGACCGTAACGGGCTTGACAGCGGCGAAGCGATATTATTTCTCCGTTTATAATTATAACGGCGCTGGGGGCGGCATTAGATACAAGCTTTACGGAGACGACGGCGATATGATAACGCTCGCCGACACAACTACTCTTTCTACCGAGCCGACAACGCAAGTTAGCTCTTTAAGCGTAAGCTCGCCGCAAGATACAAGTATGAAATTAAGCTGGACGAACGGCGCCGGAAGCAAGCGATTAATAATTGCAAGATTGAACTCGCCCGTTTCGACCGCGCCGACGGACGGCGAAGAATACCAAACCTCCGCTAATTTCGGCGAAGGCGACCAAATCGCCGACGGTTTCGTCGTTTACGCCGGTTCGAGTTCGTCGGTTACCGTCAAGAATCTATCCCCCTCGTCAGACGCGGGCGACAATACTTATTATTTCGCCGCGTATGAATACAACGACGCCGGCGGCTACGAGAATTATCTGACTTCGTCTTCCACAACCGCGTCGCGAAAAACGCTCTTCGCAGAACCAAAAATTCAAGCGTCAGATATTACTTTCGTTAGCGGTCCTTCTGGCGGCGGCTATTACGCCGACGACAATTCGATAGCTTTGTCTTGGAAGAACGGCGACGGCGACGGCAGAATAGCAGTATGCTCGACGACGATGACCCAAAGCGAAAAGCCGTCCGACGCTACCGCAGAATACAGCGAGACGCCTTCGGTTGCCGGAGCGACTGTGCAATTAGGAACTACCGAATCAATAGGCAGCGGCTTTATCGTTTATAAAGGAAGCGACGAAACGAACTCGGTTGTTGTTAACGGGCTTACCCGGGGCAGAAGATATATTTTCCAAGTATTTGAATACAACGGTTCGGGAGCGGCGGCTTCGACCTCGCAAGTTAATTATTTGACCGATTCCGCAAACGATAACCCTAATTCCAAGATTTGCGACAAATACGAGCCGAACAATACCGCCGATTCTTTGGAATATTGGCAATACGTAAAGACAGATGGAACGGTCTATTCCGGCGTTTTAAGCGATACGAGCGACGAAGACTGGTTTTATTTCGAGCCGAATTGCGCCGCAGGCGAGAATAATATTAAAATCGAGCTGTATAATTTACCGGAAAACTATGAGTTGGACTTATATAATTACACCGGCTCCCGATTGCTTAGGCGCTCTTTCAATCAACAACTGACGAACGAAACGATAATACTGAACAACGTTCCGAACAGTAGGTATTACATTAGAATATATACGAGATACAACAACGCTTCTTACAGCCCTTACCGCTTTAAAGTCAAAGGCGCAAGTTCGCGTTTGAGAAGTATAACCCGTTAATATTTAGAGGACAATAGCGTTTACTCTCCGCCTTCTACTCGCTCAAGAAGGATTTCGGCTATGTCCATTGTTTTGATTTCTTCCTCTTTGTCGAAAGCTTTTAAGCCGTCGGTCATCATAGTCAGGCAAAACGGACAATTGACGGCTAATTTGTCCGCTCCGGTTTCTATTAATTCTTCAGTTCTTTCGTTGTTTACGGGTTTGCCCTCGGTTTCTTCCATAAACATTCTCGCGCCGCCCGCTCCGCAACAGAATCCTTTGTCTTTGTTTCTTTTCGGCTCTCTTAAGTCGCTTCCGGGAATAGACTTTAGTACTTCTCGAGGTTCTTTATAAATTTGATTGTAGCGACCGAGATAGCAAGAGTCGTGAAAAGCTAAGTTCAGCGGCTCTTTGCCGTTTTGTTTGAATTTTAGCTTTCCGTTCTTGATTAGTTCGGCAAGAAACTGCGAGTGATGAACCACTTCGTAATTACCGCCGAAATCTGGATATTCATTCTTGAATGTATTGAAACAGTGCGGACAGAAAGTTACTATTTTCTTGACGTTATAATTATTCAACGTTTCTACGTTCATATTTACCAGCATATCCGCAAGGTATTCATTCCCGGCTCTACGGGCGGGGTCGCCGTTGCATTTTTCTTCTTCGCCTAAAATAGCGAAGTTTACGCCTGCTATTTGCATCAGTTTGGCGAAGGCGCGCGATACTTTTTTGGCTCTATCGTCGAAGCTGCCGGCGCATCCGACCCAAAAGAGAACGTCGAAATCAGGATTTTCGGCGCAGGTTTTGATATTCATTCCCTCAGCCCAATCTGCTCTTTCGGTCGGCGGAAAAGCCCAAGGAGAGAAGTTATTCTCAAGGTCGTTAAACGCCGGTTGCAATTCGGCGGGGAAGTCGGCTTCCATCATAACTAAATTCCGCCGCATACCTATAATAGTCGGAACGTGCTCGATAGTTAGCGGGCATTCCTGCATACAAGCGCCGCAAGTTGTGCATTGCCAAAGAGCGTTAACGCTCTCGTAGTCGCCGACGAATTTCTTTTCCAATATCTTTTGCTCGTCTTCGCTTGGCTTGTATTCGTTTTCGCCGTTGCCTTGCTTCATTTTTAACATAATCGGAGCGGCGTCAATAGTTCTTTCGCGAATTTGCACTATTATCTCTCTCGGGCTAAGCTCTTTGCCCGTTATATTAGCCGGACATGAGTCCGCGCATCGTCCGCAATGTGTGCAAGAATACGAATCGAACAGATTTTTCCAGCTCAAATCATCTATGTCAACTACTCCAAACTTCTCGAGCGTTTCGTCCTCAAAATCCATTTTCTCGATACTGTTTGGTATATCTTTCGGCGAGAAAAATACGTTTTGTATCGAGGTATAAACGTGCAAGTGTTTGGAGAAGGGGAGATAGTTAGCGAAAAAGAGTATGCCGAGAATGTGTATCCACCAAGTAATTTCGTAAGCTATCGGCGCGGAGCCGGCGGTAAAAATCGAGCTAAGCCAAGTCGAAATCGGGCAGAACGCCCATTCGGGAACCGGTTTGGAAGCTATATGCGCCGCTTTCTCCAACATTAGAGAGCCGACTATTATAAATATCATTCCCAAAACTATTAACGCGTCGATTTTTTCGCTTTTGTCGCCTTGAAGCCGCTTTACTTTGAATACGTAGCGTCTAAGCAACGAAGCTATTATTGCGACTATTATTAAAACGTTGAAAATGTCGGTAAAAAGAGTAATGAGCCAGTAGAAAGGACCTAAAAAGCTCCAGTTAAACGACGGATAGAAACCTTGAATAACCGATTCTGACGCGCAAAAAAGAAGAATTAAAAAGCCCCAAAATATCGCGGCGTGTAAAGGTCCGGCGGTTTTGTCTCTGAAGATTTTCGTCTGCCCAATCGCCACTTTGAACATATGGGCTATTCTGCTTCCTATATTGTCCGAGCGTTTTTCGTCTCGAGCGACTTTCAGATAAGAGAATATCTTCTTCAGATTGATAGTTAAGATTACGACTGAAACGATGAAGATTATTGGAAAGATGATTTGTCTGTACTCCATAGCAATTCCAAAATTATCCTTTAAACAAACTTTCTACAAATCTAGTGAAAAATAAGGAAAATGTATGAGATTTGAGAATTTATTTTAATAACTGAAATCAAAATGTTTTTTATTTATTGCTATTCGCTTATAAATTTCTAATTTGATTTTTTTGAGAATTAAATCAGAAGATATTATGAAACTGGAATACGACTGTTTTTCTTGCTCGATAGACAATCTGGTAAATCAGTTGAATCTTTACGAAGTCAACGGCGAGGATAAAGAAAGATTTCTAAAGAGCTATCTTAAGAAGCTATCGGAAATAGATTTCAGAATTACGCCGCCGGAGCTGGGCAGAGAGCTACATAACGGCGTTAAGAAGCTTTTGAACAATCCCGACCCTTTTAAAGAACGCAAAGCGTATTATAACTCGTTGTTAATGGGAAAATACGAGGAATTCGAATCGCTAGTAGCCTCGTCCGACGACCCTTTTTACGCCGCTTTGAAGCTGTCTTTAGCTGGCAATATTATTGACTTCGGCGCTTTGAAAAACGTAGATTTAGACGAGCTTTTTGAGAAAATCAAAGAAGCCGACATAACCGTGGACGAGTCGAAGGAGTTGAGAAAAGATATCGAAAACGCCCGGAATCTGTTATATCTTGGCGACAACAGCGGCGAAATCGTGTTCGATAAACTGTTTATCCAGACAATCAATGAGCTTTATCGAGAAAAGAAGATACACTTCGTCGTAAGAGGCGGTCCGATTATAAACGACATAACGAAATTCGACGCCGAGGTCGTAAAAATGGACGAATACGCCGAAGTAATAGACAACGGTTACGACGCTCCGGGGACTATTTTGAACAAATGCTCTCGAGAATTCCTAACCTTTTATAACAAAGCCGATTTAGTTATATCCAAAGGACAAGGCAATCTCGAAAGCCTAGACGAAGAAAACAAGAACATATACTTTCTATTAACGGCGAAATGCGCGCCCGTCGCTCGCAAATTCGGCGTTTCTAAAGGCTCGTTAATAGTCGCGAGAACGAAGAGTTATTAATTCTTTCTCTGTTTTACGGCGGAAATTGCTAAAAATACTCCGAGAACTACGCCGAGAGCGGCGGCTATTAATATTCTATGCTCTGGCGGCATCATAAAAGTTATAGTGTGAGCGGGAATCCAAAAAATTGGGATTGTCTTTAAGAAAACAAATCCCCATTGCACGTTCCAATCGATTTTTCTCAAGATACGACCGAATTCGATTTTGTTCTTGAAGAATCCGCCGATAGTTCCGCCTGTTTCGGTTATATGAGTGTCCGTCATTTTGTGGAAAGTCATAAAAATCGGAGCAAAAAATACGTTCATTGTCGCGCTGACGGCGAAAGCGCAAAGGACGTGGACGCCGGAGCGCGTCTCGAATATACTGTTAGCGATAATAGACGCTGGATTAGCGGCGTATTCTGCGGGAAACGCAACGCCTAGCTTAGCGACAAGTTGCGGAGCGCCGGTTCCGAAAACGACGAACGCTATTTTAATAAAGACGCCGAGAAACGCCCACACCATAGCTCGCGGCAATACGCCGAAACCCTTCTCCGAGTATTTGCCGGTTTTTACGCGCAAGCCGATTACTTCGCCCAAAGTAGCGAGAATTGCAAACTTCAGAGCCGCCATAATAAAAGGACGTTCGGCGTTGAAAGACTTGTAAGCGTCCATTAAGTCGGGGAAAACCGCGAACGGCAGAAAACACAGTATGACGCAAACTATAAAAACTATATCTTTTCGCTTCATCTCGTTCAAAAAAGTTTGTATAACATCCGAACGCAAAAATCAGGAAAGATTTTGTAAGTAGCAATGCGAAAATTACCAAAATTTATTCATAGATAGGCTTGAAAATCAGAAAACGTAAAACTGAAAAGTCATAAAATGAATAAATATTCATAATAAGCGGAAATAGTTTTGATAGATTCTTTTTTCTTAAAATATTATTTTTTGGTTTCTCATATTTTTTATAAATTTTACTTTAGTAAAGTAAATAGATTATCAAATAAGATTAGCGCAAAAAAGATGTCAAAAAAGCAAAACGTTTTAAAGGACCTATACTTAAATTGTAAAAAGCAACGGAAGTTTACGTTCGACAACGAAGACGTAAAAGAGTTTTGCAAAAAACATAACTTTGGTAATCCTTTCGACGTAACTAAAATCGACAATACAAATATTTTACCGGACGTAATGAAGAAAGACGACGCGTTTATCGTCCACCTCGGTAAAGGCGGTAAACATAAGTTTATTAAAGGGATATCGAAGGGATATCACGAATTTGAAAAAAATAAACGGAAAAGATATACAAGACTGGAAGTATAGAAAAAGTATTTTGAACGAGTACGATACAAGCGAAAGCAATATTTTATCGATAGGTTTCAACCAAAGAATAATTCACGATTTTTTATATGAGGATATAGTTGCGAATCCAAAAGTTTATAATGCAAGGAGGACAAAGACGGACCTTCATTATTTTATTGGCGACGAAGAAATTAAAACAAACAGCCTACAGATGGAAATAGATTTAACGGCTGAATATAATCAAAAGGTTACCGTTTTCGAAGGTAAAAACAATTTTCCTCCGGACTTTTCTATATATCAGGTATTCCACCCATTTCTTTATTATTACAACTTAAAAATAAAAGAACAACTAAGCATTAAAGAAATCAATTGCTGTTATATGTTAAGGAAGAAAATTGATGGTAATTCGATACTTAAGTTATATAATTATACTTTTAGCAATCCGATTCAATTGGATTCAATTAAATTAATTAAGTCAGCTCAATATAATTTGATAAAGCGATGAATTATATAGACCGTTACAGGAATAAAGTTTATAATAAAGATGTGTTAAGTCTGTTAAAGGATATTCCTGATAACTCAATTGATATGATTTATGGCGATCCTGACTATAATGTAGGGATTCAGTATTCTGGTAAGAGCTACAAGAGAAAATGGGCCGAGTATATAGACTGGTATATCCAATTATCTCAACAAAGTTTAAGAGCGCTAAAGAAAGACGGTAATTTATTTTTGTTAAATTATCCTAAGCAGAACGCATACCTCAGGGTTAAATACCTAGACGAAAACGCTTACGATGTTTTCGATTATGTATGGGTTTACAATTCTAATATAGGTCATAGTAAAAGAAAACTAACTAACGCTCATAGGTCTATACTTCACGTTACCAAATCGAAACACAATAGATTCTATAAAAATAACATAGCTCAGCCATATAAGAATCCAGAAGATAAAAGAATAATTGAAAGAATCAAAAAAGGCGAAAAAGGGCGAATGCCATATTCTTGGCTCTACTTTGATCTTGTGAAAAACGTTTCAAAAGACAAAACCTTTCATTCCTGTCAAATTCCTTTAAAACTAGTTGAACTTCTTATAAAATCAAGCACCTTGGAAGGCGACGATGTATTTATACTTTTCGGCGGAAGCGGCTCCGAAATCATTCTTACAAAGAATTTGAAAAGAAACTTTCTTTCTTGCGAAATCCATCATAAATACTATCAGATGATTTTGGATAGACTAAAAACAAACGGCGAAATCAAAGACGACTACCGTCTCGAGTTCATAAAAGAAAAAAACAAAAGAAAGAGAAAGAAAACTCAACAAGAAAACATTTTTGAAAGCGCTAGCAAATCCGCTTTATAATAGTAGCGTCTCAAAAATCAAAAATCTTTCCTTTTGAAAGCGAATAGACTGGCTAGAAGAAAGACAACTAGAAAAACAAAAGTTATAACGAACGGCTCGAATTCGAAGCTGTTTTTGTTAAGAATTATGCTTCGAGTAACCGCCGTCATTTCGCTTGTATTGGGAATTATATAGTGCAACGTTTCCAGAAATCCCGCTAAGAAGGCGTTGTCAACTTTGCCTAGAATTGCTTCTCTGCCGGCGGCTAGCGGATTCAAGACAATGAAAATCAAATAAGTTAATATCAGCGGTAGGACTTGGCTCTCCGTTAAAATGCCGACAAAAGTTACCAGCGAGTATAACGCCAAAAAGGCGAAAGTTATACTAAAAATGGAGAAGAGTAAACCCGTTTCCCAAAAAGAGAATCGCAAACCTACGATTAACCACAACCCGACAATTAGATAAGTTATAAAAATAAGGACAATTAGCCCGCTTCCTAAATATTTGCCGAAAATGAGTTGTTCTCTCGATATAGGCTTGGACAGAAATACGTCTATATTGCCTTTCTTCACTAAATCGGGAATGAAATTAGCCGTCGCGAATATCGCCAAAAATAATCCTAGTCCAAAAGCAACGTTCATAAATCCCATCTCTATCATTCTAATGACGTATGGGGTATCGTAAGAGAATTTTGCTCCGTTTTTATTAATCTCGACAACGCCTTCGAATTGAAACGCTATGATAAAACCTATTAAAGTCAAAGTCGCCATTAAAAACAAAATCAAAATCAGCTTTTTTGATAAAGCTTCCCGTATAGTGAATTTTATTATAAGCCCTATATTTCTCATTGCAAACCGCCCTCTTCTTTTTTTATCAAGGAAATGAAGATGTCTTCCAACGTGGCTTTCATCGGCTCGACGCTTTTTATTATTATTCCTTTCGAGCGGAAGGCGTCGAGCGCTTTATTTAAATCCTCGTAAGATTCCGCCACAATCTCAAGCGATTTTTCGGTTTGCTTGGTCGCTTTAACGCCTTTGATTACGTCCATTGCCGGAAGCTCTGTCGCGCTTTTCACGAATAAAATCCTATAATACTTTGTCTTCTCTGTTAACTCTTTAACCGAACCTTCGCGAACGATTTTTCCCTTGTCCAAAATAACAACCTTATCGACGACCATTTCTACTTCCGAGAGCAGATGGCTGTTCAGAAATATCGTTTTGCCGCGATTTTTTAATTCGAGCAGCAAATCGCGTATTTCTTTCCTGCCGACCGGGTCGACGCCGTCGGTCGGTTCGTCCAGAATTAACAAATCAGGGTCGTTTATCATAGCTTGCGCCAAACCCAATCTCTGAATCATTCCTTTGGAAAACACTTTAAGCTTAACTTTTCGCCACTTCTTTAAACTTACGATTTCAAAAAGCTCGCTAATTCTCCGCTCTAATACGGCAGGATTTGGCTCGGTAAACTTGCCGAAATAACGCAGAACCTGTTCGGCTGTTAGGTATTGCGGGAATCGGTGGTTTTCGGGCAAATATCCTATTCTGCTTTTTACTTTATAATCGCCGATATTCGCGCCTAAGATTTTAGCGGTTCCCGCGCTCGGCTTGACAATATCGAGCAGCGTTTTAACGAGAGTGGTTTTGCCCGCGCCGTTGGGTCCGAGAAGCCCTACAAAAGAGCCTTCTTCCAAGCTCAAATTTAAATCCGAAACGGCGGTCGTTAGCTTCTTGCCCAGCTTAGACCTATATATTTTCGTCAGGTTTTCCGTTTCTATAGCGTTCATAAACTTTACTTTTACGTATTACTACAGTTCGTCAAAAATAAGACTAATTAAGCGAAATGACCAAGGATTATTTTAAGAGAGAGGTTGTAAATGAAGCTAATTCTTGTTATTTATTTTGGCGAGCGCGTTTTTATCCACCAGTTTTTAACTTCAATCTATAATATAATCTGATAAATATGGCGTTAAATTTCCAATACTAAAAAATATTGCTTAATTTTGCAAAACTTAAAACGGTTTATTAATGAACGTTTCGGGAGGGTTTAGTAAAAGTCGCTTTAAAACGACGCGAAAAAGGATTGAATAGGAATTAATTCTATTGTTGTTAAATTTAAAAAAGCCAAAGGATAAACGCAAAACGATGGACATTAACAAGAAAATCAAAGGAGACGCTTTAACTTACGACGACGTATTGCTCAGCCCGAGATATTCCGAGGTTATGCCTCGAGACGCGAATTTGAAAACTAAGCTAACGAAAGCAATAAATTTGAACGTTCCCTTACTCAGCGCGGCGATGGACACCGTAACCGAAGCCAGAATGGCTATAGCTATGGCTCGGGAAGGCGGTTTGGGAGTGATTCACAAAAATATGTCGATAACTCGCCAAGCCGAGCAGGTCGATAGAGTAAAGCGCTCGGAAAGCGGGATGATACAAAAGCCGATAACGCTAACCAGCGACAAAAGCGTGGGAGACGCTTTGGATTTAATGGCAAAGTTCCACATCTCCGGCATTCCGATTGTCGATAAAAAAAATCGCTTAATCGGCATAATAACAAATCGCGATTTACGATTTAATCCCAATCCCGATACTAAAATAGATAAATTTATGACAACCGGGGAATTAATTACCGTGCCGGTTGGAACGACTCTCAACGAAGCGGAGAAATTGCTTCAACAGCACCGAATAGAAAAATTGCCCGTAGTGGACGAAGACAATATATTAAAAGGACTGATTACTTTCAAGGATATCCAAAAGAAAAAGAAACATCCCAACGCTTGCAAAGACTCGCATGGAAGACTCAGGGTAGGCGCCGCCGTAGGCGTTTCTTTGGATTCAATTGAAAGAGTATCCGAATTAATTAAAGCCGGCGTTGACGCCGTTTTTGTGGATACCGCTCACGGACACACTAAATCGGTGCTTGAAACCGTAAGTAAAATTAAATCGAAATTTGAAGACCTTTCGGTAATAGCCGGGAACATCGCCACAGCGGAGGCGGCTAAAGCTTTAATCGGAGCGGGAGCCGACGGTTTGAAGGTCGGTATTGGTCCGGGCTCTATCTGCACTACTCGAGTAATAGCCGGCGTTGGAGTGCCTCAGCTGACGGCTGTAATGGAAACCGCTTCAGTCGCGCATAAAGAAGAAATCCCGGTAATCGCGGACGGAGGCATTAAACAAACGGGAGACATAGCCAAAGCTATCGCCGGAGGCGCCGATTCGATTATGGTCGGCGGTCTTTTAGCCGGACACGAGGAAAGCCCCGGAGAAAAAATCAGATACGAAGGAAGAGTTTACAAAATTTATAGAGGGATGGGCTCGATTGGAGCTATGAACAAAGGTTCCGCGGATAGATATTACCAAGATATGGAAGCCGATATATCTAAATTAGTGCCGGAGGGAATACAAGGGCGCGTGCCGTATAAAGGAAAAGTCGCCGACACCGTTTATCAAATGGTAGGCGGTTTAAGAGCTTCTATGGGCTATTGCGGCTGTGGAAATATCGAAGAGATGAAAAAGTTCGCGAAATTCGTCAGAATGACCTCCGCAGGCTTAAACGAATCTCATCCCCACGATGTCGCTATCACTCAAGAATCACCTAACTACTTTGTAAAATAAATCGAAAAAATATTATGGCTAAAAAAAGCTCGAAGAAACAAAAGAAGAAAGGCGCGGGTTATCCGAAATTGGTCGATAGGAGACTGGAACAATTAAGATTTACTTTGGAAGACCTTAAAGTGGACGCGTTAGCGATTACTTATCTTCCAAATATACGCTATATTACTAACTTCTCCGGTTCAGCCGCAACGTTAATTGTTACGTCCGACAAATTAATCTTTGTAACCGACGATAGATACGAAGAGCAAATTAAAGACGAACTTTATCCTTTGCCTAATTTAGAGACTCACATAACAAGAGACGTTTGGGGCTACGCGAAAGAGAAAAAACTATTTAAAGGAATTTCCTCGCTTGCTTTTGAAGCGGATAAAGTACCTTACTCCGACGCCGTTAACATTAGAAATCGAATTAGACCTACTAAGTTCAAACCTGCTTCGAATCTAGTGGAGCCGTTTACTATGCCTAAAGCTCCCGAAGAGTTAGAGAGCATAAAGAAATCCGCGGGAATAGCGGTCAAAGTTTACGAAAAAATTCTTAAGACCGTAAAACCGGGAATAACCGAAAGGGAAATAGCAATTGAGATAGCTCATCAAACAAGATTGATGGGTTCCGAAGAAGACGCTTTCCCGATTATCGTCGTAAGCGGAGAAAGAGGCGCTTTGATACACGGCAAACCTTCCGACAAAAAAATCAAGAAAAACGATTTAATTACAATCGATTTCGGTTGTAAAGTGAACGGATTTAGCTCCGATATTACGAGAACTTTCGCCGTTGGCAAGGCTACTCGCGAACAAAAGAAAATCTACAAGATACTTCATAAAGCCAAAGAAGAAGCGATTAAAAACGTTAGACCGGGAATGAACGGCAAAACGGTGGACGCTTACGCCAGAGAAATAATCAAAAAAGAAGGTTACGGCGAGTATTTCAAACACTCGCTCGGTCACGGCGTCGGACTCGAGGTGCACGAAATTCCCACTATTACTTTCAGAAAAGAAGACCAAGTAGTTCCTGAAAATTGCGTAGTCGCTATTGAACCCGGAATTTACTTGCCTGGAAAATTCGGAATTAGAATCGAAGACAACGTAGTAATAACGAGAAGCGGCGGCGAGCATATAACTAAAGCCCCCGAAGAAATTGTTGTTATTTAATAAATTGGAAAACCGCGATATTTTTCTCAAATTTTTAATTTGAGTATATTTATCGCGGTTTGTTATCAAAGTTCGGAAAAAATGACCGAAAAGAAAGTTTTAATTATAGCTTATTACTTCCCTCCAATGGGCTTGAGCGGGGTGCAGCGAACCTTGAAATTCGTCAAATACCTGCCCGACTACGGCTGGAAACCCGTCGTTTTAACTACTTCTTCAAAAAAATACTACGCTTTAGACGAGACTTTGGAAAAGGAATTATCTGAAGATAGAATCGCTATATACAGAACCGACGAGAAAGCCAAGTCCGACGAGAAGCAAAAAGCCGGCAAATTTAATAATTTTCCGTCCTATATAAAGCAAAAAATCGGCAGAATTGTCCTTCAAACGATATTCCAGCCGGACAGCAAAAGGACCTGGCTAAAAAGCGCTCTTAAAAAGGGAGCCGAAGCGATAGAAAAGGAGAAACCCGACATTATTTTCGCCACGGCGCCGCCTTTTACTGATTTTTTAGCGGCGTTAAAGTTGGCTGATGAATACAATTTGCCTTTTATTGTCGATTACAGAGACATTTGGATAGACAACCCATTTCATTTTTTCGCCACGCCGTTCCATAAATCATACAGCGTCAAACTCGAAAACGAAATACTCAAACGAGCGAAAAAAGCTATCGTTACCGCCCGAAAGCCGAAAGAAACTCTAATAAAACGCTATAGATTTATTTCGCACGAAGACGTTGAAATCATACCGCACGGATTCGACCCTGAAGATTTTGCGAAAGTGAAAAACGTAGTGAGGAATGAAAGCAAGTTTGTCGTTACTCATAGCGGATTGTTCCAAGACAATAGAACGCCAAAATACTTTCTAAAAGCAGTCGCCGCTTTCTTAAAGAAGCGTCCGGAAGCTAAAAAGAGAACGGAATTGAGGTTTTTGGGTTTAATGAGAAAAAGCCATAAAAAATTGATAAGCAGATATAATTTGGACGGGAACGCGCGCCTATTCGGTTATTTGCCTCATATAGAAGCCGTTAGAAATTTATTGGAATCCGACCTTTTGTGGTTTACTTTAAACGATTCGGTAAGAACGCCCGGTAAATTATACGAATATATCGGAGCGAGAAAACCGATTTTAGCTTTGGCGCCCGAAGGCGCGATTACTTCCCACGTCGCCAATTATAAAGCATCCGCTATAGTAAATCCTAAAAACGTCTCGGAGATTGAATCGGCGTTGGAAAGGTTTTATTCTATCTGGAAAAACAACAAAACTAAAACGCCCCAAAAAGATTACGTCCAATCGTTTGACAGAAAAGCTTTGACGGGTAAGCTATCTAAAATTTTTGAAATGGCGACGGAAATAAAATAGTTTGCTTTTTAAAAAGTTATTGAGTATAATAATGTTTTATAAATCAAGTAATTTTTCAATATCGTTAGAAATAACATATTATTTACAAACTAATTGGAGGCATTATGAAATTTGCTAAAATTTTCTTAACAATAGCTATAGCGACAGCTATAGGGGCGCTGTTTTCCGCTTGCGATTCGGTAACCGATTCCGACGAAGCGCCGGTAATCGACCGCGTCGAGCCGACTTCGGGAACGCCGGGGACTTTAGTAACCATATACGGCTCGGAGTTTGGCGACTACGATATGACCGGCTCTAAAGTATATTTTGGAGACGTTGAAGCTACGGAATTTCATTACGAAGGCAACGAAATTTATTGGTACGAAGACGAAATCAAAGTTTACGTGCCGGAAGAAGCGTCAACCGGAAATATATACGCAGAGGTAAACGGAACAAAGAGCAACGGCGTAATATTCGAAGTTATTAAACCCGACCCCATCACCGAATTAAAAGCTACTTCCATCGACAACTCAACCGTGGCTCTTCATTGGGCCCTTTCAATTTCCGAAGGCGATGAAAACTTTATCGGTTACGAACTAGTTGTCGCTCCTCAAGAAGGCGATATCTGGGAGCCGATTGTTATCCAATCCGGTACTAACCATTACGAAGTGGACAATTTAACGCAAGGAGACACATATACTTTCACAATATACGCTATTATGACAATGGGGCAAGAAGAGGTTCCAAGCGAAGGCGCGGAAATACAATGGTCGCCGGCGAGCAGATTTACCGAACCGGAGAACGATATCGAGATTTATATGTATGAATCCACCTCGTCTTTAGGCAGCGGTTTGGATTTATGCAACGACGACGGCTACCCTGAAACCTTAACGGTTGGCGGCGGCGAAGAATGGGATATCGGTCTCTATACGTTTGACGGGAGCGTAACCGTAGGCTCCGCCGCGCAAATATTAGCCGAATATTCTAGTTTCGACGGAACCGCTAAAAGCGTTGAAATTGGCGACGCCTATTTTGACGCCGCGTCTTTGGACGACGTTATGCTTAGCGAAGGGTTAGACCAAGAATTTGAATTCGCAGAAAGAACATTCGATTTATCGCAACTCGACGTTAATAATAATGTCGTTTTTGTATTAAGAACCAATTATCCGGAATGGAATTACGCCAAAGTAATGATTAAGCAAATCGGCGGTTCCTTTATACAAGGCAGCGGCGACAATCAATATTTAGTCTGCGAAGTTTCTTATCAGAAAGGCAAAGGAGTTCCTTACGCTTTTTAGTATAATATAAAAAGGAGAATAATTATGCGTAAATTTGTTTTTATCTTTTTGATAGCGGGAGTAATCTTTACTTTTTCGTTAAATTCCGAACCCGCGGGAAAACAGATGAAAGGAAAAGTCGCCAGCTTAAATTCTTTAATGTTTGGTAAACCCGACGTCAACTCGGCTAAAGCCGTAAAATTAGCTGAAATAGGCCAGCCGATAGTATTTTATTCCGGCGGCAGAGTGTATTTCGTTATAAACGAAGGCGGCGCGTATATCGGCAAGAAATTAGCTAAACACGCCGACGCCGACGCTATAACGATAACGGGTAAAACGAAAAGAATGAACGGCATAAACTTTCTTATAGCCGATAGCATTGAACCCGTTAGCTGATTTTATAATTAATTCGATTGTTCCAATAAACGATTGATTGAAAATGAAGAAATTAACGTTATTAATAATAGTCGCGTCTTTAACTTTTGGCTTGTTAGCTTCCTGCGGAGAATCAAAGAAAGAAGAACCGGCGGACGAGCCAATGCAAGAAGAAAAAGTTGAAAAAGCCGAGGAAATGGAAGAAGCGGAAACTCCTAAAGAAGAAAAGACAGAATTTGGAGAGGCTCCTAAAGCCGAAGAGCCAAAAACCGAAAAGAAAGAGAAAAAAGCCGTCGATTACTCTAAAACGCCCTTGAAATGCAAGGTAGTGAGTTTAAACGACGTTGCCAAAGGCTCAAATAGAACTTTAGACGAGCGAAGAGCTAAGAAATATCTTGAAATTGGCAATCCGCTTCTGGCAAAAGCCGAGAACGGCAAGATATATTTTGTTTATTCCGGCGGCGGCGCTTTGGCTTGTAAACAATTAGCCAAATACGCTTCAAGCGAGTGGATTGGAATTAAAGGAAAAACCAAGAGAAAACTCGGGCTTAATATTATTATAGCGGACGAAATTAAGCCGATGAATTAAAGATTCGGCGGATAATCCGCGGTTTTTTTTTCAAAGCGGGGGCGGACAGCTTTGTTCGCCCTCGCAATTTTAATTAACAGAATAAATTTCTTAAAACCGAATTTTCTTTATGGCTCGTATTTTCGCGCTCGTTTTGTCTTTTTTAGCGTCTGGACTTACCGCCAACTCCCAAATCGTCGTTAACGAAATACAAGCGGCTCCGGTTGGCGAAGAGCCCGAGTGGATAGAACTTCTCAATTTAGGCGACGAATCCGTTCGACTGGATTCCGCTTTAATAGAAGACGCCAAAAGCTCCAAGCGAATAGACAAGTTGTCAATACCCGCCAACGGATACTGCATTATTACTTCCGACACTTCCGCTTTTTATCAAGTCAGGGAAAGAACGGATAGTTCTGTCGCTATTCAAGCGAAAATTCCGATATATAATAATACTTGGGATAGAGTAATATTGCGCTTAGCGGACTCTTTGTTAATTGACTCGGCATACTACGATATGGACTGGGGCGAGAAAGGAATATCGCTGGAGCGAATCAATCCATACAAGCCGGCGATTTCGGAGGGCAATTGGCTGCCTTCGTCGAATTCGTCCGGAGCGACTTCCGGCTTGTGGAACTCCGTGTCGGTCCCCAATTTAGACGCGGCGGTTGAAATTGTAACTGGAGAGGAATTGCAAAAAGTGATTATAGAAGCGGAGAATAAAGAGGCGATAGGTTTAGAAAATCTTGAATTAAAATTCGCAGTGGATTTAGACAACGACGGCGAAACCGAGGAAAACGAAATTCTATTCGCTAAGACAATAGAAGAATTAGGAGCCGGAGAACGTTTCAAAAAGAATTTTACTTACGACGAAATTTTGGACGAAACAGAAACGCTCGGCGCTATGGCTTGTCGAGCTTCGATTGTTCATCCCGACGATAAAATCGACTCAAATAACGTTGACGAAACTTTCATAAATATTGAAATACCCAAAGAGAATTTGACAATTAACGAATTTTTATTCCACTCGGGGTCCGAGAGCGTCGAATTTATAGAAATATACAACGCCGGCGGCGTTCCGGTGGTTTTGAATAAAATAATCGCCAGAGATAAACGAAAAAAGTCGGGATACGATTCAGTTGAAATCAAATATCCTTCCCCTATTTTAAAATCAGGCTCTTATATGGCTATAGCTTGGGATTCTTCTCTTATCGATTATTATCCTTATCTTGAAGACGCCGGCGGCTATTATATAGGAGAGTCTAATATGCGCTTAAACAACGACGAAGACGACGTAATATTAAGCGCCGGCAAAAAAATCTTCGACTCCTTGAGCTATTCCGACGATTGGTTGGAAGGGTTAATGAATAAAGCGGACGGCAGGAGCTTGGAGAAAATTAGCTATAAGATGGAATCGGAAGTTCCTTCCGCTTGGCGCGTTTGCAGCGCTTCTTTGGGAGCTACTCCGGGAGAGCGCAACTCCAATTATAGAGAACTTAAGGAGAATAAGATACTGTCAGTATCCCCAAATCCTTTTTCACCGTTTTCCTCGCGAGGCGAAACCGTCTGTTTGATTTCATATAAATTGCCGTTCAGAGAAGCGTTGGTCAACGCTAAAATATACGATAGACAGGGAAGACTAATAATAAAACTGCTCGAATCAAAAAGAACCGCTAAGACGGGTTCGTTTACTTGGTCGGGCGTGAATAGCGAAGGATATAACGAAGAAATAGGTCCTTATATTCTATTTTTCGAAGCCAAAGACCTAAAAACCGGCGAGAGAATCAATAAGAAAAAACTAATCGTAATCGGCAATTAAACGCTCGTTTCCCGTAAACTTAAAGAGCGCCGCGGCGACGAGGTAAAGCTGGAGCCATTCTACGTCTAACTTAAATCTCACGTTGGCGGCGTGGGCGAGAGAATACACTAAAGTAAAATATATCAGAATAACTAGAATTGTAAAAGCGAATTCCTTGTTTCTTTTCCAAAGAATGAACAATCCCAGAACCGAAAGTATATTGATAATTAGAACAGGGAGCTTCCTGCCTACAATCATTTTTAAGCTATAGTCGTTAAGGTATTTCGGCGGGCCCCACCAGTAAGTTGCGGCTTGGAACAAGCATTTTTCTATATATAAAAGCGGATTATGCGAAATTGTATTAATAACGATTTCTTTATAAACGCTTTCTAACTCGACGTTGTTTGCTCCTTCTATTTTTAGCGCATCTATTCGCCTCTTATCCGCTTTTTCTATTACGTCGTATCTTTCGCTTCCGTGAGTTGTCGGCAAATACCCCGCGTAAAAGTTAGTCCAAAAAGGGCTTTTGACGAAAACGAACTCATCGAAAACAGTATAATTTCTAATCGACCAAGGCGTTAATATCAGCGCCGAGACGGCGAGCGAAATAAGCGCGATTCTAGTCTTTTTTGCAAATGCTATATAAACCAGAAATACTAATAGCAAGAAAGCGACTATAGGTTGCGTTAGAATTATAACGCCGGAGATAATTCCGAATAATACAGCTACTGAGGATTTCAATTGACGCTTGACTTTCGCGGCTAGGTTGAGCCAAATTATAAATAGAGGAATAAAAATGTTGGCGGCTTCGAGAACGTTTGGATAATAAAAAAAAGAGGGGTGGATAAGAAACAACCATCCGGCGAGAAAACCGAGCTTTTTTAAATTAACCCGCCCGCCCAAAGCGACGAGCAAAAAGGGAACGAAAGAGAAAATAACGTGCTGAGTAGCCGAGGCGGCTATTTTAGCGTAAGAGCCGAAAATCAAGATAAAAACGGAAAGGAAAAAAGGATATATCGGAGCTTTTAAGGCGGTTGGACCGGCTTTCTCCCAATACACGAATCCTTTCCCTTCGGCTATGTTTTCGGCTATGGCGTAGTCTTCAATTGCGTTGATTTCATCGATAAAAAAAACGAGAACCAAAATCCTAAACAAAAGAATAGTCAAGCAAGCGAAAAGCAAGTTCCGCTTGTTGAAAATCCCTTCGGAGGATAGCGTCTTCATAAATCCCCGATTAAAATAGCGCTAACGCTTAATAAAAACAAACTGTTTCGTAACGGCTTCGGCGCCCGAGAAAATAACTAAAAAGTAAGAGCCGGAACTTAAATCCGATTCGATTAGAGACTGCTTCGTCGTTTGAAGCCCTTCGCCTACTTCTTCGTTTATTATTTCAGCTATTCGCTCGCCCTTTAGATTTACAATCTCGATTCTGACTTTCTGTGTTTTAGGATTATTCCAAACGACGGTTAAATTTTCGGAGCAAGGATTAGGCGACAAAGATTGGATTATAACGCTTTCTTCGTCAACGTCGCTTCGAGACTCTACGCTGGTCGTAATTCTCTCGGATTTATACAAACCTCCTTTATACGAGCCGGCGAAAACAATGGCGCCGTCGTCGTCGGCTGAAAGTCGAGGAAAGGCTACGGTTCTAATCGATAGCGAGTCGTCAAAACCGTCGTCGAATTGTTCCCAAGACGTTCCCCAGGTTCCGCTCAGCCAAACCCCGCTGGAATCGCAAGCCGCCGCCATATATATAGGATTCTTCGGATGCCGCGCTAAGTTAAAGACTCTAGCTCCTTCGGCTCCCGTGAGAGTCCAAGTTTTTCCCGTGTCCAAGCTAACGTAAATTCCTTTGCCTACCGAACCGCTCGAGGTTAAAGAATCCGCTCCGCAAACTACTATAGACGGGTCGTATTGCGACGGTAGAACGCAATGGACTCTGAGATTTTCTAATCCGCTTTCTTCTTTAGTCCAAGTCTCGCCGTTGTCGTAGGAACGGAATACGCCGCTTTCGTGCAAATCGTCGCTCGCTATAAAAATTAAATTTGTATCCGACGGCGATACAGCGATATCTCTTGACGAAACAAACAGATCCTGGTTCGTTTCGAAATGTCTAAAAGTGTCTAAACTAGTTTTAAATCCTTTGGAAACGTTAACTTCGGCGGCAAAGAATCTTGTCGGTTCGGAAGCCTTTGAGGTTATTTTTAAAATAGCTTCGCTTCCTTCATATCTTACTGGATTGGTTATCCAAGTCTCGCCGCCGTCTTCGGAAACGAGTATAAAATTCTTGCCGGAGCTTCTAACCGAGGCGAGCCATATATCTGGATTAAACGGATGCTCGGCGATTTCGTAAACAAAATATCCGTCTAGTTTGTTTTCATCGAACGATAGACCGCCGTCGTAGCTGATAACGTAGCCTTTGCCGTTTATTTGCGGATATTGGTCGTAAAAAGTAATTTCTTTTTCAGCCAAATTTATCGGCACGTCGCCGGACGCAATTACTACAGCGTTTGAATCGTACGAAGGGAAAAATATTTTATGAATCGCCGGATACAAACTGTCATTGTCAACTTTCTGCCAAGTCTGTGAGTTGGCGACTCCCGCGAAAAGCGATATCGCGAAAGCTACGCAAAACGCGAAACGAATGATTTTTTTTGTTTTCATAATTCACTTCCTTTGTCAATCAATTTTTATTTTGATTTAAGTTAATTAATACGTCGTCAATAAACAAACGATTTTCGCAAGACCGAGCTTTTCGTCAAAAAATTGTATTGTATGGAAAAATTAGTATTTTTGAATTCAATGACGCGGGCAAATTGAAAATTGAAAAATGCATCCTTTAGAACTAAAAGACTTGATTTTAGAAGGCGAAACTTCCACGACGGAATTCAAGCGTAAGTTTACCACCTCCGTAAAAATCGCCAAAGAAATATCCGCGTTCGCCAACACAAAAGGCGGCTTCCTTATTTTCGGCGTGGACGACGACGGCTCTGTTTACGGCGTCGAAAGCGAAAAAGGGGAGATTGATTTAATTGAAAGAGCAAGTTCTTTCAATTTGAATCCCCCTATCGCGCCTGAAATCGAGATAATTGACTTATACGGCAAGGACATAGTCGTAGTCTTAGTCGAAGAAAGTTCGGAAAAACCTCATAAAGTCGTTTACAATCCCGACGAAAAAAAGACTAAACAAATCGCTTACGTTAGGGTGGGGGAGCAATCAGTCGTGGCAAGCAGAGAAATGACTAAAATTTTGGAAGGGACGAGCAGAAACGCCGAACCGCTGAGAATGAGCGTCGGCGATAACGAAAAAAGACTTTTCAAGTATCTGGAAAAACACAGAAGCGCGACAGTCAAAGACTTCGCAAAGATTTGCAATATCTCAAAACGCAGAGCTTCGCAACTGATAGTTAGATTAGTTAGAGCGGGCGTCCTCCAAATCCACCAAGAAGCGTCTTCCGATTATTATACGCTCGTAGAGAAAATAGAGTAGAGCTTCAAAAATTCTTCATCTCTGGTATTCCCGCTTTCGCGGAAATGGCGTCTATTTGCGAGAACAACGTCTATTAGTTTACGTCCAGCCAAGCGAAATAAAAGTTTTTGCCGGAAGGTGAATATAATACAAAATTCTACTTATATTATTGAACACAGTTTTTTATTAATTTACAAATCTATTTTGCCAAAAATCGATTAGTATTTAAATTACTTTTTCTTTATTTGCAAATGGGAATCAATAATCTAAATATATGAGTACTATAGGTTCAATATTGCTGTCGTTGCTTGGGCTGGTAGCCGGTTCGCTGTTTCTTTATTTTGGCGCCGAAGGACTGGTCAGAGGAAGCGCGTCAATGGCTATTAAGAAAGGAATTACGCCTTTAATAGTCGGCTTGACTATAGTGTCGTTCGGAACTTCCAGTCCCGAATTAGTCGTGAGCGTTTCGGCGGCTCTTCGAGACAACCCTGCTATTGCGTTTGGCAACGTAATAGGCTCGAATATATGCAACATAGCCTTAATTTGCGGCGTTTCCGCGCTTATACGCCCTATACGCGTTAATCTTAAGCTAATCAAAAACGATATAGTTATAATGATTGGCGCGACGCTTCTTTTAATTGTCTTTGCCCTAGACCAAAATATAGGAAGAATAGAGGGCGTAGTACTCCTTGCCGGAATAATAGGATACAATATATTCACGCTCAAAATGGCAAAGAAAGAAAAATACATTCCCGACGAAGCCGAAAAAGAAAACGTATCGGAAAAAACTTGGCTTGACTTCCTTTTTATTGTGGGCGGGCTTTTAATTTTAGTCTTAGGAGCGAATCTGTTCCTTTCCGGAGCGATTGAAATAGCGCAGTATTTGGGAGCGTCGGACGTGGTTATCGGAATTTCGGTAGTAGCCTTGGGGACAAGTCTGCCGGAGCTAGCTACAACTGTCGTTGCCGCCGTTAAAAATAAAGGAGACATTTCTATTGGCAACGTTGTCGGCTCCAATATATTCAACCTCTTGTTTATTATAGGGGCGGCGGCTGTCATACATCCAATTTTATTGACCGGTTCAAACGAACTAAATTATATCGACATTGGCGTTATGCTTCTCGTAACAATAATTCTTCTTCCTCTTGCTTGGACGAAATTGGAAGTTTCGCGGTTGGAAGGCGCTTTTCTTCTCTTCATTTACTTCGGCTATATCTATTATCTTTATTCGTTTAGATTAGGAGAAGTTTTGCGAGTCGCGCCCAATTAAATTTTTTATTTTTTAAAATATTTCTTAGCTTTAACGTTTATCCTAAAAACATTAGAGATTATGAAATTAAAACGGCTTAAAATATTATCTAAAGATAGGAGACTAAGCGGCGACGGCGCTTTAGTTAAGCGGCGACGTTCCGACGCGTCTTTTAGCCCTCCAAAGACAAGAGCCGGCAAGATTCTATTGTTCCAACACTACCAAAACGACGCTCCCATTTAGCGATACAAAGCTATTTGAGCAAATCTCAATTTTTCCTAATCAAATTCTTATATATTTCATATATTTAGAATTCTCTTATTGCGAGAATAAGGATTTTATAATTATAAATAACAAAACGAGGTAAAAGGTGAACAAAGACTTTCTAAAAGTAACGGATTTTACGAGCGAAGAGATAATTGAGACTTTCGAATTAGCTTTAAAAATGAAATCGTCGCCGATGGATTATTCCGAAGCTCTAAAGGGAAAAACATTAGCGTTGATTTTTGAGAAGCCTTCTTTGCGCACTCGAGCTAGCTTTGACATTGGAATACAACAAATGGGCGGATACTCTTTATATTTATCGCCCGCAGAAATAAATTTAGGCAAAAGGGAATCGGTTTACGACGTTTCTAAAGTATTGGGCAGAATGGTACAAGGAATTATGGTCAGAACTTTCTCCCATAGCGTAGTAGAAGATATGAGCGCGTTCACCGATATTCCAATCATAAACGGACTAACGGATTTCACGCATCCTTGCCAAGCAATGGCTGATTTTATGACTATCAAGGAAGTCAAAGACGATTTGAAAAACGTAAAACTAACGTATGTTGGCGACGGCAACAACGTTTGCCATTCGTTAATGTACGCTACGGCTCGCTTAGGCTCGAAGATGACGGTGTCCGGTCCGAACGATTACGAACCGAACCTAGCCGCTTGGCAAGAAGCGCGAGAAATCGCCAAGCAAACGGGAGCCGTAATTGAATACGTCAGGAATCCGCAAGAAGCGGTAAAAGACGCCGACGCTATTTACACCGACGCTTGGGCGTCGATGGGGCAGGAAGCGGAAGCCGAAAAGAGGAGAATAGCTTTCCATCCTTATCAAGTAAACGAAGAGTTGATGGCGAAAGCGAAGCCCGACGCTATTTTCTTGCACTGCTTGCCGGCTCATAGGAACGAAGAAGTAACCGACGCGGTTATCGATTCGGAGCAATCTCGCGTATTCCAAGAAGCGGAGAATCGGCTGCACGTACAAAAAGCTATTATGTATCAATTGATGAAATAGAGGCTAAAAGTGTCATATAAAGCGTTAATAGCCGTAGGAGGAAATTCGTTAATACGCGCCGGCGAAAGAGGAGCGATAGACGAGCAAGCCGCTAACGCGCGAGCTACGGCAAAAAATATAGCGAAAATGGCTAAGTTAAACTGGGATTTGGTGATTACGCACGGCAACGGACCGCAAGCCGGCGCCGCTTTGCTTCGTTCGGAAAGAGCCGCTCACGAGGTTTACACGCATACATTGGATATGTGCGTGGCGACGACGCAGAGCGAAATCGGCTACATTATGCAAAAGGAAATGGAATTCGAGCTAAAAGAGTTAGGCGTGGATAAATTGGTAACGACTATTCCGACTATGGTTCAGGTCGATTCCGCCGACCCCGCTTTCAAAAATCCGACGAAGCCGATAGGTCCTTTTTACGAAGAAGACGAAGCCGAAGAGAAGAAACGAGATTTGGGCTGGGACATAGTGGAAGATTCCGCGAGAGGTTATCGCAGAGTAGTGCCTTCGCCGGAGCCTAAGAAAGTGTTGGAGCTGGAAATTATCAAGCGAACTGTGGATATGGGCTTTATGATTATTGCATTAGGCGGAGGAGGAATCCCCGTCGAAGTTGACCAAAACGGCAAAATCGTCGGCGTTGAAGCGGTAATCGATAAGGACAGGTCCTCGGCGCTTCTCGCAATGGATTTGGGCGCGGATTTATTTATTATTAGCACCGACACCGACCAAGCGTATCTTAACTTCAAGAAGAAAAACCAAGAGGGGATAAGAAAAGCGACGGTCGCCCAGATGCGCGAATACGCGAGCGACGGACAGTTCCCGCCGGGAAGTATGGGACCGAAAGTTGAATCAGCTATTAAATTCGTCGAATCGACCGGTAAAAAAGCTATTATTACCTCTTACGAGTACTTAATGGACGCTTTAGACGGAAAAGCCGGAACGCATATAATACCGTAGAAATAAATATTTTATCAATAAAAAAAAGAAATAATATGAGTCTCAGACACGTCGTCGAATCGCAACAGTTTACGGTTCCCATTTTAATGGAGCTTTTTAAAAGAACCGACGAAATGAAAAAAGTAGTCGCGAGAGGCGGAACGCGCGATTACGAGCATAAAATTATGACCACTTTATTTTACGCTCCTTCGACACGGACGCGATTTTCGTTCGAATCGGCAATGCATCGTCTCGGCGGTAAAGTTATGGCTACCGAACACGCGTCGCAATTTTCCTCTGAAATAACTGGAGAAAGATTGGAAGACACTATTAATATATATTCAGACTATAGCGACGTAATAGTGTTAAGGCACGACGAACAAGGAGCGGCTAAAAGAGCCGCCGCGGTGTCTTCGGTTCCGATAATAAACGCCGGAGACGGTTCGGGCGGTCAGCATCCCACGCAGGCGCTGCTTGATTTATATACTATTTACGACGAATGCCACGCTCTAGACGGGTTGTCGGTGGCGTTTTTTGGCGCGCTAGACAAGGGAAGGACGGTGCGCAGCTTGGCGTATTTGCTTAGCAAATTTGACAGAGTTAAGCTTTATTTTATTGCGCCCGAAGAGCTCCAAATTGAATCCGATATTCTAGAACATCTCGAAGAAAAAGAGGTCGCTTATCAGATAGCGAATTCAGCCGACGGCATAATAGACAAGCTGGACGTTGTTTATCAAACTAGAATCGACAGGAGCAGGCTGGAAAATCAAGACGTCGATTTATCCGTTTATAATATTGACGCTAACGTATTGCAAAAAATGAAATACAATTCGATAATAATGCACCCGCTCCCCCGGTCGGTAGAAATCGACTCGGCGGTTGATAACGACAGGAGAGCCGCTTATTTCCGTCAGTCCAAGAACGGATTATACGTTCGAATGGGATTGCTGACTATGTTTTTTGACCAAGAAGACGAGCTTACTCTATTTGGAAAGCGCCGAAAATAAATTATAAACTAACGCGGAGAATAAAATGAAAACAAAAGATTACATCGAACTGGAAGACAAGCATGGAGCGCATAATTACGACCCGCTAGACGTTGTTTTAAGCGAAGGCGAAGGCGTTTGGGTTACCGACGTCGAAGGAAAAAAATATATGGATTTCCTCGCCTGCTATTCCGCTTTGAATCAAGGGCATCGTCATCCGAAGATTATGAAAGCTTTTTTGCAACAGGCGAAAAAATTAACGCTCACTAGTAGAGCGTTCCGCAACGAACAATTGCCGCTATTGTATAAAAAGCTAAACGAGATGACGGGATTCGATATGGCGCTTCCTATGAATACCGGCGCCGAAGCGGTCGAGACGGCGATTAAAACCGCTCGCAAATGGGGATACGAAGTTAAAGGCATTCCGAGAGAAAAAGCCGAAATTATCGTAGCGAAAGGCAATTTTCACGGTAGAACCACCACTATCGTAGGTTTTTCGGATTCTATAAATGCTTATCGCGGCTTCGGTCCTTATTGTAAAGAGGCTTTTCCTATGCACGAATACGGCGATTTGGAAGACTTGAAATCAAAAATAACCGACAATACCGCCGCTATATTAATAGAGCCTATTCAGGGAGAAGCCGGCGTAGTAACGCCGCCTGAAGGATACTTAAGGGAAATAGGCGATTTATGCATAGAAAACAACATGTTATTCGTATGCGACGAAATTCAGTCCGGATTAGGACGCACGGGCAAGCTTTTCGCTTATCAACACGAAGACGTAAGACCAGATATAGTCATTATCGGCAAAGCTCTCGGCGGAGGATTTTATCCGGTGTCCGCTATTTTAGCCGACGAGACAATTCTCGGCGTGATAAAGCCCGGCGAGCACGGCTCTACTTTCGGCGGCAATCCGCTCGGCGCGTCGATTGCCAGAACGGCGCTCGAAGTTCTGGTCGAGGAGAATATGATAGAGAACTCCAGAATCACCGGCAAATATTTTATGGACAAAATGAAAGAAATCGACAGCCCCCACATCATAGAAGTTCGCGGTAAAGGGTTGTGGATTGGAATAGAGCTTGACAGATTAGCGAGACCATACACCGATAGATTGCGAGAAGAAGGATTGCTTTGCAAAGAAACCCACGAAAACAACATCAGATTCTCGCCGCCTCTAATCATAACTAAAGAGGAAATCGACTGGGCGGTAGAACGAATTGACAAAGTAATTCAAGAATTTGAATAATATTGATTGTTTAACTTATTATAAATAGGAGAAGAAGTAATATGAACGAGGACAAGAAAAGAGTAATAATCATCGGAGCGGCTGGAAGGGACTTCCACAATTTTAACGTTTTTTATAGAAACAGAGACGACGTTGAAATAGTCGCTTTTACGGCGGCTCAAATACCCGACATCGACGATAGAAAATATCCCGCCGCTCTGGCTGGAGACAACTACCCCGACGGCATTCCGATTCGCCCCGAAGAAGATTTGGAGAAGCTAATCGAAGAATATAAAGCGGAAGAATGCGTTCTTTCTTATAGCGATTTGCCTTACGAAGCGGTTATGCATATCGGTTCGAGAGTAATGCAAGCCGGCGCGAAATTTTCTATGTTGGGTTCGTATCCGACGATGATAAAATCGACTAAACCGGTCGTTTCAATAACGGCGGTTAGAACCGGTTGCGGCAAAAGCCAGACGACCAGAGAAGTCGTTCGCCAGCTTAGTAACGCGGGCGTAAAAGTCGCTTCGATTAGGCATCCGATGCCTTACGGCGATTTAGAGAAGCAAAAAGTTCAGAGATTCGCCGAATTAAGCGATTTGGAAAAACACAACTGCACTATAGAGGAAATGGAAGAATACGAACCGCATATCGCTATGGGCAGCGTGATATATTCGGGCGTCGATTACGAAGCTATCGTTCGCGAAGCTGAAAAAGAAGCGGACGTAATAGTATGGGACGGCGGCAACAACGATATGCCTTTCTACAAGCCGGATTTATCTATTGTAGTAGCCGACCCGCTGAGACCCTGCCACGAAATCAGCTATTACCCGGGCGAAGTTAATTTGAGGATGGCGGACGTAGTCGTTCTAAATAAAATCGATTCGGCGAAACCGGAAGATATCGAAACGGTATTGACGAACATTAGGCGCTACAATCCAAAAGCTCAAGTAGTATTAGCGGCGTCGTCTGTTGTAGCGGAAAACCCCGAGGTTATCAAGAACAAGAAAGTTTTGGTAATCGAGGACGGTCCTACGTTAACGCACGGCGAGATGAAAATAGGCGCCGGCACGGTAGCCGCCAGAAGATACGGAGCGAGCGAAGTAATCGACCCGAGAGAATACACCGTCGGCAAAATTACGGAAACTTACGAAACTTATCCCGAAATAGGCGCGTTGTTGCCGGCTATGGGATACGGTAAAGAGCAAATGGCGGACTTGGAGAAAACCATCGCCAAAGTTCCTTGCGATTCCGTTGTTATAGGGACGCCTATTAACTTGGCTAGATTCATCGACATTAAACAAGACAACACGAGAATATACTATGAATTAGCCGAAATTGGCGCGCCGAAAATAAAGGACTTAATCGGCGATTTCTTAAAGAAGAATAGCTGATTGATTCTCAAATAGACGTTTAAATAAAAAAACCGCGTCCATTTTGGGCGCGGTTTTTTTGGTTGAATTAAGTAAATTTAGTTGGAATAGTAAATTTGAAGCTGGAGCCTTTGCCGGGGCGGCTTTCGACCCAAATCTTGCCGCCGTGTTTCTCGACGAATTCTTTGCATACGAGCAATCCCAATCCCGTGCCGGATTCGTTGCCGGTGCCGCGGGTGGTAAAATTGACGTCGGCTTTGAAAAGTTTATCGATATCGTCTTTTTCGATTCCAACGCCGCTGTCTTTTACGGCTATTTCAACGAAATCGTTTGTTTCGGTTGCTCTTAATTGTATTTTCCCTCCTTCGGGCGTGTATTTTATAGCGTTGGACATTAGATTTCTGAGAATTGTATTAAGCATATTATTATCGGCGTAAACTTTTATTTCGTTGTCAGTATCTACGTTTAAATCAATTTTCTTTTTCGCAACTTGAGCCTCCATTAGGCTTTGGATATTCATAAAAATTAAATTTAAATCAATATCCGAAGGATAGAATTCGATGGCTCCCCTTTGCGACCTCGACCAATTCAGTAAATTCTCGAGCAAATCAGAAATATTCTCTGTGGCGTTATGAAGAACCTGAAGCATTTCTCTTATTTCTTCGTCGCTTAATTCGTCGTAATCGTTGGCGAGAATGTCCGTTATTCCTTTTTGCGAGAATATTGGATTTTTTAAATCGTGAGCTATTATTGAAAAGAATTTGTCTTTTGTGGCGTTCGTTTCTTCCAATTTTTTGTTCTGCTCGGTAATTAAGGCGTTCTTTTTCCTAAGCTCTTTGTTCCTATAGTTGTATTGAAATACAATTACGACGATTAAAAGTATTAGGATAGCTGAAAAAACTATTTGGTAGTTTCTAAGACTCTTTTGTTTTTCAAGTTCTCGCTCTTTCTTTTTTGTTTCGTATTTAGTTTGTAGTTCGAATAAGATTTTATTTTTATCCAAATAAAACAAAGAATCTTGGCTATCTACGGTTTTCTGAAGAAAAAAAGCGGCGTTTTTGTAGTCTCCGATTTCGAAATAAGCGTTGCTCAAGGTATTGTATAAGTACGGTTCGATTAAGTTTAAACCTTTTTCTTCTTTGAACTTGTAGGCTCTTTTGCCGTAATTTATAGCTTTTTCTATTTCGCCTTTGGAATAGTAGCTATAGCATAAATTTGCCAAAATGGTTGGATAATTATAAACGTCGTTTTTGCGTTTAGATAATCTTAAAGCTTTGTAGAAGTAAGTTTCCGCGGAGTCGTACTTTTTAAAAAATCTGTATGTGCCGCCTATAATAGTGTAATTGTTCACGGCTAAATCGAACGACGAGTTAAGGTCAATCAGGGAGTTTGATTTAATTGCGTAATCGATTACTTCTCTTTTTGAGCCTTCGTGCATTTCGTATAATACAGCGGCTTTTCTATTATATGTTTTAGCCAATAGGTAATCGTTAGCTAAATCCTCGGATAGATTTTCGGCTGTTTTTAGATACTTAAGAGCTTTTTTATAAATTGCTGCGGCTCGATAAGTTTCCGCTAATCCTAAATAACTAATCGCCAGTTCTTTTTCGTTTTCTGTTTTTTCGAAGTAATCTATTGATTTAAAATGATATTCGGTTGATTTATCGAAGTCGCCGAAAATTTTCCAGTATTCGCCCAAATTTCTGTTAATTACAGCGTTATACTCTTCGTAATTATTTTCTTTCGCAATTTTATTGGCTTGCTTCAAATATTTGAGGTTGTCGCGGTCTAAAACGTTTAATTTTAGATTGATTATGTCTAATAAAACGCCGATTTTTTGCTTAGGCGTATTTGTCCTTTCCAATTCCCGCTTCAACTTATCTATCTGACTGGAGGATAGGCTGAACTGAGAGAAAGCGAGCAATATAACGATTGCAAAGCCTATTAATTTTTTGTTTTTCACAATATAAAAGCTTCAGCTTAATAAATAAACAGTAATACAAAAAACAGAAAAAAAACATAATATCCAAACTTTTTGATTTATAAAATCAAAATAACGGAATAAATCTTTTGGAATATTCGAGCCTATGCGATATTTTAACACAAATTTAATTAACGATTATTAATATTAAAGGGATTGTTTATGAAAAAGTTATTTACGTTTTTATTATTTTGTTTGCTTCCTTACTGCCTTTCCTCTCAGCAAGATTATATAGTTATCGACCATAGTTGCATCGACTTAAACGAAATTCCGTCGGAATACATCGAAACGGCTAAAGAAAATCTTCATATCGGCTACGGACACACTTCGCACGGCAGCCAGTTGACTGCCGGAATGAACGCTATTGAATCGTTTTTCTCTGAAGGGACTTACGATTGGAGCCACTCCGGCGGACCGGGCGAATTGCATTTATACGAAGGCGGCAGCTACGGCGGCGGACATCTTGAATTAGACTGCGGCTACGAAGGTTGGGACGATGAAACGAGAGATTATTTAGACGAACATCCCGATTGCAACGTAATTATTTGGTCTTGGTGCGGTCAAGTCAACAGCGTAGATTTACAGAGCCACTATTTGCAACCGATGGCTCAACTGGAAAACGAATATCCTGACGTTACTTTTGTTTATATGACGGGACATCTGGAAGGACAAGGTCCCGACGGCAGTTTGTTTCAAGCTAATCAAGAGATACGCGATTTTTGTTCCACGAACGGCAAAATACTGTATGATTTCGCCGACGTAGAAAAATACGACCCCGACGCGGAAGTGAATTATCAGGAATACAACTGCAACGACGCTTGCAACTACGACGACCCCGAGGGCGGCAGAACAAATTGGGCGGACGATTGGACGAGCGAAAACCCCGACCATATTTTGACGCAAATCTCTCAGCTTTGCGGTCATTGCTCGCATTCAAAGAGTCTTAACTGCGTTAAGAAAGGTATAGCTTGCTGGTATCTTTGGGCGAGACTTGCCGGTTGGGACGGAGCAAACGGCGTGAAAGACGATATTCCGGAGCTTACTTTGGGCAAATGCTTCCCAAATCCCGCTAACGACTTAACAAATTTAGTAATTGACTTTCAGGGAGAAACGGACGTAAACCTCGATATTATCGACGTATGCGGCAAAGTTGTTAAAAGCGGTCAGTCTTACGAAAACATACCGGCAGGCAAGCATAAAGTAGAAGTTGACTTAAGCGGTTTGCGCCCCGGCGTATATTTTATTAAAATTCAAAACGGAGCGAACGCAAGTCTTAAAAAAGTAATTGTCTTAGATTAACGATAGCGTTTTAAAAAATGTAACAGAATTGAAATAACGGAGGCATCAAGGGGCTTTAAACGTCGCTTATTTATATCAAAAAACCGTATTTTTATTAGCTTATCGAAAAATATTTGAAACAGAGCGGCGCGGCTTTTGTATAATAGAGATATATTTAACAAAAAATAAACATTATGAAGAAAAAGATAATCGCGACTATAGTCGTTGTAGTTTGCGTTGCAATCGCGCTCATATACTTTTTCGCGTCGGGCGGCGAGCTTGCCGATGAAAATATAATAGTAAAACCCAAATTTGGCGAATTTGTCGTTAGCGTAACGGCTACGGGCGAGCTAAAAGCGAAAAAATCGATAGAAGTGCGCGGTCCGGGAGCCACGCGCTCGGTCGGCATTTGGCGAATGACTATTTCGAAACTGGTGGACGAAGGAACCACGGTCGATTCCGGTGATTTTGTAGCGGAACTCGACAAATCGGAGATTTCCGAAAAGATAAAAGACAAACAGCTCTCGGTCGAGCAGTTAGAATCGGAATACTTACAAACGAAATTAGATAGCTCTCTTGAGCTTTCCTCCGCGAGAGACCAAATCGAAAATTTGAAATTCGAAATGGAAGAAAAGAAGCTTTTACGCGAACAATCGAAATACGAGCCGCCCGCAACAATCAGACAAGCGGAGATAACTTACGAAAAATCTAAGCGAGCGTATAGGCAGGCGAAAGGAAGCTACTCAAAGAAAGTGAGCAAGGCAAAAGCTAATATTTCCGTCGTAGCGGCGGATTTGGAAAAAGAGCGAAGAAATCTGCAAAAGTTAATGGATATATTAGAAGAATTTACGATTAACGCGCCCGCTTCGGGAATGGTTATTTACAAGAGGGAATGGAGCGGCAGAAAAAGGATAGTCGGCTCGCAAATTAGCGCATGGGACCCCGTCGTCGCCACTCTGCCCGATTTAACGCAAATGGAATCGGTTACTTACGTTAACGAAGTCGATATTCAAAAAGTAAAGACAGGGCAGAAAGCCACGATAAAGTTGGACGCAAATCCCGACAAAGTTTTGACGGGCGGAGTCAAACAAGTGGCGAATATCGGCGAGCAGAGACGCAACTCGGATACTAAGGTTTTCGAGGTGAATATTGAAATAGACCAAAAGGACACGACTTTGCTACCCTCGATGACGACGAGCAACGAAATAACGATAAAAACCGTCGATAGCGTATTACATATCCCGCTGGAGTGCATTCACACAGAAAAGAACGAGAAGGAGAAAATTTCTTACGTTTACAAAAAAGAAGATAGGGCGATTGTAAAGAAGGAAGTGGAATTGGGCTTGCTTAACGAAAACGAAGCTATAGTTAAAAAAGGAGCAAACCGAAACGACGAATTGCTTCTGAGCGTTCCCGACAATCCGGACGAAATTAAGTTGATAGCTTTGGAAAAAGAAGGCGAAAAGAAAGAATAATGTTTAGGATATTAAGCTATAATTTCGCCGTAGCTTTCGAGGCGCTGCTTCAAAATAAGACGCGAGCGGTTCTTACGTCTTTGGGAATAATCTGCGGCGTCGCTTCGGTAATAGCTATGTTGGCTATAGGCAAAGGAGCGCAGGAGCAGATTTTGGAAAAGATGAAGCTCTTAGGCTCGAATAATATAATAATAAAACCCGTCTTCGAAGAGGATAAGAAATCTGAAAACGCGTCGGAAGATAATGAGGAGACAAGCGACAAAAAAGAACAACGCGGCAAAAAGTTCTCTCCCGGCTTGACTTTAGAAGACGCCGCGAGTATAAATAAAGTAATACCGAAAATCGAGAAAGTCTGCCCGGAGACGTTTTCCAAAGAGCTAACTTTGAGAAAAGGATTCAAAAGGGAAACTTACCTCGTTGGAGTCGATTCTACCTATTTTTCGCTTAATAATTTCGAATTGAAAGAAGGAGCGTTTTTTACCGAAAGACAAATTAGAAATTCCGAGCCTTTATGCGTTGTGGGTTCGGGCGTTAGCTCTAAACTTTTCCCTATGGAAAATCCAATCGGCAAAACAATCAAATGCGGTAGAAATTGGCTAAAAGTTATCGGCGTTTTAAAAGAGAAGTATATTTCTAAGGAGAATATTAAAAGTCTGGGTATAAGGGATTATAATTACGACGTTTACTTGCCAATCACTTCGGCGCTTATAAGATACGGCGACCGGTCGGTTATAACGAAAGTGGATTTGGATCGCGGGCGCGAATCTTCCGAAAACGACGAGCCGCTGAATTACCATCAGTTGGACAAGCTAACGGTTCAAGTTAGCGAGGCGTCTTATGTGGAAACGGTCGCCGAGATAATCAGCAGGATGCTGTTCAGAAGACACAACGGCAACGTGGATTACGAAATAGTCGTTCCGCTAGCGTTACTGGAGCAGGAACAAAAAGCGAGGCGTATCTTTAATATCGTTCTCGGCGCTATCGCTTCGATTTCTCTACTAGTCGGAGGTATCGGAATTATGAATATAATGCTCGCGTCCGTAATGGAACGCGTAAAAGAAATAGGCATCCGACGAGCTACGGGCGCGAAGAGAAGCGACATTTTATTGCAGTTCCTAATCGAGGCGGTAGTTATTAGTTTAAGCGGCGGCTTAATCGGCGTTTTTGGCGGCTTCGCTCTCAGCTATATTATTGAGGCGGCGACGGACATAACGGTTTCCGTCTCATTTTGGTCGGTCGCCTTGTCTTTCTTTGTGTCGATTGGCGTCGGCTTGATTTTCGGCATAACCCCCGCCCGAAAAGCCTCGATGCAAGACCCGATAGATTTGTTGCGATACGAATAAACCAGGTATATTAATTACTAATTACTGATTATATAAGGGAGAACGTAATATAGGATAAGAGTTAAAGGTTAGAGCAGACGGGGGCGTCCGCTCTACTGAGTTCAGATTCTTCCAATTCGTAATTCATAATTCGTAATTCATAATTCGTAATTCGTAATTAAATCTCACTCTCCCACCATCACAAAGCTTCCCCAGAGGTAGAAGTTGGGATATTTTTCTTTTAAACGTAATTGGGCTTGTCGGAACGCTTCGCGCTTGCTCATCCCCGACAGCCAATTCTCGTAAAACCAGCTCATCAAAGAAAACGGAGTTAAAGAAACGCAAAGAATCTTTTTAATAATTCCGCAGTTTAGTATTGAAGCGGCAATCAGCTGTCAACTACGTTCTGCTCGGCTTTGTAGAATATTATATATCCGTACGCTACATTTCTGTTGACTATCAGATAATTATAAGGTTATTTGCAACATAAAAGAGATAGTATCGTATTAATGGAATGTTTTGGTTAGATGTTAAAATCATACGAAAGTTTGGAAATTGCGAAAAGTATTAATTATAGTCGGTATAATGTTGGCTTTGGCGACGGGGGCGAAAGCCGCCCCGCCTAACCCCGTCGGAGCGAGCCTTAACGGTTACGTTATGGATTCGGAATCGAAAGAAACTCTGATTGGGGCTACCGTGCATATTTTGGACGCTAAGCTCGGCTCTTACACCAACAAACTCGGCTTTTATTCAATTGGGGGAATACCGCAAGGCGAGCGTAAAGTAAAGATTTCGATGATAGGCTACGAAAAGAAAATCGTAAAAATAGATTTTGACAAAAACGAATCGATAAGAAAGGATTTCACGCTGAAACCTTCGGGCGTGCAAACAAAGGAAGTCTTCGTTGACGCCGAAAAAGAAATGGACAAGCGTGAAATTACAATTAGCCGAATAGACGTTCCAGTGGACCAGCTGAAAGAAATAAGAATCGGCGGCGAGTCCGACGTTTTCCGCTCCTTGCAACTATTGCCCGGCGTTTTGACTTCCTCGCAAATCTCGAGCGGATTATATATAAGAGGCGGCTCGCCCGACCAGAACTTAGTGTTGGTGGACGGCGCTAAGGTTTACAATCCAACTCATCTTTTCGGATTTATCTCCGCTTTTAATTCCGAAGCCATAAAAGACGTCGAATTAATAAAGGGCGGCTTTCCGGCGGAATACGGCGGCAGGCTCTCGGCTGTTTTGAATTTAACGCAAAAGGACGGCAACAGGGAAGAAGTGGAAGGCAAAGCTTCTCTGGGCGTGATTTCCTCGAAAGCTCACATAGAGGGACCGCTTTTAAACGGCTCTTGGTCGGTGTCCGGCAGGAGGACCTATTTTGAGCTAATTAAGTCAATTTATCCCGAGGACGACGACGCGCCCCTGCCTGATTATCATTTTTACGATTTAAACGCGAAAATCACGCAAAACATAACGAAAAACGACAAAGTCTTTCTTAGCGGATTCGCCGGCGCCGACAAGCTAGGGTATGCTCAATACGGATTAAGTATGGAAATGAATTTAAGCAATATGCTCGGTTCGATAAGATGGACGCATATTTTCGGCGACAATCTTTTCTCAACGCTTAACTTAACGGCGAGTGAATATACGAACGGTATGGAAAACGAAGTTTCGGGCTACGAGACAATGATAGACAACTCAATTACCGATTACACGGCGAAAGGAACTATGGAATGGTTCGTTAGCGACAAAATGACCGCTAAATTCGGCTTACAAGCCACTGAATATCATTTTATGTACGAGCAAAATTTTACCGGCGAGACCTCCGGCTCTAAGGACACTTCGGGGACTACGGTCGATATTCATGCCAACCAAACAAGATTAGGCGGCTTCGGTCAGTTTAACTATAAATTAGCCGATTTGCTGAATTTGCAAGCAGGTTTAAGAGTAGATAATTGGGACGTTTCGGATATAACCGTGGTTGACCCGAGATTAGCCTTAAAATACCATGTAACCGAAGATTTTGCAATAAAAGGAGCATGGGGAATATACAGTCAAAATTTGAGATTAGCGAGCCAGCCGGACTTTTCTTTTTTCGACACTTGGCTGCCGACCGACAGCACAGTCCCTCTGTCCCGAGCGCGGCATTATATATTAAGCTTCGAAACGGAGCCGTATAAAGATTTAGAGTTGAAGCTCGACGTTTATTATAAAAAGATGAGCGAAGTGAGCGAATTGCGAAGGACGGCGTTGCAAACGCAGGTAGTTTCTGACGTTTTCTATATTGGCGACGCCGAAGCTTACGGCGCGGAAATATTTTTGCAGAAAAAATACGGCAGGCTAACCGGTTGGGTCGGCTACGCTTTGGGATGGATTTACTCGTATTTCGAGGATATTAACGGAGGCGAGAGATTCCGCCCGAAATACGATAGGCGCCACGATTTGAAAATTGTAGCCCAATACGATTTAACGGAAAACATCGACGTCGGCGCGACATTTTTATTCCAATCGGGTCAGTCTTACACAGGCGCGACTTCGCGCTTCCAAACCCGCCTGCCCGGACAGAACTACGGGGAAGGCAAGCTGATTCCTTCGCAAAGATACGGATTGCGTCTGCCCCCCTCGCATCAGTTAAACATTAACGGAAGTTACGGATTCGATATGTTTGGCTTGGACGCTAGAGTAATTTTGGATATTTACAACGTTTACAACCGCAGAGACATTTGGTTTAGATACTACGACGTCGGCAAGGAAGAAACTTCCGTCGAAGACGTCAGGTTATTGCCAATTTTACCGACTTTGTCATTTGAAGTGGAGTTTTAAGATATGATTACGAAAAAGAAAAATATAATTATAGCGTTTTTATCGGTCTTAACGGTTTTTATTATTTCATGCGAAGACCCGGCGCCAAACGAGTATATGGAGAACAATTTCGTCGAGGCTTATTTGATAGTGGGCGAACCTATACGGAATATCGTAGTAATGAGGACTCAGCCGCTAAATCAATATTATCATTACGATAGCTCGCTTATTAGTTTGGCGACGATAAGAATGTTCGAGGACGGAACGGAGTTGAACCAACCTTTCTATTTTGAAAACGGCGAGGGATATTATTATTCCGACACGACGTATTTAGTAAAACCGAACGCAAAATACGAAATTCAAATAGAGCTGGAAGACGGAACGATTATAACCGGCGAAACTCAAACGCCGGAAACTTTCGATTGGATAGCGTCGGCTAAAGAGCGCATATATTTTCCAAAAGATTCGACAGGATTAAAACATGTAGATTCGCTAGATATTAAATGGGAGTCGGCGCCAAATACGCTATACTATATGCTCGGAATAAAATGTATCGACACTGTAGAATACGGCAAATATATGGAGCCGCCAACAGACGAAAAGAATAGAAGAATATATAAACCTTGGAGCGACAATAGCGACGATTATTTCAGAGAAAAAACCGCTATACAATTAGTTCCGGCGAGGGAAGTTCCCGTTGTATGGAACACTTTCAAGTGGTACGGTCAGCACGAGATAGCCGTTTACGCGCCAGACGCCAATTTTATGAACTGGATAATGCAGTATTTCGTCGATAGATACTCGAACGAAAAGCTGAACTCAGTAGAAGGAGCATACGGAGTGTTCGGTTCGGCGTCGGTCGTAAGAGACACCTTCTTCTTAGTTAAAAATCAGCCGTAAGCTCGAGACGATAACTCTTCCCTGCAATCGAAAGTCGACAGCTAAAGCAGTTGGTTGTGGAAACATCCACTCCCGCCGCAAACGCGAGCCGACAGCTAAAGCAGTCGGTTTGGGAAGCTCGCGCTATCTCAAAAGAAATATTAAGAGCTTTTTCTAATATTGGCGCGTCAAAATATCTACATTTCTGGATTTCCTCTTTCGAGGGAATGACGTTTAGTAGTCATTCCCAGCTTGACTGGGAATCCAGAGAAAACGATTATTTTGGAATTTCATTATTAGACACCGCAATATTATTGGTACAATCGAGTTTTTAGCCCCTTGAATAAACTCTATTTATAACTTCTTTAACAAATTCCGCTCGCTTTCTATTATATTTGTAAAAATTGAAATTATTAGGATAAAGATATGGAAGCAAAAAAACTCGACTTCGAAAAGATACGTTCGGTGGATACGGAAAATATGTTCGACGTATTGTTAAACTTCGCCGCTCAGGTGGAAGCCGCCGTAGAAATCGGCAAGCAAGCGCCGAAATTCGCCGGCGATATGAAATCCGGCGACATTTTTGTCCTGGGTATGGGCGGCTCGGCTATCGGCGGCGATTTGCTGTCCGACTTCCTGCAGTCAATCCCCATCGAAACCGAATCGAAAGCGAGAATGGAGATTGTCAGAAATTACGATTTGCCCGACTACGTTAACTCAGATTCTTCCGTAATAGCAAGCTCCTATTCCGGCGGAACCGAGGAGACGCTATCTTCATTTAAGCAAGCGCTAAAGCAAACGAAGAATATTATATGCATAACTACCGGCGGCGAGCTAACGGGAATAGCCGAACGGGAAGGAATTCCTATAATCGAGATTCCAAAAGGTTACCAGCCGAGATGCGCTCTCGGTTATTCTTTCTTCCCCACGCTTTACGTTTTGCTGAAGAGCGGGGCGTTCAAAGGAGCGGGGGATTACGTCGAAGGTGGAATAAAAGAAACAATCGACGTTCTTCAGAAAAGAGCGGTCGAATACTCGAAATTGGACGAAACGAACCCCGCTTTGTCGCTGGCGCAAAGTTTACGCGGCTCGATTCCCTTGATTTATTCCGTCTGCCAAAGAACTAACGTCGTAAGAAAACGCTGGATTGGACAATTTCAGGAAAACGCCAAGCATGCGGCTTTCGGCGCCGCCTTGCCCGAAGCTAACCACAACGAAGTAAACTCGTTTAGCCACCCCGCCGATTTAATAAAACAATTCTCGATAATACTGCTCAGAGACAAAGAAGACCACAAGAGAGTAAAAGCAAGATTCGACGCCTTCAAAGAGCTAATCGGCGGCGAAGTAAAACAAACGTTCAAATTCCAAAGCGACGCCGACAATCTCTTAGCTCGAATGTTCGATTTAATATATCTAGGCGACTGGACGAGCTATTACGCGGCGATACTAAACGAAACCGACCCAACGCCAATTCCTTTAATCTCAAAATTGAAGGAGATATTGAAGGGGAAATAAGAAAAAGGTAGAGAAATTTTCTAGCCTCGAGCTTTAGCTCGGGGATTGGATTGGGGATTGGAAGGGTAAAGAGCGAAATATTTCCAGCTTTAGCCGTTAATATTTTGGGGGCTAAAGCCCTAATCCTTTTTTCTAGCCTTATTCATATTAAGGGCTAAAGCTCTAGTTCTTTATAACCTTTTACCACGAGCTAAAGCTCGCGGCTATTGAATTGATTAAAGGGAAAAAATTCTCTAAAATTAAAAGAATTCCTCAGTATCACTCGGCTTTAGCCGTTAATTTCTTTCAACGAGCTAAAGCTCGCGGCTATTGAAATAAGAAAAGGCAAGAAAATTCCTTAGCCTAGCCCTTCAACTAGGTCGCCGAAAAATATTATTTTTTGCCTTTTAGCTTTTCAGTTTTATCTTGAAATCATTAACGCAACAAATTTCGGACGGGATATGAAAATATTGAAATACGCTCTGCTGGCTCTGCTTTTGTCGCCTTTTTTCGTGTATTCGAAAGGCTCTTATATTGGATATTACGATATGAAGGACTTTATGCAAGCATCTCCCGGCGCTTTTAAATACGGGCTTTACGGCTTCGTAAATCCCGCCGCATCTTCCTATTTGAACGAACCGGATATTTTGTTCGCTATGTCCGATAGAAACGATAAATTCGATTTCCCGAAGCGCTGGGGCCTTTTTACGGGAACGCCGAAGACGAAATTCTTTTCGCTCGAGATGCCCAGTTCCGGCTGGGGGCTTTTCCACGAAGCCGACAGCGCGCATTCGGTTTACGATCTCCGCTACTCTTGGGCTTTCGGAACTCGAAAATTTAATTTCGGCGTCGGCTTCGGTTATCCGTTCGGCGACATCGCTCATTTCGACAGGAGCGGTATATATACTTTAGGCGCTCTTTTCAGACCGATGAGATATCTATCCGTCGGTTTGCAAAAAACCTTCGCTTTCGAGTCAAACGAAGGCGAAACCGTCGGCGAAATTGCCGTCCGTCCGTTCGGCGATTACCCATTAACTTTTTACGGCGACGCCGCTTTTTACGACGGCGAAAACTATGAAACCGCCAATTGGAGCGCGGGCGTTTCTTGGGAGGTCGCGGACGGCGCGCGAATTAACTTTAGATACTTCGACGACCAAACTTTCGCTTTAGGATTTAATTTAAGTTTCGGCAATTTGGGTTTTTCATCGCTATCGCAATTCGATAAAAATCAGAACTACGGCTATCACTCATACGCCGTGCGCGTCGGCGCTTACGACAGGACTATTGTCGAGGACTTTTTCGAAGAAGATTCATACGTAAAAATGGATTTGGAAGGTCCGTTAAACTACAAAGGATTTCTTTGGTTCGACGAAACAAACAAACTGCTCGATATATTAGACAAAATCGACGAGGCAAAGAAAAGCTCCAGAGTCAAAGGATTGGCGATTTCGCTCTCGGGAATGAGCGCGAATATGGAATTAATGTGGGAGTTGCGCGAAAAATTGAAAGATTTCAAATCGGCTGGCAAAAAAGTCGTTATGTTTATCGATAGAGTTTCTCTACCAAAATATCATTTCGCTTCGGTAGCCGATATAATCATAATGGACCCGCAAGGCTCGATTTCTTTGACCGGCTACGCAACCGGCAGAAGCTATTATAAAAAACTGTTGGCGGACGTCGGTATTGGCTTTGAAGAGCTTCGATATTTTAAATATAAATCGGCTTACGAAAACTTCTCAAGGCAAGAAATGTCCGAGGCGGACAGGGAACAACGACAAGCTATGATAGACGATTGGCACGAGATTTCCAAGAAAGAAATATGCGAGGGCAGAGGCTTTAACGTCGAGAAATTCGACAGCTTGGTTAACGGCGCAATACTTTACGGAAAGAAAGAAGCTTTAGCGGAGAACTTAGTCGATACTATTGGCAGATGGACGGACGCTAAAGACATTATTAAAGAAATCGACGAGAAAGCCTCCGTATGGAAATCGTCTAGGTTGTGGAAACAATATCCGCCTACCGACGACAAATGGGGCGAACCTCTGCAAACCTTAGCTCTAATATACGCGCTTGGGGTTTGCGATATGGACTCAGGCATTAAAGCTAGAGAATTGTCCAAGCATCTGAAGAAAGCCGCCAAGGACCGAGGCGTTTCCGCTATTATTATAAGAGTCGATTCCCCCGGCGGCGACGCTATGGCTTCCGACTATATCGCCGATTTAATCAGACAATACAAAGACAAAAAACCAATAATAGTCTCTCAAGGCGCGGTAGCCGCTTCCGGCGGATACTGGATTTCGATGGACGCCGACACAATCGTAGCCTCGCCTATGACCATTACAGGCTCTATCGGCGTAATTGGCGGCTGGTTCTATAATAAAGGAATCGCCGACTCGATGGGAATAAACACGGAAATCGTTAAAACCGGCAAATACGCCGATTTAGGCTATCCTTTCCGGCTGCCTATTATTCCTCTCGGCTTGCCCGACAGAAATTTGACCGAAGACGAAAAAGCACAGATGGCGGATTATATTAAAACTCACTACAAAGAATTCGTTCAATACGTAGCCGACGGCAGAGACAAAAGCTACGAAGAAATAGACAGCGTTGCGCAAGGAAGAGTTTGGACGGGCAAAAGAGCCAAAGATATCGGATTAATAGACGAATACGGCGGCTTGCAGAAAGCCATTGATATCGCCAAAGAAGCCGCGGGAATAGACCCCGACGATGAAATAATGATTAAGGAATATCCGAAACAGGAACTGTTCGATATAAACGCGTTGTTCGGTTCTGTTTTCGGTTTCGAAGTTAAAAAAGACGAGGAAACTTTAGAAGAGCTTAAATTCTTGCTCGAAAACAACGGCATACCTCTGCCGATTATGTCGCTTGATTATCTGAAATACGTTCAAGACGAGTAAACGACAATAAAAATTCGACGCGATTTCCTTATTAAGTCGGCTATCAAACGTAGGAAAATATGCGCGACGCCCTATTCGATATCGATAGGCTCTCTCGGCTTGACGATGTGTCTTAACTCGAGGCTGATTCTCCAAGAGTTGATTTTAAAATCCTCTTGCTCGTCGCTTAATTGGGTCAGCGGAATTGAATATTGGAATACCGGACTTAGGTTGAAGCGTTCGGAAAGACGAAAGTTAAATCCGACGGCGGGCTCTAAATAAAACTGCGCGGAATTCAATCCGGGAATCTTCCTATCTTCCAAAGTCGTTTTCTTCTTGCCGTCTTCGAAAGATAAATCGACTATTTCGCCGGTTTTTAAAGTATCCTTGAATTTCAGCAAGTTCTTCTCGTTACTGATGTTCGAACTTGCAATAAAATATACGCCTAATCCTAAGCGCGCGAAAAGAAAATCGAAAGGCGTCGCTTGAATAAACGGCTGAAAATCGAATGCTCCGATTGATATATCGGCGTTATACCTAAAAGGTATGTCTAGCTTCTCGTAATTATTTGGCGGATTAAAAAATCCTACGCTTTCTATCGATTTGAAAGACGAGGCGAGGCTTTTCGAATCGTAAGTCAAAAGCGCGCCGGCTTGCAAAAAAGTTCGAATATCAACGGCGAAAACGGCTCCTATAGAATAACCGAATCCGTTTCCTGACTCGAACTCGCAAAAGTCGCAATCCGCTTTGTAGAGCCCTTTCAAGTTATTTTGTCCCAAGCCAAAAACGGCTCCCAATTCAATCTGCTTCGGCGGCTCCTCGGGAACCAAAGGCGAGGATACTTTTTGGGAAAGAGCGCTAAAACTCCCGCCTATCAGGGCGAGAAAAAAAGTAAAGTATAATAACAATATTTTCATCGTGTAAACCGTATTAAAGTTAGCGTCCATTAATCAAAAATTTTGGCGCGTAAAAAATATTTTCAATGAGCGTTTTCAAAATGGAAACAAAAACTAAAAATAAAGATAAAAGAAATTTGGAAAATAACAATAACAAAAGCGTAAATATTAATCCCGCGAGATTCCGGGCGATTAAAATATTGAATAGATTCGAAAGAAGCGACGCCTACATAGACGTTCTCCTTAACAAACAACTGGACGAACTCGAGTCTAGAGAAGACAAGGGTTTGCTCGTCGAGATTGTCAACGGAGTTATCCGCTGGCGATGGAGGCTCGACTGGGCGCTTGTCGGTTTTTATATCGGCGACTACTTGAAATGCCTGAACATCGTTAAGAACTCTATGAGAGTGGCTTTGTATCAAATTATGTTCTTGGATAAAATACCGACATACGCCGCCGTCAACGAATCGGTCGAGTTCGTCAAGAAAATACAAGGCGACAAAACAGCCTCAATAGTAAACGGCGTGCTAAGAAATATCGAGCGAAATCTCGAGAACATTCGGTATCCTAAAAAGGCAGAAGACGCCGTGTATTACTACGCCGTAACGGCTTCGCATCCGAGATGGACGGTGAAAAAATGGCTCGATAGATTTGGCGAGGAGCAGACAGTCAAACTATTGGAAGCGAACAATCGGAAGCCAGATTTAATCGCTCGCGTCAATACTTTGAAATCGAATCCTGAAGAAATTCGCGACAAATTAACTAACTTAGGCGTCGAATTCGAAACTTCGCCTTACGACGAGAATATTATAATCATAAAATCCAAAGGCTTCGCGCCTACGAAACAGGATTTATTCGAAACGGGCAAGATAACCGTTCAAGACGCTTCGGCTTATATGGCGGCAAAGCTCGCCAACCCACAGCCCGGCGACATAATAGCCGATTTATGCTCGGCGCCGGGAGGCAAAGCATTCGCGCTTGCCGACTTATCCAATAACCAAGCGAAAATTATCGCGATAGACAAATATAAATCTAAGTTGCGCTTTATTGAAGAAGGAGCGGAAAGACTCGGCGTTTCCCTCGAAACAATGAAAGCCGACGCCGCCGAAGTCGAATTCGAAGCCCCGCTCGACATAGCTTTCGTTGACGCCCCTTGCTCCGGCACCGGCACAATCTCGAAAAAGCCCGATATCAAATGGAAAAGAGACATAGACGACATTAAAATAATGGTCAACACGCAAAGGCAGTTGTTGAAAAACGCCGCAAAATTAGTCAAAGTAGGAGGCGTAATATTATATTCCACCTGTTCTATCGAGAACGAGGAGAACGAAGAGAACGTCGAATGGTTCTTAAAAGAACATCCCGAGTTCGAAATCGACAAGGCGGAAAAATACTTGCCGAAAGAAGTCTGCAAGAACGGCTTCTTACAGACGTTCCCACACTTGCACAAATCCGACGGCGCGTTCGCCGCGAGGCTTGTTAAGCGAAGATAAAAATCGTTTTATCATTTCCTCCTTTCGAAATTATAACTTCGGAAGGAGATAGAAAAAATCCTTACAAAATCGGAGTTTTGTAAGGAGGAGAGGAAAATCGGAGTTTTGTAAGGAGGAAAACGTCCGAATCTTACTCCCTCCCTTTACTAAAGGGAGGGATGGCGAGGGTTCGAGAGTTTCGCCGGCTCCGCGTCGATTGTTAACCTCGCCCAATCCCTCTCCGCAAGCAGAGAGGGATTTCGATTTTTCTAATTCCCAAATCGGAGTTTGGGGATTAGGTATTATATAAATGGAGTTTGGGAATTAGGCTGCAATAGTTTCCTCTCCCCTCTTTCCTCATTCCGAAATTGGAATTTCGGAATGAGATAAAAGGACTAACAGGTTAATATCAATATGCTTACGTTTATCTTTTTAGCCCTCTCCTCGCTTGCGGGGAGATCTAGAGAGGGGTTTCTTGTGTTGTGCTTTTGCAGCGCGGAGCGCGGCTGTATGCGTCCCAACGCGGGAGCGTCGGGAGGAGAAAAAAAATCCTTACAAAATCGGAGTTTTGTAAGGAGGAGAGAGGATTAGCCGACGACGAGTTCTGTGAAACGTCCATCCGCTTTGGCGGATAGCTAAAGAGACTGTCTAATAACTATGTTTTTACTGCCCTCAGGGTAAACCCTGAGGTTGACTTAACCTTGAAAACACGCGCCAGTTGTGAAATTACGTCAACCTTCGGGTTTACCCGAAAGGTTAGATAATCGATATAATTGAGTTTTTAGACAGTCTCTAAAGCTATCCGTTGCCGTGTAGGAAGCGGAACTTGCCATTTTAAGAGGACGTAGAGACGCAAAATCTTGCGTCTCTTCTTTCTTCTCAGATGTGCCACACCTGCGAGGGTGTGGCACATCATGAGATAAATAAAAAACGCCGGGACTGGAAAATCCCGACGTTTTTACTATTTACTCGTTTGTATCGTTATTTTCGCCGATAAAGCTTATTTCTCCAAAGCCCTATACATAAACCACCAGTCGTAATTGTCGTATTTTTCTTTCTTGTATCTGGCGGCTTTTACGTCCGTTGGCGGCGGAATAATAACTTTATCCGCTATAAGTTCGTTGTTAGGCCAATTAGCCGGCATAGCTACTTTTTCTTTGTCCGCAATATGGAACGCTTTCATCATTCTAAGGATTTCGTCGAAGTTTCTGCCCAACTCCTGCGGATAGTAAAGAATTGCGCGAATCGTTCCGTTCGTATCGACAATGTAAACAGCCCTAACGGTGTTCGAGCCTTTGCCGGGATGAACCAAACCGAGTTGTCCGGCGACTTTGCCGTGGTCGGCGATAATCGGAAACTCAATTTCGACGTCCAAGTTGTCTTTAATCCAATCAATCCATTTGATATGGGAAAACACTTGGTCGATGCTGAGTCCGACTAATTCGGTATTCAACTCTTTGAATTCTTTGTAGCGCTTTTGAAACGCGACGAACTCGGTCGTGCAAACCGGCGTAAAGTCAGCTGGATGGCTGAATAAGATGAACCATTTGCCGCTAAGGTCCTTTGGCAAATTCATCATACCGTGGGTCGTCTGAACTTCCATCTCGGGAAATTTGTCGCCGATTAACGGAAAAGCTGTTTTTTCTTCATTCATAATAAAACTCCATTTTAATAATTCAACAAAATATCAGTTTAATGCAGATTAAAAACTGTTTATAAGCTAATTTTTTCAAATTTTCCAATCAGTTCAATCTTAATGTCTTCAATTTCAAAGTCCGGTATATCTTTGTTTTCAAAGTGTTCTTTCAGAACTTCGTTAAGCTCTTTGTCGCAATAATCGACTATTTTGCCCGACTCCTTATCGTATAAATGGCAGTGCAAATCTGTGTTCGCGTCGTATCTTACAGTGTCGTCGGCTGTCTGAACCGTAGTTATGATGTTCTTTTTTTGAAATACGTCCAGAATATTGTAAACCGACGCCAAAGAAATCGACGGTATAATCTTTTTTGCCTCGCGGAATATCTCGTCTGCCGACGGATGTTTCTTAGAACCCGCTAAAGCTTCGTAAACCGCAATCCTTTGCGGAGTTAGCTTTAAACCGTTTTCCGATAGTGTCTTATGTATGTCCCGTTTCTTCATTTTATTGTTCTTTTTATTTCTTTCTATCTGGAAACGTTCCAATATTAGAATTATTTTAAATTATTTTAAAAAATTTAAGATTTAACACTCTTCCCAAATTATAATTGTTTTTTGATTCCCGAACTTGCCGTAGTCGAACTTAAACGGCTCCGGCTCGCTGTCCTGCGAGTATAGCGCTAAGGACGCGCTTAAAAACGTCAATATAATTACGATGTATTTCATAGCTTTTCCCTCCTTTATTTGCTAACGATTATTTTTAAAGTTTTGTTATAATCTCGCGATTCAATCCGGCAGAAATACGTTCCCGACGGATATTGAG
>CAZDXB010000015.1:76547-78559 GCA_964509335.1 uncultured Hyphomicrobiales bacterium | reverse complement strand
TACGATTCTGATAATTACAATCTATTCGATTTTCGGGATTGCGACTGGGACGGGTATGAAAACGACGATTTAAATGATTTTTCAGACGACGTATTTAAAATATTTCAAGAAGCTGATATTAACGCTAAATGGGAGGATAATCAAAATCCGAATCGTGAATTTCACAAAATATTTAAAGATGAATTATCGCCGAATGGTTCTGAGCCGGAATTGGAAGACGCTTTGGACGATTTGTATGATTTTTTAAACGACGACGTAAATATGATGCAATCCGCCCAGTGCGATTTAACTAGTTATGAATTAGAGTATGACGGCGAAGACCCTACGGAATTCAAAATTGAGTGGGAATCGAGGTCTTACGACGACGCCGAAGTTAACGACGACTTTACTAAATACGGGTTCGACCAAGGCTACGGCGACGCTACTTACGATAACACGGAATTTGGATTTAGACTTTATTACTGGGACGAAGCAACCGACGATTGGGTTCTAATAACGACAAAAGATAACGACGAATTTACGCATTCTATTCCTTGCGGCGCGGATCCCGACCCTTGCGTTGAAGAAGTAGAATATAAACTCACTTCCTACAATTCCGCAGGTAATTCTTTGGAGTCAAATACCTTCCTTTCGCCCGGGGAGAGCGGCGGCTATGGAATGGATGTTAGTTCCGAAACGGAATTGAATTTTTTCGAATATTTGAAGTGCGCTCCTAATCCGTTTGGCAATAAAACGAAGATAAGATATAAAGCGCTAGAAGAATCAAGAGTAAAAATAGAAGTATTTGACGCCAACTTAGACAGAGTGGATGTTTTGGTCGATGAATATAAAGCAAAAGGCGAATATTCGGTTTCGTTTGAGCCGAATAATATTGGATTGCCGCAAGGCATATATTTTGCAAGGATTACGTCGTTTTCCGATTCGGGCGTCTTTTTTAGTAAAGTTATAAAGTTAGTGTATGTCAAATAAATAGGAAAATCGGCGTTCCCCGTTTCGGGGAACGCCGAATTTTTAAGGAGACTTGATATGAGATATTTATTATTAATTATATCGCTTATCGCTTTATTGCTTATAAGTTCAAGTTTGAACGCCGAACAATATCTTCGACCTTCGCAAACAGGTTACTACGTTGAAAACAAGGGACAATGGAACGCGCGCGCCAAATTCCGCGCTAAAACAAAATCTTTCGACGTGTGGGTAACCGATAACAGTTTGATTTACGACTTAAAGAAAGTCAAAAGGATAATTGATTCAGATAAGAATGAAAGTATGAACTCGAATATGGCAAATGAAAAAAAAGTAATTATAGAAAGAAATCCAGTAAAGATGTCGTTTGTCGGCGCGAGAAAAGGCGTTTTTAAGCTTGATGAGTCAAATCGATACAAAACCTATTTCAATTACTTATTAGGAAAAGATTCTACAAAGTGGGCGGTTAAAATACATCCGTATAGAAGCGTTGCTTTATCGGAATTATACGACGGGATAAGTCTAAGATATTACTTTGAGAACGGCGATTTAAGATACGATATAATAGTAGAACCGAACGCAGACCCGTCGCGAATCAAAATGGATTTTGAGGGAGGAGAAACAATCGGTATTAATCCCAATGGAGATTTAACAATAAATACAAAGTTGGGCGATATTAGCGTAGGGAAGATTTTCGCTTATCAAAAGGTTAACTCTAAAACAAAGGAAATACCTTGCAATTTCAATTTGTCAAACAAAGAGACAGTTTCTTTTAATATTGGAGAGTATAATAAGAAAAAAGAATTAATAATAGACCCTTTAGTGTATTCAATCGGTCTATGTAGTTATGACATCGATAGAACTGAGGGTATAGCGACCGATAATAAGGGGAATGCATATATATGCGGCGGAACGGACGCAGGAGAAGGTTTTCCCATCACTTCACAACATTTTATCGACACAGTGAGTTCAAAAAGATACGCTTTTTTAAGTAAGATAAATTATGACGGAACGGAACTAATATTTTCTACTTTTATTGGCTCTAA
>CAZDXB010000015.1:42827-76447 GCA_964509335.1 uncultured Hyphomicrobiales bacterium | reverse complement strand
TGATTTTTAAACTTGATTCTACAGGCTCTAAATTTATTTTCTCGACTTATTTAAATTTACCCAAAAATGTTATAGCGGAAGATATTAAAACAGATAACGAAGGCAATGTGTATATTGCCGGTAGAATAAATGTAAAAGGCTTACAAACAACGGAAAACGCTCTGAAAAAAGAATATTCAAAAGACACAAGCAGTAAAAGTGATTGGGCTGACGGTTATATTTTTAAATTGAATTCAAGCGGCAGCGATTTGCTTTACTGCACTTATTTCGGAGGTCTCTGGAACGACGGGATTCATGATTTTGACGTTGACGGCGAGGGGAACGTATATATTGTGGGAGGGACTCATTCGCCGGATTTCCCTTTCACCGAAAACGCTTATAAAGACACTATACTTTTTCGCTGGTCTAAAGGACCTGAAACCCCGTTTATAGCGAAAATAAATAGCAATAGCGGCGAACTATTATACGCTACGGCTATAGGCGGTTTGGAACAACAAGGGCTCTTGGAATACGATAGAGACAAGCGCGGACGCGCTTTTGACAATATATTAAGCACAGTGCCTTCGGGACGTAGCATTGATATAGACAAGCATGGATGCGCTTATATAACAGGCTTCGCTTCCGGCTACGGTTCTGCAATCGATTACCCCGTAACTCCCGGCGCAATCCACGACGTTCCCTCAGGGAGCCCTTTGCATATATTTGTTTCCAAAATAAACGAAGACGGCAGCGAATTACTTAAGTCTGCTAAGTTTGGCGGAAGCCTCCCCGACGCGAGCGATGATATAGCCGTCGATAAAGACGGCAACGTTTACTTAAGCGGCTGGACATCTTCAAGCGATTTTCCGGTTACAAACGACGCGTATCAATCTTACTTGCGCGGCGGCGACGACATTTTCGTTTGTAAATTAAATCCCGATTTTAGCGAAATATTATATTCAACCTACTTCGGCGATACGGGCGACGAAGCCGAGACAAAAATTGCAGTCGATGACAATCAATGCGTATATGTTACCGGCTCAACCGGTTCTTGGAACTTTCCTTTAACTAATCCCGATTTACCGTTTAGAGGCGGTATCGACGTTTGGGCGGCGAAATTTGATTTAGCGACGAGCGTAGAAGAAGAAGTTGAATTTAGCGGCAATAATTTGAGTATATTTCCCAATCCCGTATTTGAAAAGTGCGTATTAAATATAAAATCGCCTACTAATACAAAGACGGAAATATCCGTTTACAATCTAAATGGAGTAAAAATAAGAAGCTTTAGCGCGAATCTTATGAAAGGAGAGAACAATATTCCATTGGATTTATCCGATTGCTTTTCGGGATTTTATTATATCAAAGTAAAAACTTCAAGCGGCGTTTTAAGGGGGAGTTTAGTTTTATATTGAGGATAAATTCTCAATTATGAAGTATTCCTTAGATGCCAATTGTATAATCTAATAAAGGAAAGCAAAATGCCAAAAATCAACATCTTATCTATCGACGGCGGGGGGATTCGGGGAGTTAAATCAATCATATTTAGGTTTCACGTCAAAGTTCGATAAATTTATCGACGTTTTTAGCGATAGATTGAAGAAATGGCGGTATAATTAAACTGAGAGCGATTGTCGTTTGCTTTGCGTTAACAAAAAAAGCGCCCCGCCGATGTTTTTCCTTTCTTGCTGATATCAAATAGTTTTAGTATCTTAAAAGAAAAAAAGAAAGGAAGACGCGTATGGGATTTTTTTTAAGGGCTTCGGTTGCGGCGGCGTTTGTTATTCTATTTTTTGGAGCAATCGCGGCGAAAGACGGCAAGTGCGATTTGACTATTAAAGTTTACGGCTTTAAAAGCGACAAAGGCAAGGCGAGGATACTGATTTTTAAGACCGGACAGGAGAAGTATTTTCCCGGTAAACATCAAAAGGCTTATAAAAGGAAAATCGCTTCGATAAAAAATAAGAAGCTAGTCTATAAGTTCGAAGACCTTCCCTTCGGGGAATACGCCGTCAGCGTTCATCACGACGAGGACGACAACGGCAAAGTAAACACGAACTGGGTAGGCATACCGAACGAAAGTTTAGGAGCTTCCAACGACGCTAAAGGCAATTTCGGTCCGCCTTCGTTTGAACAAGCTAAAATCAAGCTCGATAGCAAAAAGAAGACGATTAAGATAAATATGGTCAACTAGAAGCGGCGAAGACGGAAAATGAACGATAGCGACCTAAATCGATTATTTCAAAAACAGAAGGAGTTTTTTCGCTCGGGAAAGACGAGGAATATCGATTTTAGGATGAGCGCTTTAAAGAAGCTCAGAGCGTTGATAGAAGATAACGAATCTGAAATATTCCAAGCGCTGAAAAAGGATTTAAGCAAGAGCGAAACGGAAGCCTACACCAGTGAAGTTGCTTGGTCTCTGAAGGAAGCGAATTATATTGCTAAGCGTCTGAAGAAGTGGAGCAAGCCCGTTAGAGTTAGAACTCCGCTAATCAACAAACCCGGCAAGAGCTATTATCAATACGAACCGTACGGAACGGCGCTTATTATCGCGCCTTGGAACTATCCTTTCGGACTTTTGTTCGCTCCTATGATTGGAGCGATAGCCGCCGGCAATTGTATAATAGCGAAGCCTTCGGAAATTTCAGAAAATACTTCGGGGTTTATTAATAAGTTGATAAGCGATAATTTCGACGAGAAGTATATCAAGGTCGTCGAAGGCGGCGCGGAGACGACTCAATCTCTGATTAATTCCGACGTTGATTACATTTTTTTTACGGGAAGCTCGCAAGTAGGCGGCAAAATAATGCAATCCGCCGCGGAACATTTGATACCGTTAACGCTGGAGCTTGGCGGCAAAAATCCCTGCATTGTCGATAGCGATTTGGATATTAAAGTAGCGGCGAGAAGAATCGTTTGGGGCAAGTTCTTCAACGCCGGTCAGACCTGCATAGCTCCCGATTATTTATTGGTTCATAAAAATGTTAAAAAAGAATTCGTTCAAGCGTTGACCGATACGCTGGATGAATTTTATGGCGGCGATAATTCTTTAAGAGACTACTCGAGCATAATAAACGAGAGGCATTTCGAGCGGCTTTCTAATTTATTGAACGAAGGAGCGATAGCGACTGGCGGCGAGGCGGACGAAGAGAAGTTATACATATCGCCGACGATACTAACGGACGTTAAGAGAAATTCGCCGATAATGCGCGAAGAGATATTCGGACCTATTTTGCCGATAATCGAATACGATAATTTAGATAAAGAGCTTGGAGAGCTTAAATATAAAGAAAAGCCGCTGGTCGTTTACTTTTTTTCCAAGGATAAGAAAAGGCAAGACAAAGTAATAAACGCCGCGGCGGCAGGCTCCGTTTGCGTGAACGGGACGATTCATATTTTCATGTCCGCGGAATTGCCTTTTGGCGGGGCGGGTCTTAGCGGTATGGGCAGGTATCGCGGCAGGGCGAGTTTCGAGACGTTCAGTTACAAAAAAGCGGTTTTACGGAAAAGTTTTCTGTTTGACATTAAAGCGGTTTATCCGCCTTACGACACGCCGTTGAAAACGTTGAAAAAAGCCATAAAAGCGTTGTTTTGATTTTTTGGTAATTTAAATAAATCTTGAGGTCGAAATGAGCGATAAGAAGGAAAATAAGGGGAGGAAAAAGGCAATAGTCATAGGAGCGGGATTGGGCGGAATTTCCGCCGCTATTTCGTTAAGAGTTAACGGCTACAAAGTAGAGATTTTCGAAAAGAACGAGAAAATCGGGGGTAAATTGAATACGATAACTAAGGAAGGCTACACCTTTGATTTAGGTCCTTCCATTCTCACTTTGCCTCAATACTTTCGAAAGCTTTTCGAGGCGGGGGGAAAGAATATGGATGATTATATTACAATACAAAAAGTCCGTCCCCATTGGAGAAATATATTCGAGGACGGAACGATAATCGACCTCGACCCCGATATGGGCTTTATGCAGCGCGAGCTCGCCAAACTAGGCAAAAAAACGTATAAGCAATTCAGAAAGTTTTTGGATTATTCGGAAAAACAGTACGATATACTCGCCGAGGGGTATTTCGAAAACGGGCTCGACAATACTTTCGATTTTATGAAATTTTATAATTTTTCGAGCGTTTTCAAGATTGATTTTTTCAGGACGATGCACAGAAGCGTAGCTAAATATATAAAAAATCCGTATCTTGTCGATATAATGGATTATTTCATTAAATACGTCGGCTCTTCGGCTTATAACGCGCCGGGTTTCATGAATCTTATGCCTACCATTCAATTCAGGCACGACCTTTGGTACGTTCCCGGCGGTATGTATAATATCGCTATCGGTTTAGATAAATACATGAAAGAACTCGGCGTTAAGGTGAATTTGAATAGCGAGGTCGGCAGAATACTCAAAGAAAAAAACAGAGTCTTGGGCGTGGAAGCGAACGGAGAGGCTCATGAGGCGGACTTTATCGTTTCTAATATGGAGGGAATTCCGGCGTATAAAAGATTGTTGAACGAGGACGTCTCGTTTATTAAAAAGCTCAAACGTTTTGAGCCGGCTTGTTCCGGTCTGGTTATAGACATAGGTCTCGACACGCAATATCCGCAGTTAAGGCATCACAATTTCCTTTTTTCAGGCAATCAAAAGGAGCATTTCAATACAGTTTTCAATAAAAAGCGATTGCCGAAAGACCCGACGATTTATTTGGTGGACGCGTCGAAGTCCGACCCGTCCGTCGCGCCGGAGGGCTGTTCCGGATTGAAAGTCCTGCCGCATATTCCCTATATTAACGAGAATAATCCCTTGACGAGGGAGGATTATCTGGAATACAAAGAGCGAATTTTGGATAAATTGGAGCGAATGGGGCTAAAAGATTTGCGCGAGCATATCGTTTACGAGCATATTCTCACGCCCTTGGACATCGAAAAAATGTATTATTCGAACGGCGGCTCTGTTTACGGCGTCGTTTCGGATTTGAAGAAAAATTTCGCTTTTAAGATGCCGAAGAAGAGTAAAAAGTATAAGAATCTTTATTTTACCGGCGGCTCGGTCAATCCCGGCGGGGGTATGCCGATGGTCGCTCTTTGCGGACAGAACGTATGCGAGAAAATACTCGAGGATGACAAAGATTAAATATGGACGCGAATACGATAATATTGCTTGTGGTTTCTGGGGTGTTTTGGCTGAGCGGATTTTGGTTTTTATTTAGAATACCGCTCTGCGAGCGATACAAGGTAGATAAATACCCAAGCGTATCAAAAATTATTCCAGCGAGAAACGAGGAGCGCAATATCGGCAAAGCGCTGGATTCTATTAACAGTCAATCGCGTAAACCGGACGAAGTTATTGTCGTGAACGACGATTCGACCGACCGAACGCGAGAAATAAGCTTAGAGAAAGGAGCGACGGTAATTGACTCGGAGCCGTTGCCGGAGGGATGGCTCGGCAAACCTTGGGCATGCTATCAAGGCGCGAAAAAAGCTAAAGGCGATTTGTTGATGTTCCTAGATTCCGACATCGAGCTGGAGTCCGGCGGACTTGAGAAAATATTGGCGACTTATTCTTATTATTCCAAAGACGCGGGCGTAGTTATGTCAATCGCGCCGTATCATAAAGTGGAAAAAGTATATGAAGAATTTTCCGCGATATTTAATATAATTATGGTCGGCTCAATGAACGCGTTTACGCCGTTAAAGTCTGAACCGACTGGACTGTTTGGTCCATCTTTAATAGTTAGCGCTAAGGATTATTTTAAAATAAATGGACACGAGTCGGTTAAAAACAAAATTCTCGAGAACGTGTTTATGGCGGAAAAGTTCAAAAAAGCGGGATTGAAATTAAAGTGCTTCGGCGGCAAGGGCGCATTGTCGTTTAGAATGTATCCCGACGGATTAAAAGAACTCGCCGACGGCTGGACTAAGGCGTTCGCTTCGGGAGCGAGCAAAACGCCGTTTGGGGCTTTATTTAATATCATTTTATGGATTTCCGCCGGTTTTTTGATAACAATAGCCTTCATTCTAAGTTTCATTTCAAGCGAATTCGTTTATTTATGGGCGATATTTTATATATTATTCGCTAATCAAACGCTATGGATGCTGAAGAGAATCGGTTTTTTCGGAGTCTTTTCAGTTCTGTTTTTTCCGATAAATTTGCTTTTTTTCTGCGCGATATTTTTCCGTTCGCTATATTTTCAAATTACTAATAAGAAAACGTTATGGAAATCAAGGGAAGTGAAAGCTTAAAGGAGCGCTTATGCTAATCGAAGCGCCCGTTATATGGATAATTATAATAGACTTTGTTTTGTGGTTTATTATTCATATGTCCGTGGCTTACGCGGCTACCGCGCTCCCCGAAAGATATATAAACGTTCGCGCTAGTTTATACAAAGAGCGAGACTGGGAAAGAGGCGGTTTACTATATGAAAAGCTGTTTAAAATAAAGAAGTGGAAAGAGATTTTGCCCGACGGCTCTGCTCTGTTTAAGAAAGGATTCCGTAAGAAACGTATGAATACGAGGAGTAGGGAGTATTTCGAACGATTTATTTTGGAGACCTGCAGGGCGGAAGCGGCGCATTGGATTGTAATACTTTTTTCGCCGATATTCTTTATTTGGAATTACTGGCAGGCGGGGATAGTTATGATAATATACGCGTTTTTCGCAAATCTGCCTTGCATAATGGCGCAAAGATATAATAGAATTAGATTTAGGAGGCTTTTGAAGGCGAGGGGTTAAAAGGTATAGTGTCTCGTAACTCGTTGGCGCTGTCTCAAAACTCAAATATATTGGATTTCAAACCCTTCGGGTAAACCCGAAGGTTGACATAAACACGCGATTGACGGGCGTTTCAAGAGAAATGTCAACCTCAAGGTTTACCTTGAGGATAAAGCAAAATGGCAATTATGAGACAGCCCCAATGAGGAAGAGGGGCTATAATGAGAAAACCAACGCGGAGCGTTTTGTTATTCATTCCGACGCGGATCGTCGGAACGAGGAGACGTATAGAAGTCATTCCCGCGCAAGCGGGAATCTATAAATAATTGAGTCTTCGCCGCAATTATTAGCGGTTTTTAATAAACGATTCGGTTTCGTTCGTTCCATCGTCAAATATTATTTCAATTAAATATACTCCGGCGGATAATTCGTTTATTGGAATCGTTCGTTCGTATGCGTTTATATGCTTTGATTTTATCTCGGCGCCGAGCGCGTTTCTTATAGCGACGAATTCTATTTTTTTGGTCGCGCTTTTAATAGTTAAGTATGTTTCGGCTGGATTGGGGAAAAGCGCGACGCCCGGCTCTATTTCTTTTTTAACGATGAATCTATCGCCGCCTTCCCGGCAGACGCCTTTTAAATTAAATCCGCCCGGAACGAAGCTTAATCTTACGCTTCCGTTTTCCGTATATGTATTCGCTTCGTTCAATTGAAGCTCGGTGAAATCGGTGTCGCCCAACATAGCGAGGAATTCAAATTCTGCAATTAGCGCGCCGGATTCGGGTTTTAGCGGAAAAGTTATATTAATTGCTCTCATTCCCGCAGTATCGCTTCCCAAAGGCGTATTTCCGGTTGGATAAAGCAAGTTCGAGTTGAAAATTAATTCCGTATATATTACTATTGAGTCGTCCTCAAAAATATTTTTTAAATCAGATACATAAATCGGAATGAAGATATTTTCGCCCGGCTTCGCGTTTACGCTTCCGACCGTTATTTCCGCCGATTTCTCGACGGCTTGTCCGAAAACCGTAATCGTAGCCGAAACGTCGCATGGGGCGCCTTCTAAATCCAGTTGAACTGACGCTAGTTGCATATCGGTCGGCGTATATTCTATTTGTATTTGCGTTTCGTCGTATCGTTTTATTTCTTTAGGAAAAGTTTCGTTTACTATTTTAAATCGCGGGTCGCTTATAGTCGGCTCTTTTAATTGAACTTTCATGTCGGAGACGTTTCTAACTGTCAGCATATCCGTCGCCGAGCCGCCAATAGGCGAATAAATGGTCAACTCCTCGGCTTCTATTTCCGGCTCGGATATTTTCACTTTTAAATCGACATTCTCGATAACGTCGCAAACAGTGTCGATTATTTTTATCTGCGAGTTTATATCGATATTTGAGTCCCAGCCGTTAAAGCGGACGTCGATATTTTTTGATTCGCCTTGCCGTAATAGCGTCTCGTATCGCGACAATTCAAATTTGTTCGACGTTACTAGTTTTAATCCGACATCGACTGTTCCATTGTTTTTAATTGTAAAGCTCGCGTCTTTCAATTCATTTAGGCAGAGTTCGCCGAAGTCGATTAAATCTTTGTCGGTAGAAAACGACATTTCGTATTTCATGCCGGAAACTGGGAACGTCTGGCTTGAATCGGGATTAGAGTTGCTGGTTACGCGAACGGTCGCCGATTTAAGCCCCGGCGATTGCGGCTTAAATTGTATAGTATAGCTCTCGCTTTCGTTCGAGTCGAGCGAAATTTGTTGAAAATCGCCCAATAATTCGAAATTCGCGCTTCCGGCGCCTTCGATATTAATATTTCTGATTATTAGCGTTTCGCCGCCTATGTTTGTGATAGTAAAATGATTGTCGGAATAGTCTTTGCAGATTAAATCTTTTATGTTAATTCTCGATACCTGCATTATAGGCGATTTCACTCTAACAACGACGGTATCGTAAACGGGGCATCCGAGGTCAGGCGTTACTTTTAGTATATATTCCGTAGTGTGTTCGGGCGAAACAGTTGGATTCGGCGAGTTAGGGTCGCTTATGTTATACGCTGGGCGCCAGCTGTAATTGTAGGGCGGTTCGACGCCGGACGCGCTCGGCGAGCCGCCGATTTTCGCGTCCCCGCCAATTTCTATGTATTTATCGCTTCCGGCGTCGGCTGTCGCTACTTCTCCGATTTCTACGACGAACGCTTTCAGCTTTTTGGAGTTGGGATAGTCGTTCCAATACGCGCTCGGCTCCTCGTTTTCGCCGTAATAGCAAATTCTGTTTTCGTTAGAGTTATTAAACTCGTCCGGTTTGCCGGGCGCCCAATTGGTATAGTCGAAATCTTCGCCGTTTATCCAGTTCCAACCTTCGCTCGGCTCTGCGGCGCCGCTTTCTTGGAAGCCGCCAATCCATGCTCCGAGCAATTCGCCGTCGCTTTCAGTCCAGTATTCGCTCTTTTCGGACGTCAATTCGGCGACGAAATTGTTTTCAAGCAAATCGTTTATGACGGCTAAGCCGCCGCCGTAGCTGGCGGATAAAAGATTGGCTTCGTTCCAATCGAAACCGAGCGAATCGCTCACGGCTATATAGCATCGCTCGTTAAAAACGCCGTAGCTAACCGTTTGGCTCGTCGCAGTTATCGTCGCCGAGAGCGAGATAATTATTGTCAAGTATATGTATATTTTAAGCATTATTACGAGTTTTTAAAGAGCGAATATTTATATTTTGAATTGTAATGGGCTGTCTCAAAACTCAATCGAATAGATGTTTTCTCCTTTTCTAAAGTTGAATTCCTGAAAGCGTCGTTTTCTCTGGATTCCCAATCAAGTTGGGAATGACCGCCAAAAGTCATTCCCGCGAAAGCGGGAATCCAGTAATAAACAAATCTTTGACGCGCAAATATTAGAAAACGATCAAACATACTATTTTTAAGGTAGCCTCCTACTGTTCGTTTAATTATTTACAATATCTGTCCAGAAAATCGAAAAATTCTCTATACCAAAATAATTTTTCTTGCGGATGCAAAATCCAATGATTTTCTTCGGGATATACTAATAGTTTCGACGGAATCTTTTTGATTTGCGCCAAAGTGAACGCCTGCAAGCTTTGGTCGTAAGGCACTCTGAAATCGTTCACGCCGGTTATGATGAAAATAGGCGTCTCCCAATTTTCGCTGAAGTTGTGCGGCGAGAATTTATCGTATTGCTTTCGGGCGTTTCCGCTTAAAAATTCGCCGCCGTAATCCCAATTGGGAAACCAAAGCTCTTCGGTAGAACCGTGCTTACTTTCCATGTTGAAAACGCCGCAGTGCGAGACGAACGCGTTGAATCTGCCATCGTGGTTGCCTTCCAGCCAGAACGTAGCGTAGCCTCCCGCGCTGCCTCCGATAGCCGCCATATTATTTTCATCGACATAGGAAGCGTTCGCCATGGAATCCGTCGCCACTAATAAATCTTGCATCGCCTTGCCGCCCCAATCTTGCGAAATGGAATCGATCCATTCTTGACCGAATCCTGGACAGCCGCGTCTGTTCGGGGCGACTACTATATAGCCCTTCGAAGCCATTAGCGCGAAGCTCCAGCCGTAACTCCAATACTGGCTTACGGCTTGTTGCGGTCCGCCTTGGCAATATGTAATTAATGGATATTCGTCGTTTTTATTGAAATTCGGCGGATAAATTACCCAAGCGTGCATTTTTTTGTTGTCAGCCGTTGTGAACCATTTTTCCTCGAATTTCACTTTGTCGATATTTTTTATCGCTTCGTCGTTTAATCGCGTGATTTGCTTAATATCCTCTTCGTCGCCGTCTATAGGCATCGAGACGATTTCCATCGGATGATTGAAATTGCGGCGGCTGAATATTAGCTTTTCTCCGTCGGGCGAAATTTCCAAGTATCTGTCCCCGTAATTGAAGTCGCCTTCTAAGATTAAGTCGTAATCGCCGCTGTAAGGATCGATTTCGTAAATTTTAGATTTGCCTTCTACTATTGACGAAAAATAGATTTTCGAACTCTTTGGATTCCAGACAAATTCGTCAACCCAGTTGTCGAAATTCTTGGTAACGTCTTTTATTCTGCCGGTGCGTTTCGAATATGTTACTAATCTGACTTTGTCGGCTTCGTAGCCCGGCGTTTTTTCGCTGAGAAAAGCTATGGTTTTTCCGTTCGGCGAATATTTCGGATTTAAATCGAAGCCTTGGAGCGCGTAACTAACGTTTCCTTTAGTTACGTTTATCGGCTTGCCGCCGAAGGGGGAGACGGTATAGATTTCCGAGTTCGTGCTCGATTCGTAATCCTTATCTTTTTTGCAAACGTAAGCTATTTCCGTGCCGCTCGGCGACCAAGCTATTTGCGACGTTCCGCCGAAGGGTTTTAGGGGAACGTCGTATTTTTCGTCTTTCATTAAATCCGTCGGTTCGCCGCCGTTCGTGGATACGACGAAAATGTGCCTGTATTTTTCGTCTTTCCATTCGTCCCAATGCCTCACGGGCAAATCTTCGTATAAATAAGCTTTGGCTTTGTCGAGGTCGTCGTATCTTTCTTCGATAGTCTGTTCCATTTTAACGTCGGAGACGAACGCGAGCCATTTGCCGTCTGGCGACCAAGAGAGGTATTGCGTTTCGTTTTCCATCTCCGTCATTTGTTTCGGGTCGCCGCCGTTCAGGTTCATCACGTAAACTTGCGACGTTCCGCTTCTGTCGGAGATGAACGCTATTTTGTTACCGTCTGGCGCCCAGACGCCGTTGTGATTGTTTTCGCCTTGATAGGTCAGTCTTCTCGGTTCGCCGCCGTCAATCGGAATTGTGTATAAGTCGCGCCTGAATTTGTTTTCCTTCAGGCAAGGCGTCGATATTACGAACAGCAGAGTTTTGCCGTTGGGCGAAAGGCTCGGCTCGGAAATTCTTTTAAGCGACCAGAGTTTTTCGGGCGTCAGAAGCTCGGCGGACGCCGTAAAAGCGAGCGTTAAGCTAAGCAAAATCGCAAGTAAAAAGTATCTTTTCATTTTATTATCCTTCTTATTAAAAATCCAACTTTTTTAAATTTATAAAAAATATACGAAACTTCTGAGAATTTCTGGTAGAAAGAAATTCCAGCCTCATTCCCAAATTCAAAAATGGGAATGATAACAAGCCGCGGAAAGTTGCGACAATAGCGGCGAAATATCATTCGCCTAACCGGCAAATAACAATATTGATTGTATTTTGAATTAAAAGATATTTTTTGTAACTTTTTTACGTTATATTTGTCTATATATTAAATGAGATAAAGATTTGAGATTACGTTTGGTTATAGAAGACAGCCCGGCAAGCGATTAGAACTACGCGAAAGTTCGTCGAACGCGCGTTTAATGATTGATTAAGTGAAGGGATAGCGTTTCAAACGAGAAATATTGTTGAAATATAGATTTTGTTAACTTACGAGGAGGCAAAAATGCGAAACTTCATTATACTGTCTATTCTTTTGACGGCGGCGTTCTGTATGTCCTTGCGCGCTCAGAATGATTTTTGGGAGCAAACGAACGGACCGTTTGGCGGGGAAATATACGCTCTTGAGATTGGTCCCGACGGGTATATTTACGCCGGAACCAAGCGCGACGGCGTTTATCGCTCGACGGACGACGGCTCGAATTGGACGCGGCAAAGCGATTTGGATTTGTGGATATATTCTTTGGCGATTGATTCAAGCGGGAATATAATTGCCGGAACGTTTCGGAGCGGAATTTTTATTTCTACCAACGAGGGCGCGACTTGGACGCAAACGAACTTAAAAGACGTGAAAGCCTACGAATTAATAGTTTTGCCAAACGAGGATATTTACGCTATTACAGATAGCGGTTCTTATCGAACTAACGATAACGGGGTTAGTTGGAGCGAAGCAAAGATTGAATCCGAATTTTTTAATTCCTTGGCAGTAAGCGAAAAAGGGGATTTAATTGCGTCGAATAGGCAAGGCGTTTATCTATCTACAAATAACGGCGGCAATTGGACTCATATTGGTTTATCCGAAAAAAGACCGCGCTGTCTTGCGATTAACTCTAACGACGTTATTATTGCCGTCGCTAATTATAAGACGTATCGAACGACTAATTACGGCAATGAATGGACAGAATTACCGGAGCATTATTATTTTGGTTCTCTTATAGCAAATAATAAGGGCGATTTTTTGGGAATTAGAAGATATAGCGGATTTTATCGTTCAGCCGATAATGGAAGTAGTTGGAGCTTAGCAAATAACGGATTAAACAATTTGAACGTGATGGATTTTGCAGTTAACGAGAACGGCGATATTTTTGTTGGAACAATTGGAAGCGGCGTTTTTAAGTCTAACAACGACGGCGATAGTTGGATTCAAGCTAATAGGGGAATGACTCGTCCGTTTGTAACTTGTTTCGCTCTCGGTGATAACGGACGTATCTTCGCTGGAACAAAAGGTTTGAGCGATAAAGCGTCGGGAGTGTATTATTCGGAAAATTACGGCGAGAATTGGATTCAGACTAATTTATCCGACGTTGGCGTTAACGATTTAGCTTTTACGACGGGCGGATATCTATTTGCGGGCTCCGATAGCGCGGGTTTGTTCCGTTCTACCGATTACGGCGATAATTGGGAGTTGCTTAGTACTGAGGAGGAGTTTGTCGTTTGCTTCGCTATTGATTCAAACGGCGTTATATTTGCGGGGGGAAGCGATTTTAAGCGTTCAAACAATGACGGCGAAAGTTGGACTTCTTTGGAAATGTCTAGGGTTTATTCTCTTGCTGTAAACATTTACGGCGATATTTTTGCCGGAACTTTTAGGAGCGGCATATTTCGCTCTACCGACGGCGGAACCGATTGGGAATTTATAGGATTGGATTTTGGAGTTATTAGTTCAATTGTTATAGATTCGAACGGCGATATTTTCGCCGGCGTTAGGACAAGTCCCTTTTACAGCGGCGAAGAACCGGGCGTGTATCGCTCGACAAATAACGGCGAGAATTGGTCGCTAACTGTATTAAGCGATATCGACGTTAACTCGCTTGTTTTTAATTCGAGCAGGCATATATTCGCCGGAACCGATAGCGGAGTATATCGGACGAAAAATAGCGGAGAAACTTGGGCGCAATTAAACGAGGGATTGAAAGACAGCCTCGTTTTGTCGTTATTTATAGATTCCGAAGGTTACTTATACGCGGGGACAAATAGCGCGGGCGTTTTTAAAAGCGTTAACTCTACGGTTTCTGTTGAAGAAAAGCGCGAAAAATCGTCGCTAATATTAATGCAAAACCGACCGAATCCGTTTCATTCCAAGACGAGCGTTCGTTTTCGGTTGAAAACGCCCGATTACGCTACATTGAAAATATACGACGGTCTCGGCAGAGAAGTAAGAACATTGATTGAAGATAAATACGTTATTGGCGAACGTACGGTCGTTTTCGACGCCTCGGGACTGCCAAGCGGCGTTTATTATTTACGCGTTAGGTTGCAAAACAATAAAATGCTTACAAAAAAAGTAATTATTAGTAAATAGAAAGAACTTAGGAATGTTTCATAAGTATAAATTGTTTAATAGTTTGGGGAATATTATGAAATATATCGTTACTTTTGTTGCGTTAATTTTATTGGCTAGCGGTTTTATTTTCTGCAAAAAGCCCAAATGGATTAATCTTAAATTGGACTGCGGAGCTGAAATTACTTCAATCGCCGCTAATTCCAAGGGAGACGTGTTTTGCACAGAATTATATGGTAAATTATACAAATATAATAGTATGAAATGTATTTGGGATACAATTTATACAAAAGAAAAGTTAGCAAGAGGTTATTATACAGTCATTGTTGACGAGAATGATTTAATATTTACCGACGTTATTGATAAAACGCCTTATTTAAGCGCAGACAACGGAGAAACATGGCAAAGATTTGGAAACGATACCATCTATCATGGTATTTTAGGCGTTAATAATAAATCAGATATTTTCGGTTTAACTGGTAATTTTCCTTCTACGCCTCTTAAAATTATGGTTGATAAATTAATATGGAGCGATAGTTTACATTGGAAGAGAATATTAGAATTTCCTCACGCCCCTCAACAAGACGCGTGCTTTGACGGAGACGGTAATTTAATTATGGCTATTAACGAGGGAAATTTTGGCGAAAAATGTTATGTTTACAAGTACGACATAAAAGAGAAGATCTGGTCTTTAGTGGGCGATTCTCTTACTGATTGTCATATTCATGCAATCGCGGCGGACGATGATAATAATATATATAGAATATTTTATGACGTAAATAATTACGAATCGCGTCTTGAGGTTATGTACGATGGTGGAAAAGAATGGCGGGAAGTTTACAGCAATTTATATGATTATTTCGGTAGAACTGGATTATATTATGACGTACAAGATTTCATTGCTATTAACTCACGAGAGATTTACCTGCCAACACCTTACGACGGAGGATTAATAAAAAATAACGGCGATAATTACTTGTTTAATCGCGCTAACGAAGGTTTAGAAGAAGATAGCGTAGTCATAACTTGTTTTTATTTGGACAAGCGCGGGCATATTTATTTGGGAACAGAAGAAGGCAACGTTTACAAAAGCGAAAGTTCCGTAACGGAAGTAAAAGAGGAAGTCGCGATTTCCAACAACGAATTTATCGTATATCCCAATCCTCTGAATTCCGATGAAAATTTGACCTTAGAAATCAAACTGAAGCGGAAATCTCTTATTCGAATAGAAATGGTAAATGAACTTGGAGTAAAAGTTAAAGATATCTACGACGGTTTTTTACCGTCCGGGAGGGAAAAGATACATATTAATAGAAGTAACTTAAGCTTCGGTGCCTATTGGATTAATATCATAATTGACAATGTTAAGCGGATATCAAAACCGGTAATTATATTGTAAAGAAGTAAATTTTGAAATTTTTCTGTTAGAAATAAAAATTGTATTGTTTTTAAAATTTTTATATTTAGTAAATTTTACTTAACTTTAGATACTGTAAAATATTGATAGCGTTTTAAATAGAGTGTCGAAAATGAAAAAAATAACTTCGATTTTTCTCTCCGCTCTTATTATAGTTTTGTTTTTTGGTTGCGAAGACGACGGGAATTCTTCGTCTGACGTCGATGGAATGGGTTTCTGGGAGCCGTCGAAGGGACTCGAAGTGAGCGTTCAGTCTTTGGCTATTGATTTTGACGATAAAATCTTTGCCGGAACTTTGGAAGGCGACGTTTATCTTTCATCGGACAGCGCCGAAACTTGGACTTTGATTGGCGAACTATCCAATAACGTAAAATCTATACAATGTAAAGACGGCGGTTTTGTTTTCGCCGGAACTCACTGCGCGGACTTATTCAAGAGCGTAGAGCCGGCAATTCTTTAAGCGAAAACAATAGTTAGGCGCGGCTAAAAGCGAGCTTTTTATAAAATTTATTGTTTTATACCGATTTTTTTCTTTTTTTGCGTTGGAATTTGTTGAAATTATTATTATGATTAATGGTAACTATTATTATGAAATATTTATTAATAACTTTAACTATTATGATATCATTAACGAGATTATGCTCGCAAGACGCGCCGGACCCGAAAGACGTAACCTACAGACCGCCTACGGTGGACGGGGCTTTTTACCCGAAAAACGCCGATACGCTAAAGGCTTGGATTAACGAATACTTACAACGCGGCGAACGCCCCGACGACGTAAAGGAAGTTTACGGACTCGTCGTTCCGCACGCCGGCTACGTTTATAGCGGCTGGGTGGCGGGAACGGCTTTTAAGCAAGTGGAAGGCGAAAACTACGACGCTGTTATCGTTATAGCGCCCAGCCACGCAAAAGCCTTTAAAGGGGCTTCGGTTTTCGACGGCGACGCTTACGTTACGCCGCTCGGCGAGGCTATGGTCGATAAAGAGCTATCCAAAGCTATAAGCGAGAAAAACGACTTGGTTAGCTATTCCAGAGAAGGGCACGAATGGCAGGGAGCGAGAACGGAGCATTCCTTGGAGGTTCAGATTCCCTTTTTGCAAATCGTTCAGCCCGGCGTTCCCATCGTTCCAATTGTGATGGGCAGCCAGAATTACGAAACTTCGGACGCCCTGTTAAAAGCGATAGTTGGCGCCGTGGAAGCGCAAAGTAAAAAAGTCCTGCTCGTAGCGAGTTCGGACCTTTCGCACTATCACGACGCGCAAACGGCGAAACGAATGGACCAGCCGATTTTGAGGGCTTTTTATAGATACGATTATTTCAAACTCGCGATGAAGCTGTTTTCAAGGAAATGGGAAGCCTGCGGGGGCGGACCGATAGTCGTCGCTATGACCGCCGCCGAGCAGTTGGGAGCTAACGACGCGAAGCCGATAGTATATTCAAATTCCGCTTCTTCGCCGTATATGAAGGGCGATAAAAGCGCGGTGGTCGGATATTTCAGCGGCGTTATGTATAAATCAGACGAAAAGCAAACTCTGCTGCCGGACTTAAGCAAAGAGAGCAAGGATAAGCTTTTCGAAGTGGCGAAGAAAACGGTCAAGAGCGTAGTTACCGGCAAGGATTCATTGTATAAAGTGAACGTCGTGCCTAAAGAACTTTCCGACGAATACGCCGTTTTCGTTACGTTGAAAAAGAACGGCAAGCTGAGAGGCTGTATGGGGCATACTATAGCCGAAAATACTTTAATGATGGCTGTCGAAGAATCCGCTAGATTAGCTTGCTCTAAAGACCCGCGATTCTCGCCAGTAACCGAAGAAGTGTTGGACGATTTGGAATACGAAGTAACGATACTTTCCAGAATGAAGCGAGTGTTGGATTACGACGAAATAACGCCCGGCGAGGACGGCATCGTGCTGAGATTAGGCTATAATTCCGGCTTGTTTTTGCCGCAAGTTGCAAGCGAGCAAGGCTGGGACAGGCAAACTCTATTAGAGCAAATCGGTCGAAAAGCGGGACTCTCGACCGACGCATACAAAGACCCGAGAGCGGAGATTTATATCTTTAAAGGTATGGTAATTGAGGAGTAGTAGAGCTTTATATATAAAACGATTAAAGATATAAAAGACTGAAACATTTATTGCGGCAAAATATTAGTATTTATTACTACGCTATTTTAGTAATTATTGCTATTGACTTTTTATAAATCTTATATTAAATTAATAATTAGTTATTTGATTAACTAATTGGAGTTAGCTTATATGACGTAAAACGCAAACAACAGAATCCGAGTAATGCCGGAAAGGAGGGGATAGGATAATGAAACTTGTATGAATTAAGGAATTTGTAAATTTCCTTCAAAAAGCAGTATTTTCTGAAAACTATAAAACGCGTTTAGAAAAGTCTAAAATATTTTTCTGTGTCATGACTTTTTAATTAATATTTATTCATTTTAATGGAGAAAAGAAATGAAGAGATTATTTATTATATTTAGCTTGATATCAATGTCGATTATTTTGTTCTTGACGCCAAAAGAAGCAAATGCTAATTGTGAGACATCTTGTAGTTCAACTTGGAGCGATTTTATAACCGAAGCGCTTGAATTACCGGGTTATTCTGGATGTTCCGTAACTTTTACATATAGAGAAAGACAGTGCATTGTTTTAGGTCAAAAAATAACAGAATTTGATATTCGTAAATTTCGTGTATATACTAACGGAACTGATTCTTGCAAGAAATTATACGACAAAATAATCACGGATCCTACACCAGATTGGGATTTTACCGATTGGATTTTTAAACAAGGTTTTACTGAACTAAGTATTGAGTATTTTATGGCGCTGTATAATGCTGCAAAACCGGGTGATAAATGGCAATTTGAATGTTCAGAAATTTATATGAAATATGAAGCAAGTTGGAGGAGTTGCGCGCAGTTTGTTGTCTATCTAGAACAAAAACCCGGCAGTTGGGACTTATATATTGAAATTGATCCGTGCGAAGACTTAATATGTTGTCTTCACACTCTCGAGATGTGTTGGGATACAGAAGAAGATGAGCTATACATTAATGAGAATTATTCTTATGATAACGGAGAATGCGAAGCTGAACCTGAGGAGCATGAGGGCGCAGCGTGGGAATCTGATTGTTTGCCAATATGTATAGAGCCATAGAAGAAAATAATATAAGTACTATTAACAATTTATTTAGGTGAAAAAATGAAATCAAAATTAATTTCAATAACAATGTTGTTTTTAATTATCAATATTGCTTATTGTTTTTCAAAATTTGAACGTGATTATTATCCAAAGAAAGTAAGGATAAATAAAGTCGATAAGACGATATATACTGAAGACTGGGGAAAGACTTGGAATTTGGTATGTAATGATAATATAAAAGAAAACGATAACTATCAAAAACCAAAAAGGATACTAATAAAAAGACCCAACGGTAATTTATACCGTTCTACCGATTACGGCGAGACTTGGACCATGGTAAATCGTAAAACTTATAAAAATAATAATTCATTTATGAATATTTATCCAAATCCTTCAAGCGGTTATGTTAAAGTAGATTTTGCAATAGATAATATCGAAGCCGTTCGCGTTCAGTTATATAATTTTACGGGAAGACTAATAAGGTGTAAAAAAATCAAAAATGTTGTAATTGGAGTAAATACAATTAATCTGAATATAAAATATTTTGAAAAAGGAAATTATATAATAAAAGTTAACGGAAAGTCGATTAATCTAATGGGGAAATTTACTTTAATAAAATGAGGATTGAATTAAAATAAAAGGAAATACAGCAAATGAAAAAATTAATTTTAGTATTGTCGTTGTTATTTCTTTACGACGTAGCTTATACACAGGAAATAATTTGGGAGAAATCATATAATACCGGCGGAGAGGTTATATATTTTATTGAAAGTCTTAACGGCGGTTATTTAGCCCTTGGTTCTTATAACGGCGACGTAGCCAAGAAAGTATTTAAGGTGGACGAAAAGGGAAATAAAGAGTGGGAATTAGATTTTGGTAGTAGAGATAATCCAATTTCCGGTGGATTTATATATCAACCGGACGAGTGGGAAGTTAGATATGCCGGCATGAAATGTTTACATTTTTCATATTTAGAAGACGGTTATTTTTATATTTTAAACGCGAAGTCAAGTGGAGAATATCTTTGGCATTATTTTAGTTGGAACGATAGGGGGCGTTTATTTGGAACGCCATTTCAAATGAAAATAAAAAAAGAAAATCATTTTTTAGTTACAAGTTATTATAAATACAAGGGCGGTAAAAAATGCTATCTGCAAAAAACTGACGAATTGGGTAGGAAAATATGGAGGAAATATTATACCGACGTGTCTGATTACGATCATATGGGAGCATTAACCCCAATTGAAATATCGGATGGCAATTATATGTTTTTATATATCCTAGCGCGTCAAGCGACATGCGCGAAGTACGGATTAATAAAAACTGATACAGCCGGAAACTTATTATGGAAAAACGGTTTTAATTTGAACGATACATGCAATAGATATTGCACTAGTCATATACATTTATGCCCGGACGGCGGAATAGCTACGGTATTCGAGAGGAAAGATTTCGACGGCGACAGTTCGTTTTATAATCTCGTCAAGACGGATAAGCTAGGAAACGTGGAATGGGAAAAAGATTATTGGAATAAGGATAAAGATTACAGCAAACCGGTGCATATGTGCGTAACCGACGACGGCGGTTTTTTAATCGGCGGTTGGACCGCTTATTGGAACAATTTAAAAGAAGAAGAAACGATGCATTTGCGCGACTTTTATTTAGTAAAAACCGATAGCTTAGGGGAACTTGAATGGGAAAAAGTGTATGGCAGCGAGGGTTGGGACGTTATATGGTATGTGATGCAAGGTAGCGACGGTCATTATATTGTTTCGGGATTTAAGAACGGCAAAGCTTATTTAGCGAAGTTAAGAAATACCGCTGTTCCCGTAGAAGAGGCGGAGGGGAACGACGTTCTGTTTATATCGAATCCTTATCCGCAACCTGCGAGCTCGTATTGTATGCTTCGCTATACGCTGCCCTCGGACGGACGGGCGAGTATTAGAGTATTGGACGAGTTAGGAAATACGGTAGATTTTCCGGTGAATACTTATCTAAGCGCCGGCAAGCATTCTTTGCTGTTGGACGTTTCGTCGTATAACGGCGGCGTGTATTTTTGCCGATTATCTCATAAGGATAGAGTCAAGACGGTTAAAATTCTTGTTGTGAAGTAAGCGACTAATAAATAACGATATTATTTGAATACTAATATTAATTTTTCTTGAAAGTTCGTTGTAATTGATTATAGGGGACGCCTTTTCGGTCGTCCCTTTTTGTTTATTAGATAACCGCCGCTTTTTTCTTTTAAAAACTCGATGTTCTTCAACTTAAAAATATTTGGAATGATAATTCGTTTATTTTATCTTTGAACTTTTGAAAACATTCAGGATGTAGGATAAAAATATTCGATGAAGAAGCGCAAGAGGATAATACGCAAAGACGCCGTAATAACGAAGGTGCGTAAAAGAGTCGATAAGGTAGAGATAAAGGAAGAAATCGTAAAGAAAGTTGGCGAGATAGCTCGAGAGCTGGGCTACGAGGTTTATATCGTCGGCGGATACGTAAGAGATTATCTGCTGAAAAGAGAAAGAACCGATTACGATTTCACGGTGGTGGGAGACGCTCTGGCGTTCGCTAAGGAACTCGCCAAGCGATTCAATACTAAAGCGGTTTTATATAAAGAATTTAGAACGGCTATGGTTCCCGCCGGCGATAACAAATTAGAGTTCGTCGGGACGCGTCGGGAAAGATACGAAGAAGATTCTCGCAAGCCTATAGTCGAGGAGGGGAATTTAGAGGACGACTTGCGCAGGCGCGATTTCACTTGCAACGCTTTGGCGGCGTCGCTGAACGAGGAGAATTACGGACTGATAATTGACGCTTTCAACGGTTTGAACGATTTGGAAGCTGGAATGCTGCGAACGCCGCTGAATCCCTTCGACACGTTTAACGACGACCCGTTGAGGATGGTTCGCGCGGCTCGATTCGCCGCTCAGCTAAACTTCAAAATCGACAACGCCGCTTTTACCGCCGCGAAAAAGATGTCCAACAGAATACAAATCGTCTCTCAAGAAAGAGTTACCGAAGAGATGATGAAAATTCTGAAATCGCCGAGTCCGGGCTGGGGATTCAAATTGCTTAAAAAGATGGATTTACTAAAATACATATTCCCGGAGCTCGACAAGCTTTCCGGCGTTGAAGCGGTGAAGAGAGAAGAGAAAGTTTACACGCACAAGGACGTTTTAAATCATTCGATAAAAGTGCTAGACGGGGTAGCCGAAGAATCCGACAACGTCTGGTTGCGCTTCGCCGCTTTAATACATGACATCGGCAAACCGGCGACTAAGGAATTTATAGAGGGAACGGGCTGGGCTTTTCACGGACATGAAGAGGTTGGCGCTAGAAAAGTTGAAAAAACATTCCGGCGACTGAAGCTGCCTATGGAAAAAGTCGATTACGTGGAAAAATTAGTAAGACTTCATCAAAGACCGATGGGGCTTGTGGACGACGGCGTAACGGATTCGGCGGTGAGGCGCTTGGCGGTTAACGCGGGCGACGCGCTGGTGGATTTGTTCCTTCTTTGCAAGGCGGACATAACGACGCAAAATCCCGAAAAAGCTAGAAAATATTTGCAAAATTACGATAAAGTGGCGGAAAAAGTTATCGACGTTCAGGAAAGAGACAAACTGCGCGAATTTCAATCGCCCGTAAAAGGCGAGGAAATCATGGAAATTTGCGATTTAGAGCCTTCCAGAACCGTCGGCGTTATCAAAGAAGAAATCGAAGAAGCGATATTGGACGGAATAATCCCCAACGAATACACCGCCGCCAAGGAATACTTCCTGCAAAACAAAGACAAATGGCTCGAACAAATAGAAACGGGCGAGAAGAAGTAGTCTTCTCAGCAGTTTAAAATATTTTCCCGAGGGTTTTATTATTATGTGATGCCGTAGGGATTTGATTTATCAAATCCATTAGCGCTCCCTTATCCTACACACGCTTTGCATTTTACAATAATCGCATGTCTTGTCGTCTTTTGGTTCTACTGGGAATATCCCGTCGGATATTTTGTTTGTTATAGTTTTTGCTTCTTTAAGAGAATCCTTGAGGATTTGGTCTAAGTCGTCTTTTTTGGGAATAACTTGACTTTTGCTTCTTGATAAATTAAACGCCTTTTTAAGGTTGTCGTCGTCAAGCAGAACAAACTGTTGACTTTTTAGTAAATTTTTCTTATCGTCAAATTTTGGTTTTAGTATATAATAGACCCCGCCGACAAAGTTCGCTTCGATGCCGTAATATTGATTTAGCATTTGTTTGAAAACATGCCAATAGAGCGGTATCTGGAAAGAAACTCCTTGTTTTATTTCGTTTAATCCGGGCAGGTTGTTCCCGCCGAGTTTGTAGTCCGCGATTAAAATGTCGTAAGCGCCGTTTCCGCCCGCTCTCAGTTCCGCTCTGTCAATTTTCCCCTTTAGAATTAAGTCGTCGTCTAATTTAATTGGGGGGAGCGACGGCGCGCCGAGAGCGTTTTTTAGTCCAAACGAAAGTTCAAAGAAAATGGGAGCGAAGTCGTTTTTTACTTCTAGTCGCTTGAATTCTTCGCGCAGCCATAAATCTAAAATACCCGGCGAGCCGCTCGAACCGAGCAGATTGTCTTGGTCTATTCTAAATAGCGGATGATTAAAGATATATAATTCAAGTTCTTTTTCTAGTATTTTCCGTAAATCGCGTAAATATTCTTCTTTTTTGTTTTTTTCAAGCCAGACTGGAACGGCGTCGGGGGCTTCGTTTTTCTTTTTGGGGAATTCCTGTCGCTTGGGATTTCTAAGTTGAATGGACGCGTAAAATTCGTAAAGAGCTTTATGCAAAAGAGAGCCTGTTTCGGGAGGAGTTAACGCCAATTCTGGTTCTTCTGGGGGCTCCACCGACAATATTTTCCTCAAAAAGTATTGGAAGGGGCATTTAGCGTATGTTTCCAAATCCGAAACCGATATTGGTTGTGATTTTATGTCTCTTATTTTTTTTGCTATTTCCTCCGGCAATTTGTCGAGGTTAATTTGACCGTCGCTTTTCCCCGCTCTTTCTTTATAAATATTAACGTACTTTATTTTTTCTTTTAGATTTACGGATGAATATTTCTCTGGAATATCGACGTTTTCCGAACCGTATTTGCCATGAAATTCGAGAGCTTCGTCATGATTAGCTATCGTAAAATACCATGGCGAATATTTTATTTGAGCGTTGGATAAAACGTTTTCTTCGGACTCAACGACGTTTATTTGGTTTAGTTTGGATAAATCGGAGATTTTGCCGTCTTTTTCTATCGTTGTTATTTTTAGCAAAGCGTCTATGAAATGAGACCTTGTTAACTCTTCTTCGCCCGCGGTTTTTGGATAAGTAATATAAATCCGCTTTTCTCCTTTGTTCAAGTCGGATGGATTATTGACCAAAAACTGATAGAATTGCATTCTTTCCGACCTGATATGCTTAATTTCGGATTTTTCTAATTCAATTCCTAAAAATCTTTCAGGCTTGTAGGAAATAGGAAATTCGCCGTCTATGACGCCGCAAAGAATAGCGACTTTATACGGTATGCCTCTTATCTGCTCGATTGACGTTACTTCGACGCCGTATTTTTGCTTTTCGGCGATTTGATACTTTTCGGCGGTAACGGCGGTTTTTAAGCGATTCAAGAAATACTCGAGCTTGAATTTTTTGTTCGGGAATCTGTCTTCTGTTATAAAGCATAGCTCGTCAACCAATTTAAGAAGCGCCGCCAGAGCTTTGGCGTCCTTTTCTATGCTTTCCTCGTAAATCACGCGTTCGGAAGCGGCGATTTCTTCTTTTTTTTCGAACAAATCATTGTAAAAATCAAGTATAGCGTCTCGTATTTTTAGCGATTTAACTATTTCTATTTTTACCAATTCCTTGAATTCCGCGGGCGAGTATTGTTTTTTCTTGTCGGGCAATTTCGAGGCGATTAACTCAAATGTTGACTTAGCTGTTTCTACTTTGTTTTTTAGATTATTTAGACTAAAAAGCTCAGTTTTATCCGAAGTGTCTGAACTTTCAATTTCGTTAATTCTATCTTTTAGAAAGTTGATTTTATTTTGAAGCGTTGTATCCCATTTTTTTTTGCCGCCTCGGATTTCTCCGCCGAGGAATTTTAGTTTTAGGGACGCGTCTATAAAAATATCCGGGTCGAAAGCTTCCGAACTCGTCGCGTCGCTGAAATTCGGGTATTCGCTTTTCAAGACTTTGTGCAAATCGCGCCTTCTGTAGCCGTAATGAATTAAATTCAAGACGGAAAAAATAGCGTTAGTTACGGGCGAGGCGTCTAAATTAAATCTGTCGCTTATATTAACGGGGATTTGATACATCGAGAAAGTTTCTCTGAACAAAGCGGAATAAAGCTCGGGCTGTCTCGAGCAGACAGTTATTTCCCATGGCTTAATATTTTCCTTAACGATTAGATATTTTATTAATTTGCAAATCGCTTTGACTTCGTTTGTTTTATTTTCAGCGGCGTAAATATTTACTAAATCAACGAAATCGGGATTGTTTAATTCGTGATAATAATTGAATAGCCACCGTCTTAAAAATACGGAACGGGGAAGCTTCGAGGATTCGGTTTTGGGGTCTAGTTTTCTCTCTGTCTTTTCTTCTTCGGCGTATTCGTCCAGCGGCGTTATGCTTAATCCTTCTTTAATGAGAGATTTAATATTATCTTCAAAGTTGCCGAAAAGCGGTCCGTTGGGGAAGGAGTAATCTAAATTTAAACCGAACGCGGCGTTGGTTTTTGCTATTCTAATAAAAAACTCTCTTTCGGGAGTTCTGAATTCGCTGAAGCCGTAAGCTAATATTACTTTCGAGCGCGGGAATAGTTTATCTATCGAAATATCGCTATCGAGCGTTAGCTTTTCTATTAGATTAGTTATTATATCCGTTTTATCCAAATATTTTTCGCCGAGAGTTTCTTCGTATTTCCGGTAAATTTGCAATATATCGTTCAATTTTGTTAGGTCGTTAGCGGGGTTGTCTTCTCTTTGGGCGTCCTTAAGGTTTTTGTTTATATCGGCGATTGTTATTCCGTCTTCTTTCAAACCAAAAATTACGTCCGCTAATCGGCGCAAAATCGTATTAGAAATTTTGTCGTTCGCGGTTTTATAAAATTTAGCGTCGGCTTTTTCAAACGCTTCTTCGAACAAAGCAAGACGGTAAGCTTCGGATATTTGCTTCGGTTTCGCGGCGCCGTAAATTTTATCGAAGCAAGCTTCGGCGAAGTCCTGAATAGTAAATATAAGCGGCTCGGTTATCGGTCTGTTTGTAACTTTGGCGAACGAACGGATGAATTCCCGCTTGTATTTTCTAACTAGTTTGCCGGTCGGAACGATTAATATAGTCGATTCGACGTCTTCGGCTTCCAACGCGCTTTCTATTGTTTGCTCGGGCGTCGTTGGATTTTCGCCAATTTTAAATTCTTCGTTGCAAATTAAAAAAGCCATAGCGTTTATTTATTTCTTTTATTTAATTTATTTAACAACCATTCGAGAAGTTCCGCGTTTTCATTCTTCGGCAATTTTGAAAGTTGGCTTCTCGCTCGCTCGAAATATTTGCTTATATCTTTCTCCGCGTTGTCGAATACGTTCAATTCCCAAAACATGTTTTTCATTATTTTGACGTAATCGGCGCTTAATCCGTTATTATCGATGAATTTCTTGAGCAAATCCTTCTGCTCCTCGCTCTTGGCTTTTTCAAGAGCTTTTATTATTAAATACGTCTTTTTACCTTCCATAATATCTTTGCCTATTGTTTTGCCGAGTTCTTTTTCGTCGGCTACGAGGTCGAGCAAATCGTCCTGTATTTGAAAAGCCAAGCCGAGATTTAAGGCGTAATTTTCCAGCGCTTCCAATTGCTTCTCGTCCGCTCCGCCGACGTAGCCCCCGATTTTCGCCGCGCCGGCAAGCAGGCGAGCCGTCTTTTTCTCAATCATTGTCAAATATTCGTCGATTGTTACGTTCTTTACGTCATTATATTTCATGTCGTAAGCCTGCCCTTCGCAAACATCGACGAGCGCTTGCGAGAAAGCTCCGGTTATCTCCGACGCGTTGTCCGTTTCAACCGAGTTCAGCGCTTGATACGCCAAGCCAACCATAACGTCGCCCGTTAGGATGGCGGTAGCCTCGTCCCATTTCGTATGTATAGTCGGGCGGTTGCGTCTTGTCGGAGATTTATCCATTATATCGTCATGCGCCAATGTGAAGTTGTGCAGTATTTCAACGGCTACTCCGGCGTTTAAAGCTTTTTCCGCTTCGCCGCCGAACGCGCCGCAGCAAGCCATAGTAAGTATAGGTCTTATCCTTTTGCCGCCTTTTTGCATTATGTAAGCGAACGGCTCGTATAGTTCCCGCGGCTCGGCTTCTTGCGCCAGCTCTTCTATCCTTCGCTCGATTATGTCCAAATATCGCTTAAAAAGTCGTTCGGGATTTTCCATTAATTTCTCCGAAATATTATTCGTTTTTTATGTAATGTTTGCCGGGCAGCTGCCGAACTAAGCCCTTAAACTCTAAGTTTAGCAATTTGACGGATATTTCAGCGACGCCCATTTCCAACTTCTCCGCAACGGCGTCGATATGCGCCGGCTCAAATGAAAGCGTCTCGTAAACCCGCTTTTCGTCGTCGGGCAATTCGATTTTCCGCTCCTCCGATTTAAATTCATACATACTCGAAAATCCCAAATCTTCGAGAACCTGCTTCGGCGATAGAGCGGGAACGGCTAAGTTGCGTTTTATCAAAAGATTCGTTCCGAAGCTTTTTTTCGAGCGAATGTCTCCGGGAACTGCGAAAAGCTCCCTGTTCTGGTCAACGGCGAAGTTCGCGGTTATTAGCGAGCCGCCTTTCTCGCCGCTTTCAATCACGATTGTCGCTTTCGATATTCCGCTGATTATTCTGTTTCTTTGCGGGAAGTAGCCCGGCTTGGCGGTAACTCCGCAGGCGTATTCCGATATAATAGCGCCGCCAGATTCGACGATTTTATCGGCGTTTTTCCGCGAGTAATACGACGAAATGCAGTCTAATCCCGAACCTAACACGGCGTAGGTAATCCCGCCGGCGTCGATAGCCGACAGGTGAGATATTGTGTCAATACCCTGCGCTAAACCGCTTGTAATAATGACGCCGTTCTCCGCGAGAAACTTAGAGAATTTCTCGGTTATCATTTTGCCGTAGTTCTGACATCGCCGAGTGCCGACTATTGAAATCGACGCCGCGTCGGATTTTTGCAACTCCCCTTTTACGAATAAGATAATCGGCGGAACGGATATTTCTCTTAGCAACTCCGGATAGCTCTCGTCCCAATAAGAAACTACGCGAACGTCCCTTTCGTCGCATAATTTCAATTGCTCCCCGGCTTTTTCCTTGATTTTTTCGAGGTTGTCGTCGAACAGATTTTCCTGCTTAAACTTAAGCGATAGTTGCGAGTCGTTGTTTTTGTCCAGCAGTTCGCCCATTCCGTCGAATTTTTCCACCGCCTTTTTTATGTGTCTTAGGTTAACTTTTTTAAAAAAAGTTAGGCTGAGGACGTCTTCTATTTTCCATTTAGGGCTTATTTTCATATCAAATTCAAATTGTTTCTTTCAGTCAAATACAAAACTTAAATTTCTGAAAAATTAATCTATTATCAAAATTTATTATAAATCGAATTTAAAACTATCGCGCTGGACGCCGCCACGTTTAGCGAATCCATTTTCTCGTCGATTGGGATATACGCTATTTCGTCGCAGGCTTCGATTACCTCGTCGCTTAATCCTTTGCCTTCGCTGCCGAAAACAATCGCTATTTTGCCGTTAAAGTCCGTTTTGTCGAGCGTCTTGGCGTTTTCGTTTATCTCCATCCCGATTATTCGGTAATTACGCTCGTTCCGCAACTCAATTAGCGTTTCCGCGAGATTGGCGCAGGAGCGGCGTTTAATAAAGAACGCGGCTCCGGCGGAAACTCTAACGGCTCGTCTCAGGAAGGGCGATGAAGTTTCCTTGTCGCAAATAATTGAATCGACGGCGAAAGACGCGCAGTTCCTGACGATAGAGCCGACATTCTCCGAATTGACTATCGCGTTAAAAGCGACGACGCGGTCGCCCATTTCGCTAAACGGCGTTTCGTCGGGTGTTTTACCGACCGCCATTATCCCTTGGTGAAGCTTAAAGCCGACAATCCGGTTCATTAATTCTACTTTCGCCGTGAACATTTTGTTTTCCGGTATGTTTTTGATTTCGAGAAGGCGCTGGAACGTTTTGTAATACTTAGGAAGCGCGAAGAACGACAGAATTTCTATATTGCTTTTGAGCGCTTTCTCGATTACTTTATCGTTTTCGACGACGAAAATTCCCTCGCCGCCAACCTTAGAGCCGAGCTTCTTTAAGCGCCTGTAAGGCTCTATTCTCGAATCGTTTATGTCCTTTATTTCTATCATTTCCCGATAAATATATCGATACAAATCAAAAGCCAAAAACAAAATAAATAAAATTGGCGTCAATACCAACGCGCATTATAATAAAATCCATAGTAAGCCGCTCGATTCATCCGATGACTTGGAGTCAACGGATGAATATACTAACAACGCCGCCGCTTTGAAAAATGAGACGAAACACTTATATTGCGCTAAGTTATGGAAAGGCAAGAGAAAATAGTTAGCCGCCTCGGCTTTATCGGGCGGGAGCGAGACTTTGAGAGCGATTACTTCGCTTTGGGAGCGAGGCAGTACGACGCGGAGACGGGTCGGTTCTTGAGCGTCGACCCGCTGTTCGAGAGCTTCGACGCGCATACGTCCTACCATTACGCCTACAACAGCCCGATTAAGTATAAAGACCCGAGCGGGCTGGCGCCGGAGAAAGAGGAAGAGACGCAATCTACTTTAATCGACGGCGAAAATGTTGGCTTGATGTTTTTAATTGGTATGCAGCTTATTGCGGAGTTAGATGATTTGGCAGAGAGATTCGCCAAAGAAGACGCCATGTACGAAGCGGAAGCGGACGCTTTGTTTGAGCAGCGAAACGCGATTATAGGCGGTAACAAAGACGGCGGCGGCGGTAGGGATAGTAAGGACGAAGCTAAGAATGGCAACCCCAAAGCTGACGACGACAAGGAGGGGAATAGACAAAAGAAAATTAAAGAACCGGATACTGGTAGCGAAGATAAAGGGAAGAAAAAAGGAAATAAAGGGGATATCGAGATTGATTACAATCCCACCTTGTTTGGATTTTTCTTCCACTTCAAATTCGGCGACGGTGAAGACTACCATGTAGCTCTATCAAGTTTTAATCTGGAAATGATTAGCGCTAGCGATTTTAACGGAGTAGGTGATACGAAATCAATAAACTTATTTTCAAGAGATCCTAGTTCGCTTGCTGGTTTAATTATTGGAGAAGCAAAATTTACTCTAATTGAAAAAGATAAAGTTGTTATTAAAGGGAAGGATACTTATGATTTTGATATTCGGTGGAGCGAAGGATTAACTAAACGTAATATTGGTACTGCAATTGGGGGTATAATTCATAAATCTCCAATTATACTTCCAATACCTATCCCCCCAACGTTGCAAATTCCTTTAACAGCAGGTGGGGAAAAGTTTGATATTTATTTCCACGGTAAAGGAAAAATTTCACCATAATTTAAGGAAATATTTATGAAAAGAGTAACAATTATGACATACACTGTGGTATTATCAATAATTATTTTAACTTCGGTATGTATTCTCTTTAAAAACGATTTTTTTCATTGGTGCATTGCAAATAAAGATTATACTGAGGAATTGAGTGGTGGATACGTTCTTATTGATGAATCTTTATTAGATCGAACCATAATTGAAAGGAGTTTAGAGCGGAATAAAATTCCAAAGTTTATAACGGATTGGGACTACAACAATGATTTTATCATTGCAATACAAAAACCTTTAGATAGTAAGGAATGTAAATGTTATGAATCGAGAAGTCGTGGACGCGGTTGTGATAAGAAATGGCAATCCTATGAAGAAATATGCGCCAATTATATATTTAACATCAGCAAAAAATTCAACTACTGGATTATTGTTCATTCAAACGACAGTCTTTATGGTCCAATGACCAAAAAAGAGTTTTCAATGAAACGGAAAAAGTTGAATATACCAGAGGTGCTTGAAGTTAAGGAGTAATAATAATCATATAAGTTGCTATGCTATTTAAAATAATACTAAAAACACGCTTATATTGCGCTAAGCTATGGAAAGGCAAGAAAAAATAGACAACCGCCTCGGCTTTATCGGGCGGGAGTAGGATTTCGAGAGCGATTACTTCGCGCCGCTCGATTCATCTGACGACTCGGAGTCATCGGATGAATATATTAAAAATAACAGGCAGGGATGCCTTTTCTACTGAATCGGATGAATATAAAAAAAATGGACTCCACTTGGGTAGTGGAGTCCATCTAAAATACGATGAAATTATTTATTTCTTCGGCGTGATTTTGGTGATTTTTTCGCCGATGGCTTTTCCTTGTAAGAACAGCTCTAAATAGTCTCTGCTTCCGGCTTTTGAGTCGGTGCCGCTCATGTTGAATCCGCCGAAGGGGTGAACGTCCACGATGGCTTGCGTGCATTTTCTGTTGAAGTAAAGGTTGCCGACGTGGAACAGGTCTCTTGCTTTGTTTAATTTCTCGCGGTTCATAGAGTAAACGGCGCCGGTTAGTCCGTAGTCGGTGTCGTTGGCGATTTGAATGGCATGGTCGAAATCTTCGGCTTTTGTTACCGCTAAAACGGGTCCGAATATCTCTTCCTGCTCGATTCTCGCTCCAGGTTCGACGTCAACTATCGCCGTGGGTTCTATATAATATCCCGGCTTGTCCTCGATTTTCTTTCCGCCGCATATCATTCTGCCTTCTTTTTTGCCGATGTCGATATATTCTAGTATCGATTGCTCGGCGGCGGCGTTGATGACCGGCCCTGCGGCGTAATTGTCTTTCGGGTCGCCTACTTCTAATTTTTCGATTGATTCTTTTAGTTTATCGACGAATTTATCGTAGATTTTCTTATCGACAATAGCTCTGGAGCAGGCGGAGCATTTTTGTCCTTGAAAGCCGTACGCCGATTTTACTACGCCGTCAACGGCGTCGTCTAATTCGGCTTCCGAATCGACGATAATCGCGTCTTTGCCGCCCATCTCGACGATAACTCTTTTGAGCCATTTTTGCCCGGGCGAAACTTTCGCGGCTAATTCGTTTATTCTCAAGCCGACTTCTTTCGAGCCGGTGAAGACGATGAATCTCGTTAGCGGATGCTCGACCAAGTAGTCGCCCGCTTCGGCGCCGCTCGCTACTAAGTAATTCAATACGCCCTTGGGCAATCCTACTTCTTCCATTATGTCGGCGAAAATTTTCGCCATCATCGGCGAGTCGGAGGAAGGCTTCAACACGGCGCAGTTGCCCGATACTATGGTAGCGGCGGTTATTCCCAGCATAATAGCGAATGGGAAGTTCCAAGGCGGTATGCAAACGCCTACGCCCAGCGGAATATAAAAATAGCTCGTTTTTTCTCCCTCGTAAGGAGTCAGCGGTTGCTCTTTCGAATAGCGAATCGCTTCTCTCGCGTAAAATTCAAGAAAGTCGATGGCTTCGCAGGTGTCCGCGTCCGCTTCGGGATAGTTCTTGCCGGTTTCCGAAATCATCCAAGCGTTTATTTCCATTCTGCGCTTCTTGGCTATTTTAGCCGCTTCTAAAAGATAGTTCGCTCTTTCTTCGGCGGGAGTGAATCTCCAGCTTTCGAACGCTTTCGCGGCGGCTTGTATGGCTTTTTCGGCGTCTTCTTTGCCCGATTTTTGGAAGGTTCCGATTGTTTCGTCGGGATTCGCCGGATTTCTCGAAATAGTCTTCTTCTCGGTTTTTACTTTTTCGCCGTCGATAACGTTGGCGTATTCTTTGCCGAATTCTTCTCTTACTTTATCGATGGCTTTTTTCTGTTTTTTAACGTTCTTTTTGTCGCTAAAATCGTAAGGCGTCAAGTTCTTAAACTTCTTCATATCTTAAATCCTTGTTTTTTATTAATAATACCAAACTTTAAATACTTCTTTCATATCTATATATAACAAAACATTTCAAAATTACAAAAGGGAAGTCAAAAAAAATAGGAAACTTTAACTTCCTACTCGCCAAATTCCGATTTGGCGAGGAAACAAGGAGCTTACAAAATCGGAGTTTTGCAAGGAGGGGAGAGGCTTGCTAGTCTTCTTCTCGTTCCAAGACGCCGCGTATTCAACCTCACCCAAGCCCTCTCCGCAAGCAGAGAGGGATTTAACAATTTCTTCTCGTTCCAACGCTCTGCGTTGGAATGCGTAAGGAGACGCTCCGCGTCGATTTTCTTTTGTCTTTGCCGCGTGGAGCGCCGAGACGAGTAGATAAAATCGGAGTTTTGTAAAGAGCGATTCAAGGAGTATTAAAATGACCTTACAAAATCGGAGTTTTGTAAGGAGGGGAAGTAGAACGTCTGTATAGCCTTGGTTGTCCTGCGTTTTAGTGGATTTGATGAATCAAATCCCTACGGGCTAGTTAGAGCTTTTTGTACAAACGCTTATACACAAGCAAATTACGCCCCCTCCCTTTGCTAAAGGGAGGGCTGGGGAGGGTTAGGAGCGGAGAAAATTGGAATTACATAAGGATAGCGTCAGTCATTCCCGCGCAAGCGAGAATCTGGTAGTCGCCTAGCGGAACGTCCCACAACGCTTGACGTTAATTCAAAAAGACATCCCGAACGCGACGCCGTAAACGAGAATGATTTCTTCGTGAATGTAATCGACGTTAACGACGGGGGAGACGGAGTAATTCTTTACGTGAATATCGTAGCCGACGCCGCCTCTAAATAGAAAATCGGCGTCGGAAGGATGGTCTTCGGGAATGGCGATAGAAGGCGCTACAAATATCTTGAGTCCGCCTA
>CAZDXB010000015.1:0-42727 GCA_964509335.1 uncultured Hyphomicrobiales bacterium | reverse complement strand
TTATTAAGCCATATTTGCTATTTGCTCTTTTTCCTTTTCGGAAACGATTTTGTTTAAGTCCAGCAAAATGATGAGTCTGTCTTCGAGTTTAGCCACGGCGGTCAAGTATTCCGAATCGACTCCGCCAATCATTGGCGGGGGCGGTTCCGTAACGCTTTTGTTAATGCGCAGAACTTCGTTCACTTTATCGACTATGAAACCGATTATTTTTTCGCCCATCTCTACGACGATGAATCTTGTGTGCTTGTCTTTTTCAATTTCGTCCATCATTAATCTTTTGCGCAAGGAAATCAGCGGTATGACTTGCCCGCGCAAATTGATTATGCCTTCTACAAAATCGGGGGCGTTAGGCACTTGGGTAACTTCTACCATTCTGTTAATTCCTTGAATGTTAAGTATATCGACCCCGAATTCCTCGTCGCCGATGTTAAAAGTAACAAGTTGGAGGATGTCGTTGGATTTAGCGTCTTTCTCGTGAATGTTTGGATTTTCAGCCATAATAAACTGCCTTTGTTTTTATTTTACTTCAAAAATTTTCAAAATATTTTACTCATTTTAACATTTTTTAACGTTTCGCGCAAAATTTTATTCGCGTTATTAATAATAGGTTCGTCGTGTCCCGAAAAAACTTTAGTTATATCGAGGGATACAAGTCGCTCAAGAGATTCTACGTATGCTTGCGAATACGAACCGCCCGGCGATTTTACGTTGAGCGGAGTGTCGCCCGAAAACAAAGTTTTCTCTTCCGGCACGAAAACGCAGATTGAGTCGTGGGAATGTCCGGGAGTGTGAAAGATTTCAGCTTCTCTGTCGGCTATTTGCAATCGCAGTCCGTCGTAAGCTTTATGAGTTACGCCTTTTATATCGTTGAAAGCGTAAACTTTTGGCTTGTAAAGCTGTAAAATATATTTTAAGCCGGCAGCGTGGTCGAAGTGTTCGTGGGTCAATATGATTTGCTCGATTTTCGATTTGCCGACGCCCGTGGGAATCGGCTCTATAGCTTTAAGAACGTAATCGTCCGTTCCGACGTCGATTAAGGTGTTTGCGTCGTCGATTTTGTTCCAATCTCCTCGAACCAAATAAAATACGCTCGAGTAGATTTTCGGATTTTTGAATATCTGAACTCTCATCGCTATTTCTTCATATAAATTTGCGCGTCGGAAGCTAAGTGGTCAAATAGGGAGTTCAACTCTTCGGGCATTTTTTGCGTTTGCTCGGTTACGAGCAAGCCTTTTGTGTCCAAAACCCGATGGAACATTCTTATCACTTCCACTCTTTGCTTTGGCGACAAGTGCAGCAAAACGTTTTTACAAATTATGAGATTGTAATTGGAGTTAACCGGCTGCAGCTTAGTCAAATCGTTCTGGTAAAAACTTATTTTTGAGCGGATTTTCTCGTGTATAAGGAATTTATTGTCGTCGGAAACTTTTGAAAAATACTTTTCCTGAATAGTAATCGGTATCCTCTTTATCTCGTCGTAAGAATAAATCCCGTTTTTGATAATATCGCCGAAAGCGCTCGACTCGTCTATATCGGTAGCGTCCAAATGAACTTTCTTGAACGCGAAGTAGCTCATCCTTTCGGATAAAAGTATAAGCAAAGTGTATGGTTCGGGACCGTTGGCGCAGCCGGCGTCCCAAATTTTAATCTTTTGCCTTCCGTCAACTATCGGAAGGAATTTTTCCACCGCTTGTTCTATAGTATGTATATCTCTATAAAAAAACGTAAAAGCCATTCTCTGTCAGTCTTTTAATGTTTAAAATGTCTCATTCCGGTAAATACCATCGCCGCGCCTTTTTCATCGACGGCGGCTATAACTTCTTCGTCGCGAACCGAGCCGCCGGGTTGAATAATAGCGGTCGCGCCCGCTTCTATAGCTTGCAATGGTCCGTCGGGGAAGGGGAAGAAAGCGTCGGAAGCTATAGTCGAGCCTTCTAAACTAAGTCCCATTTGCTTCGCTTTTTCGACCGCGATTCGCGCCGAGTCAACTCTAGACATTTGTCCGGCTCCGATTCCTAAGGTTCGGTCGTTTGTATTATATACGATTGCGTTGGATTTCACGTGTTTGACGATTTTCCAACCGAAGAGCAAGGATTTCATCTCCTTTTCGCTCGGCTGTCTTTTCGTCGCTACTTTCAATTTTTCTTCGTCGTATAATATATTGTCGCTGTCCTGCATAAGGAAGCCTCCCGAGACGGATTTTAAGTCGTATTTGATTGACTCTCTGAGTTTGGCGAATTCCGCGGCGACTAGCCTTCTGTTTTTCTTTTTTGTTAATATTTCCAGCGCTTCGTCTTTGAATTCGGGGGCGATTATTACTTCGGTGAATAGTTTGTGAATCGTCTCGGCTGTTTGTTCGTCGATAGTTCGATTTACGGCTATGATTCCGCCGAAGGGGGACATCGTGTCGGTGGCGAAAGCTTTTTCGTATGCTTCGCTAAGATTGTCGGCGGTTCCTACGCCGCAGGGATTCGTGTGTTTAATGATTGCGACGGTAGGCTCCTCGAATTCCAAAATCAGTTTCGCCGCCGCGTCGATATCGATTATATTGTTGTGCGATAGCTCCTTGCCGTGTAGTTTCTCGAAGACATCGCCGAAGTTGCCGTAAAGGCGCGAGTTTTGATGCGGGTTCTCGCCGTAGCGCAATTTGCTTTCTAAAACCGCCGGAAACGTAATTTTTTCAGGATTTTCGTTTTTATTATGTTCTCTGAAGTAACCCGATATTACGGAGTCGTAATAAGCCGTGTGAGAAAAGGTTTCTTCCGCTAAAGAGCGCCTGTAATCCTCCGAAAGTTTTGAGTCGTTGTTTTTTAATTCATCCAAAATTTTATCGTATTTTTTGGGATTAACGACGGGCGCCGTCCATTTGTAATTTTTTGCCGCCGCTCTAAGCATAGCGGGACCTCCTATGTCGATTTTTTCAATCAGTTCGTCGTGAGTAGAGCCTTTTTTAAGCGTTTCCTCGAATGGGTATAGATTGACGACGAGCAAGTCGATTGAATCGAGCGATAGTTCTTTCATTTGCGCGACGTCCTTTCCATTGTCCAATCTGCCGAGCAATCCGGCGTGGATTTTCGGATGTAGCGTTTTTACTCTGCCGTCCATTATTTCGGGGAAGTCCGTTATTTCTTCGACTTTTGTTACTTTCAAGCCAGCGTCGGTTAGCGTTTTCGCGGTGCCGCCGGTGGAGGTTATCTCTACGCCTAATTCTGAAAGTCCTTTGGCGAATTCGACTATTCCGTCTTTGTTGGATACCGATATTAAAGCTTTTTGAATTTTGTAGTTGTTTGCTTCGTTCATAATTATAATACCCATAATTTATTTTGCGATAAAACTTAGTGGTCGAATAATATTATTTATTATTGTCGATTTTTTCAAGCGCCGGCAGCGCTTCTTCGGCTAAGAAAAAAGAGCCGGAGATTATAGTAGGGGCGTTTTCTTTCAAAGTTATATAGACGGCCTCCGCGACGTCGGGAACGGCTTCCGCGTTTGATATTCCGAGTCTCTCCGCTACGGCTTTTAGTTCATCGGCGGAAAAAGCTCTATCTGTTTTCGGTTGAGTCAATATCAGTTTGGACGCTAGCGGCTTTAAGATATTCAAAAGAGCGTCGGCGTTTTTATCCGACATAGCGGCGAAAATCACGTTCCAGCTCAATGATTTATAGCCGCAGTTTTCAATTGTTTTGACTAATGTTCCGACGGCTCCGGGATTATGCCCTACGTCCAAAATTAGCGGCGGGTCTTTGCGTATTAAGTCTAATCTGCCTCTGAAGCCGGTTCTTTTTTTCATTGTTCGCAAGCCTTTCAAAACGCTCTCTCGCGAAACGGGGAATTGAGCTTTAAGAATTTCGAAAGCCGTCAGAGCGGCGAAAATGTTTTTGATTTGACCTTCCCCGGGGATGTCGGATTTTATGTTCTCGTACTTTTGCTTATTTATCTTAACGTCGAGAGTCATCGTAAAATCGCCGTTACAAGAAACGTTTTCAGAAGAACAAAAATCGGAGCAGAAGTGAATTTTCGATTTCCTCTTCTTTGCTTTTTCGGTAAAAACGGTTCTAATATTTGGGTTGTCGTCGGAAATAATAGTATCTGCGCCGCTTTTTATTATTCCGGCTTTTTCGTTCGCTATCTGAGCTAATGTTTCGCCTAAGTATCTTCTATGGTCCAAATCAATGGAGGCGATAATAGATAGAATTGGATATAATACGTTTGTCGAGTCGAATCTGCCGCCCATTCCCGTTTCGACTACGGCGATATCGACTTTGTTATCGGCGAAGTAGTCGAAAGCCATAGCGGTTGTCGTTTCAAAAAATGTCGCTCCAATTTTTTTCTGAGCTTCCAGATATTTTTCAGCTAATCTTATGATTTCTTTGTCGCTTATCTCCGCGCCGTTTATTTTTATTCTTTCGTTGAATCTCGATATGTGAGGCGAAGTGTATAGTCCCGTTTTATATCCGGCGTTAGACAATACGGAAGCCAACAGCGAGCAAACGGCGCCTTTGCCGTTTGTGCCGGCTACGTGAATCGAAGGAAATTTATTCTGTGGATTGCCAGTCGTTTCGAGGAGTTTGCGCGTTCTGCCCAAACCGGGTTTTATCCCGAAACGTCTAAGCGAAAAGAGACGCTCCAAAATTTTTTCCGTTTTATCCTTTTCTTTTGTCGCCATAATTTTTTAAACTGATATAATTCTCTGAAACAAAGTTAGGAAATTGTTTTTATTTACGCGGGAGATTTTATGGAAAAAAGTTCTCTGAGAGGCAAGAAAGTATGGATTACGGGAGCTAGCAGAGGGATTGGCGCGGCTATTGCGCGAAAGCTAAGAGAAACTGAAGCGACTTTGATTCTCAGTTCGTCAAGTTCTGATACGATGAAAAAAGTTATGCCCGAGTTCGCCGAGTATCCGAAAGTGTTTTTTCTGCCGTTTGATATTAAATCCGAAAATGATATAAAGAGGATTTACCAGAAAATCAAAGCTTCAATGGACGGCGTGGATATTTTAATCAACAACGCCGGAATAGGAATTTTCGGCTCGTTCCAGAAGATGAGCGTAGAGGATTTTGACAAAATGAACGACGCGAACTACCGAAGCGTTTTTTTGCTAATGAAAACAGTTTTGGACGATATGATTGAGAAGCAGAGCGGCGGCATTATTAATATATTGTCGGTGGCGATAAAGACGGCTTTGCCGGGCTCTTCTTTGTACGCCGCGACAAAGTCGGCGGTTTTGGCGATGGACGCTTCTCTGCGCGTAGAGGTGAGAGACAAAGGAATAAAGATAGTCGATGTTTTCCCGGGCGCTACGGCGACAGAAATTTGGGACGAAAAGGTAAGGGAGAAGTTCGCAGACCGAATGATGCGAGCGGAGGACGTCGCCGAAGCTGTCTCGAAAGTAGTCGAACTATGCGTCAATGACAAGTTGATGGTCGAAGAAATAGTTTTAAGACCGCAAGGCGGGGATTTATAGGGGGGTTTTTTATTACTAGTTATAAAAATTTGTATAATTTTGTATAATGAAGATTCTAATTAGATAATAATAGGCATTTTAATGAAGGACAAGAAGAAAAACAATACAATATATTCCAACGAGGAGACGAAGGAATTTGTTTTTGAAGAATTGATTCACTACGCAACCGAGAAATCAATTGAAGATAAAGAAAAAGTAAAGCCCTATTTCAAAACTGAAGACACTTGCTTGTATAACGAGGATTGTTTAAAAGTAATGTCTAAGTTTCCCGACGATTATTTTGATATGATATACGCCGATCCCCCTTATAAATTATCAAACGACGGATTTACTTGTTACGCGGGTAGAATGGTTTCAGTAAATAAAGGCGTTTGGGATAAAAGCGACGGATTTGAAGCAGATTTGAAATTTCACAAAGCTTGGATCGAAGAGTCTAAAAGAATTTTGAAACCTACTGGTTCTATTTGGATAAGCGGCACTTATCATTCTATATACCAATGCGGTTATCTTTTGCAAAAAATGGACTATCATATTTTAAACGACATCGTTTGGTATAAGCCAAACGCCGCTCCTAATTTGAGTTGCACTGTATTCGCGGCAAGTCACGAGAATTTAATTTGGGCGCGAAAGGATAAGAAAAGCAGGCATATTTTCAACTACGAACTTATGAAAAAAGGCTCTTACCCAAACGATAAACTAAAGAATGAAAATAAACAAATGAGATCGGTTTGGGCTATTAATACGCCTCGTCCAGACGAAAAAAAATATGGAAAGCACCCAACTCAAAAACCGGTTGATTTGCTATTGAGAATTATACTCGCTTCTACTAACGACGGGGATATAATTTTTGATCCTTTTAACGGAAGCGGAACCACGGGTATAGCTTCCAAAAAAATAGGGAACAGAAAATATATTGGAATCGAAATTGACAAGAAGCATTTAGACGTAACTATTCAAAGATATAAAGACGTTGACGAACAATTAACGCTATATTAACTATGAACCAAAGACAATTTCAAGAGAGAGAAAGCAGATATTATGAATTTTCCTCAAAAATTTCTTTTCTCGAATTGATTCAGAAAGAGTTTAAAGAACCCCATTTTGACTTAGATGATTATAGAGAGGAGATTAATATACTAGAGGAATCAAAGACTTGGACGATAAACGATTTATCAAAACTCCTATACAATCGTCCCAAGGCTTTAATTGTTTTTGAAGAAATCTTTCAGTTATTACGTTTCACGAACGTTCAGCTAATACATTTCTTCTTTGATATTTCCAGATTGAATACAACAAATCTCAATGCCGTTTATGAATATATGGTATTAAATTTAGAGAACGACGAAGGCTTAAGAAAAACTTTTTTCAGAACTTTTAAAGACGAGCAAGATTTTGATAATTTAATTGCGAATATAAGCGAGTATAAATTGCCTTATATAATTGCTCATTTCAAATTGGCGGTAACGAATTATATTAAAAGGATATCAAGGGATTATCGAGCGGCTTTTGATAGAATGTCTAAAAAAGAGTTTATCGATATTTCTTATAGGATATCGAACTATTTATTGAAAAATTTCAATCTGAATTCATATTTGGGCGGCGTCAATATAAAACAATTCTTAAAAAATAAACGTAGGCCAATAGACTCTAAATACCTTCACGGCGAATACTTGAAGAAGAAAACAGTAGAAGTTTTGGATTCTAAAGGATTTAAATGTATAGACGAAGAGCTTGACGGCAGAAATATTAAAACTTTGAACGAAGAAAGCGGAAAAGAGTTGTCAAAGTTATATTCTAAAAACGACCATTTGTTTTGCACCGAACGTTATGTAGAGGATGTTATTAAACCCAAGGACGGAAAGCTCAAAAGATTCGATTTGATAATTTTTAAAAATTATAAACCTAAGCATTTGTTTGAAATGAATTTCTATTCTACCTCTGGAACTAAAATTGGCATTAATCAAAATGAATACATAGACTTAAAGAATTTTATAAAAACAAAGAAAGAAGGCTACGAATTTTATTGGATAACGGACGGAAATTATTGGTTAACTAGCGGAGGAAAAGAGAGATATATTAACTTGCTAGATTATTTTTCCGAGATTCATAATCTCAATACTTTTAAACGTCTAATGCAAAACCTTTAACAATCCTTTGAATCAAGATTAGCGTGAACCTATGTCTGAAAAAGTTCAACTCGCCGAAAAAATACATAAGCTTCTTGGTTGGAAGCCCAAGCTCGCGCGGATGAAAATCATTACGGACACCACCGATTGGATGCGTATAATCCGAGGCGACGTTATTCGCCTGCCCGATTGCCAGCGCGATTACGTTGTTATGGGAAATATGAGAGAGCCGCGATTCGGCATCGACGACCAGCCCAAATACTGGGTTTTCCACGCTATCGATTTATCGACTGGAAAAGAGAAAATCATCAAGACGGTTTTCTACGAGGAATTCCACGTTCATATTAGCATTTTCAAGATTAGATGTTATCGCGAGCCGCTAAAAGAAAGCGAAGTTTTGAGTTTGACGAAAGGCGATAAACGCTTTATGCAGGGCTATTCGTTTACGGACGAAGCCGGCAATAACGTTAGGATAATTGATTATATAAAAGGGGAGGCTTTTTTCAGGTACGTCCCCTTGATAAACAAAAGCCATAAAAGATATTTCGAGGAAGATTTGCCAATTATTTTATGGAATTTGCTCGATAGCGTAGAGGCGATTAGATTTTTACATAAAAAAGGATTTTGCCACGGCGATATAAGAAACGACCATATATTTATAGATTCAAAAAGCAAGCGATTTAGATGGATTGATTTTGATTTGAATCAGGACGTTTCGGACTTCGACCTTTGGAGTCTTGGCAATATTATTTGTTACGCCGTAGCTAAAGGCATTATTACTTTTAAAAGGGTTATGAAGTCCGACGATTTCGACGACAAAACAAAAGCGAATTTAACGCCTGAAGACGGTTCGGCTTTTTATAATTATCGAGTGATGGATTTACAAAAGTTATTTCCGTATATCCCCGATAAATTAGCTAGCATTTTACGGCATTTTACAATTAAACCGGCTGAGTTTTATACCGGAATAGACGAATTATACGACGATTATCGTGAAATGCTTGAAAACGAGTTTCCTCAAGGCAAGGGCAAAAAAAGTAAAGTATGAACGAAGCTGACGGATATATAAGACCGGATTGGGCTAAAGTCGGCGTTTCTACAAAGCGCGTCGTCGTTTTGGATTTAGCGCGTTTTGTCGCGATGCTGCTGATGATACAAGGGCATACAATCGACGCTCTCGCTTCGAGGGAGTGGCTGAATATCGACGTTTTTCCTTGGTCGATATGGCATTTTCTAAGAGGCTTTACCGCGCCGGTCTTCTTAACTATATCCGGAGCGGCGCACGTTTTCGCCAACAAAAGAGACGAGAACGGTAAGTTGCTATCGCGGATTACCGTAAAACGCGTTCGAATGGCTTTAACGCTGATTTTTATCGGGTATTTATTAATGTTTCCCGCCGCTAACGTGTGGGATTTGCCTTTTATTGAGAGCCGATACTGGCCTATTTTCTTGAGAGCTAATATATTGCAACTGATTGGTATTTCGCTTTTAATGGTTCTCGCTTTGTATTTATTGACGAGGACGGACAAAGCGCTTAAAAGTTCCGCTTTGGTTGTCGCTCTGGTTATTACCGTTCTTTCGCCCTTCGTTCATTCAATTAATTGGTTTGATTATCTTCCGCAAGCGATAGCGGCTTATTTATCCTTTGAGAGTGGCTCGCTGTTTCCGGTATTCCCCTACGCGGCGTTTATGTTTTACGGATTGTATATCGGCGTCCTTCTCAAAGATATTGAACGGGCGGAGAGAGTTGATTTCATTTTAAAAAGATTTATTTCTTTCGGCGCGATTATAGTTTTGGCTGGATACGGAATAAAAGCGATTATAGCTTACTTAGGATACGAGTCCTCTTTCCGGGCTAATCCCGGCGTTATAATTTATCAAGTGGGCTTCGTTTTAGTCGGGCTGTCTTGCTGCGCGGCGTTTTTTAAGCTGACGAAAAAGCTTTCTTATTTCTATATTCTTTTCGGTAAAAGAGCTTTGTTTATATATATTTTGCACTTGGTAATTCTATACGGCTCGCATTTCTTCGGAAGTTTAGCTACCATTTATAAAAAAACCCTGCCCTTTGCTTCGACCCTGATAATCGCTTTATCGTTGATTATTTTTTGCTTGCTTTTGGTCTATTTATACGAAATGTCTATCAACAAATTCCCTAGATTGAAAAAGTATTATTTTTACGCGTTATACGCAATCGCCGCTTATATTTTATTAATTTGAATTATAGTTATCTTTTTTTGCGCGTTAATTCTTAATTTTGATAACTTTTATTGTTAATTAATCGGATTTGTTATGCGGCAAGTTCTGCAACATCAAAAAACGGGAGATATAACGACCGAAGATATTCCGGCTCCGGAATGCCCGGAAAACGGGATATTGGTAGCGAACGCTTATTCCTTAATAAGCGCGGGCACGGAGAGAAGCTCCGTGGAAAAAGCGCAATCGTCTTTACTGCAAAGGGCGAAGAAACAGCCCGACCAAGTGAAAATGGTTATGGATTACGTAAAAAAGGAAGGGGTTCGCTCAACTTATAAACGAGTAAAATCAAAGTTAGAATCATACAAGGAGTTGGGGTATAGCTCGGCGGGAATAGTAGTAGAAACTAATTGCGACGAGTTCGCCGTAGGCGATAAAGTAGCCTGCGCCGGAGCCGGATTCGCGGTTCATTCGGAATACGTAGCGATACCGAAAAATCTCGCTTGCAAAGTTCCCGAAGGCGCGAGCTTAAGCGACGCGGCTTATACCACTATGGGAGCGATTGCTACGCAAGGTTTTAGGCAGGCGAATCCGAGATTGGGCGAGAACGTAGCGGTTATAGGGCTCGGCTTGTTGGGGCAAATCACTATTCAATTGTTAAAAGCGGCGGGCTGTCGCGTAGTCGGATTCGATTTGGACGAAAGCTTGTTCGATCGCGCGAAGTTTTACGGATGCGAACGCTGTTTACCGAGTTCTTTCGACAGCGTTAAGAGCGCCGTTGCATTTTCCGACGGCTTGGGATGCGATTCGGTAATTATTACGGCGAGTACGCCGGCGAATCAACCTATGGAGCTAGCTCTGGAAATCGCGAGAAAAAAAGGAAAGGTAGTCGTCGTAGGAGACGTTTCTATGCATTTGCCGCGGTCTCCGTTTTATCAAAAGGAACTGGACGTAACAATATCTTGCAGTTACGGTCCCGGCAGATACGACCCAAATTACGAAGTCAAGGGCGAAGATTACCCGCCCGCTTACGTCCGCTGGACTGAAAACAGAAATATGCGTTCGTTTTTGAATCTCATAGCCGAAGGGAAGATGGACGTCGGCTCGATGACCTCGCATACTTTTGAAGTAGATGACGCGAAAAAAGCTTACGATTTAATCACGGGCAAAATCAACGAGAAGTATCTCGGCGTTTTGCTTAAATATCCCGAAAAAGATGAAACGGCGGATTTGCAAAGAACCGTTCAAGTCGCGAAGGAGTATAAAAAAACTTCCCGAATAGGAATAGCTTTTGTCGGGGCTGGGACTTTCGCGCAAACGTATTTAATACCGCCGCTGAAAGGAACTGGGGCGGACTTAGTCGCGGTATCGACTGCTACGCCCGCCAACGCTCAATCGGCGGCTACAAAATTCGGCTTTGCATACAGCTCTACCGATTCGTCCGAAATCATTAATAAAAACGAGGCGAATTTTGTTTTTTGCGCTACTCAGCACGACTCCCACGCGAAGTTTGTTTTGGAAGCGGTTAGAGCCGGCAAGCCGGTATTCGTGGAGAAGCCGTTGGCGGTTAACGAAGAGGAGCTTCAAGAAATCGAGCGCTCGGTCGAAGAACGCGACGGCAGAGTAATGGTAGGCTTCAACAGACGCTTTTCCAAACCGTTTAAAGAAATGAAAGACTTTTTCGGCGAGAGAAGCGCGCCGATGTCGATTTTATATAGAGTGAACGCCGGATTTATTCCAAAAGACCATTGGTCGCAACAGGCGGAGCAAGGAGGCAGGATAATAGGCGAAGCTTGCCATTTTATCGATTGTATGGTATATCTGACGGGCGCTTTACCGACGAAAGTTTACGCCGAATCGTTGTCCGCGGCGAACCTAAGCGCGAAGAACAGAGACAACGTATCGATTACCGTTAAATTTACCGACGGCTCGGTCGGAACTCTGCTATACTTAGCGAACGGCGACAAAGCTCTGCCTAAAGAATACTGCGAAGTTTTTTGCGAGGGAGCGTCGGCGGTTATGAACGATTTCAGAACGGTCGAGCTTTATAAAAACGCTAATAGAAAGCAAAAGAAATTCGACGGCGGCAAAGGACATAGAGAGGAAGTCGAATCTTGCGTAAAAGCCGTCCAAAAGGGCGAGCCTTTTCCAATATCCTTCGAAGAGATAAAAGCGATAACGGAAGCTACATTCGCCGCCGAGGAGTCGCTGGACAAAAACGAGCCGATTATAATTTAAGTAGCTCAAAAATTCCTGATTGATTTTGAGTTTTGCTGTTTGGAAGCCGTCTCAAAGAAACATTAAGCGTTTTTTCTAATATTAGAGCGGCAAAAAATCTCCATCTCTGTATTGGGGCTGTCTCAAAACTCAATTATATTAAAATTTCGAACCCTTCGGGTAAACCCGAAGGATGACATAAACACGCGAGTAGCGCGTGATTCCAAAGAAACGTTAACCTCAAGGTTTACCTTGAGGGGCAGTAAAACATAGTTATTATACGGCCTCTTTACCTTAAGGGGAAGCAAAATCCTACTTTTAAGACAGCCCAATGACTTCAAGGCGTCATTCCCAGCTTGACTGGGAATCCAGAGAAGATGTTTTTCTTGTGTTCTTATCATTAGATACTGAAACAATACCGATACGCTCGAGTTTTGAGACAGCCGCTACACGACAGGCAGAGATGCCTGTTCTACCATCGCGAGACGATTACTTAATAGCTAATTGCTTTTTCGCCGACTCTTAATAATAACAAAACGCCTACTTATAAGTCTAAAATTGTTTCGCTACTTAATAAGGATATTTTTAGCCCTTACAAATAAAAAAGTTGCTTTTATGAAAAAAATTTGTAACTTTTTGTCGATTACTTTTGTCTTAATATCGAGGACTTTAGAAATTTAAGGTTAAACCTGTTGTGAACGGCGAGGAATCAAATAGAAAGTCGAAAGACATAATTCGAGCCGAAAACGAGCTTAAGCGTGGAAGCGCGGAAGCTTTTAAGATTTTATATAGGAAATATCATAAACAAACGTATAGATTTTGCTTAAGAATGTTGAAGGATAAAGACATAGCGCAAGACGCCTTTCAGGAAACTTTTATTAAGGTTTACGAGAACCGAAAACAGTTCAAAGGCGATAATTTCTCTTCTTGGCTGTTCGCCATAGCGAGAAACACTTGCCTGAACTTAATCAGGAGAAGAAAAGAATTCGACAGCTTTGAGGAGTTCAATTATCTACCTAATAATCAGAAACAAAGCGACGTCGGCTTGAAAGACCAAGTAGCCAAGGCTATTTCCACTTTGCCTTTGCCGTTCAGGGAGGCTTTACTATTGAGAGAATACGAAGAGCATTCTTATAAAGATATAGCGGAAATATTGGGAATTAGTTTGTCTTTGGCTAAGGTGCGCGTCCATCGCGCTCGGGAGATTTTAAGAAAGTTATTGTTGCCTATTAAGCGAGAGCTCTATGAATCTTAACGATTTAATACAAAAATACCTCGACGGGGACTTGAGCGAAACCGAAGACTTGACGCTTCGCTCTATGCTTCAAAAGGACGAGGAAGCCCGCGAGATTTTCAATTCTTCCGTCAGTCTTCATTTGGCGATGAAGGAAGACGCCGAGGATATTAATCCGCCCGACGAATTGATAGATAAGACGGAAGATATGATTCTAATGAAAATACTGTCGGACGCTCCCGAACCGAGAAAAAGAACGTTCGTTTATCCAAGGGCGACGGTGTTCGCCGCGGCGGTCGCGTTGTTTTTAGCGTTGTTCGTATTTGAGATTTCCGATATATCTAACGTTAGAAAGGTCAATTCTACCTTAGACCAAAAAGAAAAAGCAACTGAGGATGTTAAAAAAACGTCGGGGAGCGACGGCGAATCTAAAATTGACGGTGGAAACGTGGAGAAACAAGCTTCCGGCGGTTCCGCAAAAATCAGCTCCGGTATTGGCTCCGCTACAAGCGATAGAGCGGGAGGCGGAAAAAAAATTGATAAGAAGGTTGAATCCTCTTTCGGATTAGCTTTGGCTATCGCGCCGACGATGGAAAAGCCGAAGTTTCAAGACGAGCTCAGATATAATAGAGCCAAACCGATTGAAACTTTTGCGGTCAATACCGAGGAAAAACGAATCTCCCAGAACGATTTAAAAATAAAATCAAGAAAAAGCGCTAAGTTTCGTTTATTAAGCGATTTTGCCAGCTTGAACGAATCGTCTCATTCCGACGAAACAGTCGAATTAGAGGTCGGCGATTTCTACAGTTACGGCGATAATGTTCGCGTCGCGTCTTTCGTCGGGTCGGATTTAATTGGCGGTTCGAAAGGCGAGCTTATATCAAATATATCGGAGAGCGTTTCTTACGCCGTCGCCGACGAACATAGAATAGGTATGGAAATAGGTTATTCCAGACTAATTTATAATAAGAAAACTCAGATCAACGTAGTTCATTCTTTCGGAGGAACGTCGGGAGTGGAAGCTTTAGAAGACGAAGGCGGTTTTACTATTGGTTACAAAGCTTTTGTCCAAGTGAACGAAAAGAAAGATATGCTTTGGGCTTCAGCTTTTTACGAAAATTCGTTTTTGAAGTATAGTAATCTCGAATTTGTTGGTCGCGTTGGGTTAGGCGGTTCAGCCGCGGGACCTTTAGGATACGGTAGATTGTTCGCCAGATACGAGTTGCTTCCTATGCTGCACTTGACGATTGGAGCGGGAGGCAGAGTATTCGCCGCCGAACTGCCAAATTATTTGAGCGAGGATATGCAATTTCGCGGAGCCGCTTCTTTGATATACGGAATTCAGTTTAATTTTTAACTAATATTAAAAGTAAACTAATTTTTGTTTACGAAAATTTAACAAAACAAAATTTCTTTTTATATTTGAATTTCGTAAAAAGATTGTTTAATAAATTAAGAGAAGATTATAAACTTTTATTAATACAACTTCAGGAGGACCTAAATGAATACTTATAAGCCGTTTATGAGAAAGGCTATAGCCTTTGCCTTATCCTTATGCTTTGTTTTCGGGATTTCAATCGCCGAGAACAACGTCAAAAGCCAGCGATATTACCTGCCTCCTTCTATGCAGAAGTATCAGCCGGCTACGGTTTCAGCGGAAGATTTAATTACTACTGACAACAAAAACGAACGTGTTCAAGCGTTGGAGTTTGGAGTAATCGATTCGTTAAGCAACGCTTTTTCTTATATATACATTAAGAATAATAAAGCTTTTGTTTTGGATAGAACGACCGGCAATTTAATGACCGCAAAGAGAGGTTATATCAATCCGAATATGGAATCTCATTCGGACCTTTGGGACAGCGAGAGCAGAGACAGGTCGTTCAATATTTTATTGAGAAAATCTACCGATATGGGAGCGACTTGGGAACCGCCGATTTTGATATACGACAGGGACGCTATATCTTACTTCACCGCTAGATATCCTACTCTTTACGGATTTGAAATGGACGACAAGCAACACGTCGCTTTTACTTTTCCTGTAATCGATTACATTCCCGGAGGGGAAAGTTCTTGGAAAGGATTCGTTTCGCAAGTATGGAACGAGGGTATAACCGAAGTGGAAGATATTCCAATTAACGCTAATACAAATTTAACTCACGAAGGAATTGACTACAACTGGGGATTGGAATCGAGAGCGGTAGCTGGAACTATGCCCGAAGACCCTGATTCTTATTTTATGTTGGCGGTGGGCGAGTTAAGTCCGGTTAATGAATATGACTTCGCGAACGCCTGCCATTTAGCTATACGAAAAGTTTACGGTAGCGTCGAAGAGATTGAGCAAGAGATACCGGACGCTTGGAATAGTTCTAATTTTAGAACTGTTGACCAGCCGAATTCGAGGTTCAATCAGTTAATAGATTTTCGAATGATACCGAACGGCGAGGTATATTTAGCCGTTTACGGCGGATTTTATCACCCGGATCCAGCCGCTGAAAATCCAAATACGGTAGGCGTATCGAAATCGACCGATTACGGCGAAACTTGGGATGAATTCGATAAATTGCCGAAGACCGTTAGAGACTCTTATTGCTCCGAACAAGGCTATCCGGGCGGGTTATTTATCTTTCAATATACGACGAAAGGTTTTGTCGTATTTGACAACGGCGACTATAGCATACTCGTTCACGGCGGTCTTTACGACGGTTCCGGACAGGACCCAAATTACGTTGGCAGCCAAATCGTAGAAATTTATAAAGAAGACGGCCAATGGGGAATGAGAAAAGTAGCCGATATTACCGGAGCGCATATTACTTATTCCGATATTAAAAACGCGGACGAGCAGAGGTCAAACCCGTCTGATATAGAATTACAGGCGGCTCGCACGGTTGACGGGGAATTAATACTGGCGAAATGGGTCGATTTGGAAGACTACGACCCCGACCAAGGAAGTTTTTCAACAACGGATATTTATATTGCCGCAAGGTATAAGCAATCTAGCGAGTGGGGAGAAAAGCAGAACGTAACCGAAAGCGAAAAGTTGGATAGAATTACTTTGCTTCCCGATTACGTTCCCAACGATTTGGACCAAGTTCCATTAATGAAATTGTATTCTGTTACCGGCGAAGGCGAATCCGAGCGCGACAGTCAATTTGTAGCGACTATGGACCAATACCTAATGTTCGCCGGAGCTTCGGAAATAACTCTCCCTCCTATGAGCGTCGAGGATAAAAATAATTACGCTAACGAAGCGGAAGTTAAAATCATACCGAATCCGACTTCTAGTAAAACAGCCGTCAACGTATATTACGAAGGTAAAGCCGGAACGGCTGAAATCGCGCTTTACGATATGATGGGCAGAAAAGTCAAAACGATTTACGAAGGAACTGTTGGATTTGGAGCGAAGAATTATAGATTCAACGCTTCGGATTTGTCGGCGGGAGCTTATTATTGCTCTATAACGATTAACGGTAGGACAATTACGAAAAGAATAAATATTGTAAGATAAAACTAGTTATTAAACAAATAAACGGAGAACGCGTTATGCGAAAGATTTTAGCGATACTTTTTGCGGCATTGATATGTTTTCCTTACTCGATGCAAGCGGGAATTTACGGAACTTTGAAAGGCAAAGTCGTGGACGAGGAAGGGAAACCGATAATTGGAGCTACGATTAGGATAATTGGAACGACGAGAGGAGCTATCGTCAAGAATCCGGACGGTAAATTCTCTATAGTAAATATAGACCCCGGCAAATACACGGTTAAAGTTACTTTCGTCGGTAAAGAGCCTTACATAGCCGAGGAGGTTAAAATATCAGCCGACGATATTACTTTTCTCGATATTACTATGCGAGAGAAAGGCGTAAGAACTAAAGAGGTTACCGTTTACGGCTCTAAGATGGTTAGTAACTACAGCATAGGAAACGTTAATAAAGTTTCCGAAGAGGAGATGCAAACGGTCGCCAGAGAAGGAATATCATCGGTAATAAGCACTACCGCGGGCGTTGTTTCTAGCGGCGGCGGTTATTCAATTAGAGGCAGTAGAGCTTCCGACACTCAGATTAGGATTGACGGAATCAACGCGACAAATCAATTTACCGGCGGCGGCGCCGCATTGCCCAGTATTACCGAATACGACACCGAGGAAATACAAGTTTTGACAGGCGGATTTTCCGCCGAGTATGGAGAAGTGATGGGCGGCGTCGTAAACACGATTATGAAAAGAGGAAGAACCGATAAATACGAAGGTTACGTCAGATATAGAACGGACGTTCCTTTTATGTTTGGCTCTCAAGCGAGCGGAAAAGATTTGGTTTACGACGAAACGAGAGACGCCTTTAAAGCCGTTGAATCCGGCGACGGAGCTAATCTACAAGGTCCCGGACAACATAGATTCTCTTTTGGCACGGGCGGTCCGATGCCCTATTTGGACGGTTCGACTTTTTATATTTCGTCGAATTACACATATAGAAAATGGAACGGAGCCAGTTTTGAAATACGCGACCCTATTGGGAATAATTTAGGTCGTATGCCCGACCAACAAAGTTGGGATAAGAATATTGCCGCCAGATTAAGATTTAAAATTGCTAAAGGCGTTGAATTGAATTTCGGCGGGAAATACGGCTCTCAAAGCTGGGAAAACTCTAGTTGGAGTTGGCTTTACGCCGACCAAGAAGGTTGGGAATACGACCTTAAAACCGGGCAGCCAAAACTTGACGGCAACGGAAATCCAATTACAAACGGAATACCGGAGAGGATGATTAAGCAAGTTGTGGGAAACAATTTTAACTCCAACTTTTTTGTAAGATTAAATCATACTCTCGACCCAACGAGTTTTTATGAGTTGACCGTTTCTAATTCGATGATAGAGGAAGAATATTCCAAGAGAAAAGACGACAACGACCCGGGTTACTTCGCCGGATTTGATATATGGTATCCGCAGGACAATTACGGAGTATCCGGAAGCAATTTGGTCGAGGGCGAGCCAAATAAAATAGTTGACCAATACGAAATAATAAAGAAAACCGTTAGAACTGCAGACGGCTACGGAGTGGCGGATTATACACAGAGAAATCCCTTAACCGGATACATAGAAGGTTCGGGAGACGCTACCCCTACAAGCAATCCTTTCGGCAGGCAAAACTCTTTTTACGAGCACGGAAATTCAAGAACGCTCGATTTTAGAAGAAGCAACATTTGGTCTATCGACGGAAAGTATGAGAAGAGCTTAAGAGGGACTGAATTTGAGCATATGATTAAAGGCGGTTTTGATTTTAAATACTTTACTTTAGAACGACATATGAATAGTTTGCCTTGGGACGGCAACCCATTCTTCGACGTATATACGGAAGAATGGGGAGGCAATTTTTATACTTTCGACCAACAAGCTTGGGAAGAAACCAGCGAGCCATATCATCCTATGAAAATAGCGGCTTACGCTTTGGATCAAATCAGCTATAAAGGAATAATAATCAGTCCCGGCTTGCGATTTGATATGTTTATGCCGCAAGCTCGCTACAGAACGAATTTAGACCAGTTCGTATCGATTACGGCTGATTCGGGTTTTGGCGACGCGCAAGCTAAATATCAAATAAGTCCGAGAATAAACGTTACATATCCTTTGACTGAAAGGTCTAATATTTCATTAAACTACGGGTTGTTCTTCCAGATGCCTGTATTGTCAAGCCTTTACGACGGTTTTGCGACTATACGCTTAAGAGGCAATCAGGTTTTGGGCAATCCAAATATGGACGCTCAAAGAACTAATCAATACGAAGTTAACTACAACAATCAGTTAACGGATATTTTAGCTTTGAATGTTTCGGCTTATTATAAGGATATATATAATCAATTAGGTCAAGTTTACGTTCCGGCTATTCCTTTGCCTTACTTCCAATATTCGGTTTCGGAATACGGGAATATTAAGGGCGTGGAATTTACTTTAAGGAAGAGGCCTACGCGGCAAGACCATATACAGATGAGATTGAATTACACATTGTCTCAGTCGAGAGCGACTTCTTCGTCGCCCGGAGATAATTATATGAGACCGATTGACCCTTATACGGACCTTATCGCATTCCCATTGTCCGAATATCCTACGGCTAACGATATTAGGCATAGAGCCGATTTCATTCTTAGCTTTATTTGGGCGAACAATCAAGGTTTCTCGATTGGCGGAATTCAACCTCTTGAGAACTTAAATCTTAACTTTACTACAACTTGGCGTTCGGGCGTTCCTTACACCAAAACTGATTTAAGCGGAAGAGCTATTGGCGAGTTAAGAACCGAACGAGGACCGAGTTATTGGAAAACGGATATGAGGCTGTCGAAGTCGTTTTACTTACGCGATTGGCTTGGCGAATCGATGGGTAATTCGCAAATAGAATTAGCTTTATTTGTTTATAACGTGTTTAATTTGAACGAAGCTATTGGCTTATATACTTCGACGGGCGACCCCGACGATAGAGGTATGGCGTTTAGAAGAAAAGCAGGCGATTTCAGCTCGATTCCGTTCTACGAAGAAGCGGATTTCTCCAACGTAAACACGTTTAACTCCACTCAATACGATAACTTCGGAAAACGGCTTTACAGCAAATACGCCGACGCTGACGGAAACGGCGTAGTAAATCAGCAAGAAAAATTCGATTCTTATATACGACAATTAGAAACGTCCGTTCAATTCCAAGGAAACTATCAAACGCCCAGAAGCGTATTCTTTACCGTCTATTTTAAATTCTAAGATATTAAGTAATGTTTGAAAAAAGAGAAATAATTATGTTTAAAAGAGGTATATATATGAGAAAAATCAACAAATATTTAATGGCGATCGCAACGATTTGCGGCTTTTTGGTTTTTGCTTTTCAAGCGGAAGCTCGAACGGACGATCCCCAGAAAGAGAAAGGGGAGAAGGCGCAAAGAGTTCCTACTCAGGTATTCGATTTTCAATGGAATACCGTTAGCAATTTCGAGTTTCCCGCAACAAACTACGGAATTTTATTCTTAGATATTCCCAACAACTTAGGCGGCGGCTATTGGCCTCGAGGCTCGCTGAATCAGTATGTATTTGGGGGCGGGATTTGGTTCGCCGCTCAAAAGTGGATTCCCGCGGATTCAACGAAGCCAAACGGGGACACCGTTCATTACAGGAAACTCAATAAGATTTGCGAAGTAACTTATAATCCTAGCTCGGGAGTTTCTTGGATGGTTCCCGGTAGAATAAGCGACGGCGATTTGGTGGACAACGCCGAAATAAAGAAGTATCGCTCATATTTTTCAACCGACATAAGACCTAGCGACGGCGAGCCTTTAAATCCCGACGACGGTCCGAATTGGCCCATCTGGGACGCGAGCGAAAATCCAGAAGACACTTTAAAATACGATAGATACTTTGGATATTATATTCAAGACGAGAACGAAAGAAATCTGGACCAATATCCTAAAGGACCGGCTTTTATTTCCGGCGAGGATATTTTCAGCGCTTACAAAGACACTGATTTGAATTATTATGAAGGCGGCGTAGAGTATAGGAGAAATCTTGGCTACCCAATGCGCCTTCAATTCGAGCAATATATATATTCTTGGGGCTTTGGCGATTACAAAGATTTCATATTTATACGCTATGAATTAATAAATATGTCGAACGACACGCTTTGGGATTGCTGGCTAGCGCCCGTTATGGACGTCGATATCGCAAGAGCGCCTAATACCGCCGCCGGCGCGGCTAACGATTTCGCTAGATATTACGACGAAGACCCGGATTTAAACTTAGCTCTACAGTGGACCCGAGACGACCCTATGGAAAAAGGATACGGTTTCGGCTATCTCGGCTTTGACTTTTTAGAAAGTCCGGCTATTCATATGTGCGAGTCGAAATTTGACACTACAATAGACGGCAATACCGAAACTTGGTGCCAAATGTGCGTAGAGAAAGACACAGTAGTAGTAACCGACCCGGACGGAGGCAATCCGAGAGATTCGATTTATTGCGCCGAAACGTTGGCTTTTCCCGAAGATTTGGTCGGTTTTCCCAGAAGCGACAGAAGATGGTATGAGAATCAATATCAATTGGGATTGCAGACTTTCAGGCGCTGGCCCATCGACGAAGATAAACAGGAGGACGAGCAAAGATACGAATATCTTTCTTCGGAGATTATAGAAGAAGGAGAAGGCGAAGCCGGAGATTACAGATTCTTGATGGCTACCGGACCGTTCAACGTTATGCCGGGAGATACTGTAAGAACGGTAGTAGGTATGATTTTAGCTAATCCGGCAGTGGAAAAGGACGCCACCGGCGAGACAGAAGACGTAGAAGAACTAGTAAGAAAAGATAAATTCGCTCAAAGGGTTTACGATAACAACTTTCAAGCTCCGAAACCGCCTGAAAAAGCAAGTATTTTCAAGTGGAGTCCTTTGAACCATGGCGTGAAATTAGAATGGGATAGCACGGCGGAAATTTCTAAAGATAAATACGAAAGAGGATTAGACTTTTTGGGCTATAGGCTTTATAGAGCTAGAAGAACCGATTTAGACACTTTCGACGTGGACGAAATAACGCCCAGTATGGAATATACTTCCGGCAAAGGTCCTTTCGGTTGGAAACAGATAGCACAGTGGGAGCTTCCCACCCCGTTCCGAAAATCTCAGCATCGAGCTAGTATGGATACGAGCAATCAAAATATGCCTTATATTGATTCGATGAAGATTGTCGGTCCGGAGTATTATAGAAACGGTAATAACGAAATGGTAGTCGATACTTTCGCTATTAAAGTAATGAGAATTGCGAAAGGCTTGATTACTTTCGGTCCCGACGGTTGGGTTTGGAGGAATATGAAACATGTTATTAATAATTTTTATCAGGGACGGCAATGGGATAGAGACACGACCCTGAACGTTTTTATTCATAGCGTCGACACTTCCTTACTCGCTAAGCCTTGGGGGCCGTATTTGAATGAACGCACAAATCCGGACGATTTTCCGATGTGGTACGACCCATACAATCCGGAAGACCCGGAAAATCATAATTTTCTGATAGATAGCGTTCTTTTAGGCACCGTGTATTTGAATAGAGCTTTGTTGAATTACAATCCGCTTTATTGGAAGAAAGTAACGGTAACGGTTGATCCGGCGGATACTGCTGGATACGCCGAGCTACCCAACAGAAAAGACACAAATACTCACGTGATATATTTAACCGATTCTTATAGAACGGTTAACGTGGACGGTTCGCCAAGATTGGTTATGGACCAATTGCAACCGGTGGATGTAAATAAGGCAATGACTGACACAAATTTAGTAAGAAACGCTTTGGATTCGATATATTCATATATTCAACGCGGAATGGTTAGCGAAATAAAATTTCACGATTTCGAGCAAAGGGAAGACGTTATCAACGACTGTATAGTTCCATATATGAGGGAAGCTACGGACGGAAGGATGTACGTCGATTTGGGAGACGACAATCGCTCGGGTTCGATTGAATACAACGCCAACCCAGTGAAGACTGAAAAATTGATAAACAACGTGCCTTACTATTATAAATTGCTTTCTTACGACGAAGGCGATTTTACTCAACCGACTCCGAGCAAATTGAACGCCGGCTTCGAGAATCTGCCTAACGTTAAAGAGTGCTATCCGAGAGCTTCAAAGGTTATGAATCCTCCGAAAATGAAGGTTACTTATGTTGATTCCGCTAGGATAGGAGGCTTGTACAATTTCGAATTTTTCGCCATTGATCCTCAAAGAGTTAGACAGCTTTTCAGCGGACATACCTTAGAACTCGAGTTCGAGCCTTATTGGTACTATTCGGTTATGACTATCCCCGTTCAAGACGGAGAGAACAGGAATGTGCCTTATGGTTTGTATCAATCAATGATGACTCTAAGGGATTTAACCGACGACAATAAGATATTATTTAGAGGAAGAACTTATTTAGAACAGATAAGCGGCAGACCGGGCGTTAGAGGCGGATTTACCGAGAACTCACAGTCTTGGGTAGTTGATTTCAGAGAAATAGAAGATACAATCGCCGACGAAATGATTAAGTTGCCCAATCCGTATCACGATACGGTAATTACTCGTTCGTCCAAGATTTCAGCCGGCGATTTCAAAGAGCCCGGTTATTGGTATATGCCCGCGTTTCGTCAGCCGGCGTACGGCGCTATGAGCTTTAGTTTTAATTACACCGCTCAACAGTATGGCGGTTTGTATCGTCCCGATTCGACTTCGCTTTACCCGCCGAGGGAAGGCGACGAAAGTCCAATAATCGAGGGCGACGCAACGGTGCCTATAGCGTTTATGACAGACGTTCCTAAAGGCGATTTGATTACTTACTACGATTCTAATTTGGTTTATAGAACGCAGCCCGTAGCTATGAATGTTTACGGTCGTTATTTAGCCACTTCTGAGAATGAAGAGACAGGTCAAATCAGTTGGCAATTATTGCCTGAATTTGGAACTTCGCGATACGGCAGTTTCAACAGCGGTCCGGCGCATTACTTGGTAGAATTTAAAGCCGGCGGTTTAGACACGCTTAATTTGAAGTCTGGCGCGACTCCCGCTAAAGACTATATCTGTCCTTATTTATCTATGGAAGTAAAAAACACGATTAATTTCAAGAGACCCAGTTTGAAGGGCGGAGATTCGGTAATAGTCGATTATCCGCTGCCGATTGAACATATGAAGTTAGACACATTGAATTTCAAGGATGAAGGTTGGGCGCCTTCTCCCGTGTCTTTAGGGTTAAATACTAACGATTTCATCGGCAAGTATAATCTACATTCTTACGGTTATATTAACGCCGAAGGCTTAGACGCAAAGCACTTTAAGCTAATGGACAAATACGCGCGACCGGGAGATTTCGACGAAAGCGAATTTTCTATAAAGAGAGCGGCGACGCCGCTTGGCGAGCAAGGAAGATATTATACTACCGGCGTTTCTATGGACGGTCAGGACACTGTCTTCTTCGCTAACATATTCTTAGCTTCCGGCTCTCAGTTCGTCTTTGACTACGCGAGAAATAGAACTAGAAGCGTCGATCCGGAATGGAACTTCCTAAATAACGAAACGCTTGATAGAAGACCGGTCGAATTTGAGCCGGGAGATAAAGTAGTATTGAAGACAGACGGCGGCGCGTTAGGCTTCCCAATGCCCGGCGCGAAGGTTAGGGTTTACGTTGACTCGAACGTTGTAGAAAAAGGCGAATATACCGACGACCTATTAGACCAGATAACCGTTTCGCCGAATCCTTATTATATAACTCATCAGGCGCAGGCGTCGCCTTACGACGCTAAGATTTATTTCAATAGATTGCCGGAGAGTTGCACAATAGATGTTTATACGGTAACGGGCGACCATATTGTCGAATTAAAGCACGACGAATATTCGAGTTCGCAACCGGATAGAATAGGCATTCAAGTTTGGGATTTGCTGACGAAGAACAGACAGAGAGTCGAATCTCAAACCTTGGTTGCCGTAATTTCAACTCCTAACGGCGCGCAAACGGTTAAGAAATTTTCCGTCGTCGTTGGAGGATTTAGATTAGTGCCCGAAGATAATTAATGTAAAGGGCTTTGTTTTTAGACGCTTAAGTATGATTAAAGAATAATTAGAATTAATTCAATAAATGGAGCGCACAATGAAGAAATTATTAACATTAACGGTTTTAGCTTTCTTGATATCATTTGCGACCGCCCCGGTGAAAGCCGAAGACGTTAAAGGCTCTTCGGGAGGTAAGTTTTTGAAGGTAGGCGCCGCGGGCTCGCAGTTTTTAAAGATTGGAGTAGGGGCTAGAGCCATAGGTATGGCAGGTTCTTATACGGCGGTGGCAAACGATTTGACGTCGCTATATTGGAATCCCGCCGGACTTGCCGATATCAAAAGTATGAAAGGCGAATTTCACTACACTCAATGGTTCGCCGGCTTTAACCATAGCTTCGCGGCTTTGTCTATGCCGGTCGGCGAGAATTTCACCGCCGGAGCGCATTTGATTTCGTTCGATAGCGATGAAATACAAGAAACAACTATGAATCAGCCCGAAGGCACCGGTTCTCATTACAGCGTTAACGATATTGCATTAGGAATGTCGTTTAGCGGGTATTTAACCGACCAATTTTCTTTCGGGGTAACCGGTAAGTATTTGCACAACGGTTTCCATTCGGTAAGCAGCAACGGGTTCGCTTTTGACATAGGAACAATATACGAAACGGGCATTAAAGGAATTACGCTTGGATTCTCAATTTTCAATTTAGGTCCCGAAATGGAATACCAAGGTCAAGGACTTAAGACGACCAAGAAGAATATCGAAGAGTTAAAAGCGGCTCCTTGGGACGTTTCGTATTTAGCAAACGCTTACTCTGTTCCTTTAATATTTAGAGCGGGAGTGTCTTCGAATATTATTGATTTAGAAGAGCACAAACTAATAGCCGCGAGCGACTTTGTTACGCATTCCGATATACCGGAACAATTCTCAGTCGGAGCGGAATACACTTGGAACAATTTAATATCGTTCAGAGGCGGCTATCGTTTTGGACACGACCAGATGGGTATTTCCGGCGGCGTTGGATTTAATTATCTGACCGGTAATTTTCTCGGTCAATTGGATTACTCAATAACTCCGACGCGAGATATTGGATTGATAAACAGATTAAGCGTTTCTATTGGATTTAAATAGCGATAGCCTTTAATCTTGATTTATTTATTAAATTGCCGTCGGTCTTTGGGGCTTGGCGGCAATTTTTTATATCTTGATGCGTTTTCAGTATATAAAATACGGAGAAATTAATTATTGAAAAAGTAAGCGCGAATATTGGTCTTCAATTATGAATGCCTTAACGAAAATCTCAATCATATTGCTTATATTATCGACTTCTTTTTTAAACGCCAAGAAGTTGCTTTTGGACGTTGACGCTTCTTCTTTTTTCCTCGACGACGGCAGCGTTCGTTGGGAGATGTATTATGCATTTTCCGAAAATAATTTAAAATATGTCGATAAGAACGGCGAAAAGCTCGGCGAAATGTTTTTCAAAGTATCCATATATTCGACGTCTAAATTGGAAAGACAAAAGAAATGGGTAGTTACGCATAAAAAAAGCGACGGCGACAAACAGATGGATTTAATCGGGCAGAAGGATTTTCTTTTGCCGCCGGGGCAATACAAAGCGCAAATTTACGCTCAAGACGTAAATGATTCGGAAACAAACGCTCAGACGGAATTTGACATTGTTTTGCCACGATTTCAAGACAATAAAATCTTTCTTAGCGATATCCAGTTAGCTCAGAAAGTTGTGAATGCAAATCAAGTCAACGGTAAAATCAATAAGGCTTTTAAGAAGGGTAATATTTATGTTACTCCTAATCCATCCTTGGTTTACGCCGTCAATAGCTTGAATTTGAATTCTTACGTCGAAATATATAACGGGAAAAAGTTTTCCGAAGACGAAATAAAGCTTGTTTACGCTCTTTTCGACGGCTCCAAACAGGCGGTTAAATCTTATAGCAAATCGTTCGAACCGAAAAGCGACAAGATAGTAGATATAAACGAAGTCGATATGAGTTCTTTGGCTAGCGGAATTTATTATTTGCAAGCCGCTATTTTTTATCCACCTGAAGAACCGATAGATAGTTCGTTTTCGATAAAGAAGTTTTACGCGTTAAACCCCGATAAACCTTTAAAGGAAAAACCAAAATTTTCCGAAAACCTTAGTTTTGAGCGGAAAGAATTTATATCGTTGACTCCCGAGCAAACGGAAATTGAGATTAGAAAGATAAAGTGCATAGCGACGGAGAAAGAGTTAGACCAATTCGACGAATTAACGACCGTCAAAGCTAAGCAAAGGATGCTCTATCGGTTCTGGCAGAAACGGGACCCTACGCCCAAAACTCCTTTTAACGAGACTTTATACGATTTCAGGAAGCGCGTGGAGTTCGCCGAGACATATTTTGCTTTTAGCAATAGAAAGGGTTGGGATACCGACAGAGGACGGATTTTGCTAAGATACGGTCAGCCCGCCGAACGCGACATAAATCCTTTTTCCGGAGAAACTCGCGCCTACGAATCTTGGTTTTACGACGATATTCAAGGCGGAGTTTATTTTCATTTTGTCGATTTTACGGGATACGGCAATTACGAACTCGTGCATTCCACGGCACAGAACGAAGTTTATTATCCCGACTGGTACGAAAGATATGTTTTAAAAAACCAACAAAATCCTTTTGAAGGTTCTCAAAATAGATAAACCGGTTTGAAAATGATAGACGGGTTAGTTACATATTTTTTGCTTTTCTTAGGTTGGACTACGAGGAATTTATCTATTAGTAAGCGGAAATCGTTTGGCGAAAAGATAGGGACTGTTCTTCGTATTTTAAGCAAAAGGAGAGAGAATATTACGAAAGAAAATCTCAGAAAAGCTTTTCCCGACAAAAGCGAAGAATGGGTTAAGGATACCGCCGTTGAATCTTACCGCAATCTGGGAATTGTTTTAATTGAAGTTTTAGCGATGAAACATCTAAGCGCCGAGGATTTTGAAGAATACGTCAAATACGACAATCTTGAATTAATCAGAGAGGTTTACGATAGAGGGAACGGACTAATATTAATGTCCGGTCATTACGGCAATTGGGAATATTTAGCTTATACCGCGGGTTTGTTCGCCCAAATACCAATAACCGTAATTGTAAAATCGCAACACAATCCTAAATTAAATACAATATTGAACGAATACCGGACGCGCGGCGGCAATAAAGTAGTCAAGATGAGAAAAGCCGCTCGAGCGGCTGTCAACGCGGTAAGAAACGGCGAAGCCGTCGCCCTTTTAGCCGACCAGAGCGCCTCCGGCGGCAAAAAAATATTTGCCAATTTTTTTGGTTTTCCCGCCGCCACTTACGATACGCCAGCGGCTTTGGCTCTCAAATATAACGTTCCAATTGTTTGCGGCTTTTCTAAGAGGCAAGCGGACGGCGCCTATAGAGTAAAGCTGGAAGAATTGAAGTTCGACGATTTGAAAAACGACGAGGCGGGCGTCAAAGAGTTAACGGAAAGGCACGTAAGAGCGTTGGAGGAAGCGGTAAGAGAAAGACCCGAGCTTTGGGCTTGGCAGCACAGAAAATGGAAACGCAAACCTAGCGGTTGAGGGACGCAATTGTGGAAGATTTTGAACTAAAAAACACGAAAAAACTGGCTGTTATTCAAACGGCTTTTCTCGGCGATTCGGCTCTCGCTTTGTATTTGGTTCAAACTATTAAGAATTACTCGCCTGAGACGAAAATATATTTCGTAGCGACTCCCTCGGCGGCGAGTTTTATTAAATACTCCGAAGCGGTCGATAAAACGATTCCTTACGATAAAAGAAATGAAGATAAAGGCTTAAAAGGCATTCGAAAACTAGCAGAACAATTGAGAGACGAGGGCGTCGATTGCGTTATTTCGCCGCATAGGTCTTTGCGCTCAACTTTGGTCGTTTTTTTGGCGAAACCTGAATTTTCGGTTGGATTCAATAAAAACGCGGCTTCTTTTTTGTATAGAAGGAGAATTGATTATAAACTGCATTTGCGCGAAACTCAAAGGAATTTCGAATTGCTAAAGGTTTTCTCCGATTTTGAAAGTATCGCCGAAGAATTGCCTAATCCCCAATTTGATTTTTCCTTAAAAGATATTAAGAACTTAGATTTGGCGATTGAAAAATCTGGGTTAAGCGATTCAAAAATAGCGGCGATAGCTCCCGGCTCGGTTTGGGAGACAAAAAGATGGCTTCCGGAGTATTTTGAGATATTAATTAATATGCTCGGCGAGAGCGGGATTAAGGCAGTATTAATTGGTTCTTCCGAAGACGAGAAGCTGTGCGCGGATTTAGCCGGAAAAACAGGCGCGATTTCTTTGGCTGGACAGACTAATCTCTCGCAATTGTTGATTCTGTTGGGGAAAGTCGAGATAACAATAACCAACGATAGCGCTCCGACGCATTTCGCAGGCTTGATGAATTGTCCTACCGTAACGATTTTCGGTCCGACCGTCCCCGAATTCGGCTTCGCTCCTTTAGGCGAGAAGGACAAGGTCGCGCAAGTAGAAGGATTGAAATGCAAACCTTGCGCAATTCACGGAGGAAGACGCTGTCCGATTAAAACTTTCGATTGTATGAGAAAGTTAACTCCGGAATTTGTATTTTCGCTCGCGGAAGAAATCTTGAATAAAAAGTAAACCGAATGATTCAATTAACAAAAATCGACGGAGAGAAAATAACGGTAAACGCCGAAGAGATTGAAACCGTTGAGAAATCTTACGACACTACCATTACGCTTAAAAGCGGCAGGAAAATCATCGTAGTAGAGAATCCCGAAGTAATAAGCGAGAAGGTAGTAGAGTATAAAAGAAAATGCGTTAGCGAGGAGTAGGTTGGAAAGCGGTTGGATTATGAAGCGTTTTATTTATATCTCGCTAGTATTATTTACTCTTGCCGCGACAGTTTACTCTCAAACTTTCCCTGCCGCTTCCTACGGCGGAGCTTTTAAGCCTATGTATTCGATAGAAAAAGACAATTCCGTTTCTTGGGGGTTGGACAAAGTCGTTAACACTTATATATTTAAGGGCGACGCGTTTTATTCGGATAAAGTTTTGTTCGGGAATTTGCGAATTTTTCAATCGTATAAAGGCGTCGCTTTGAAGTCCAGAGCTTTTTCCTATTGCGAAGACGAAGTGTTTAATTTTAATTATTCGCTGCCCTTAATCGGCGATATTTTCGCCGCTATCGACCAGAGATGGGTGTATTCGTTGGACACTCGCTCTATTGGGATTAATAAGCTGGAGAAGATTGGCGGTTTGGGAGGTTTTGGCTGGCGCTTTTTGGAGAATTCGGAAGTTAAGGCTATGGCGGGCGTCGAGAAGAATCAGCAGATGGGAATCGAGGATTTTGGCTCGGTTTATACATTGTCGGGAAAGCTACACGAATTTGATATTGAAGGATATAAATTCGACGCTAATACTTATTTTGAGAGGGAGAATTTAAGCCGGCGAAGAAAGCAAGGAGCGTTTAACTTTCAATCGAATTTTTATAAAAGGTTCGACGAGGATAATTCATTGGACTTTAACTTTAGCTACGTAAATTTAGACCAAGACTTTCTTCATCCCAATATGTCAGATTCTATCGATTACGGGGTGGAAAGCAGGGTAGAAAAAAGATTCGCTTCGGATATGAATTTAGAGTTCGGGCTTAGCGAGACTATCGACGGCGACGTTAATTTAAGCTTAGAAAACGCCGAGGTATTGCGTTCGTACGATAAAAGAGACGAGAGCGTTTATCTATCTGGTATAACTAGGAAATACAACGAGATGATTTTAAACTTTTCCGGCGACCTTAGCTACGACGCGTCGTTTTTAAATCAAACTTTTAGCGCGGATTATTATCTAAGGAACGAAAATAACGGAGCGGTTAACAAATTCGATTTAAACGAGGACAATTTCCAGACTTTGCAGGAACGAGAGGACAGAAAAGACAACATCTCTACTAGATTTCAGTTGAATTCAAGGACTGTAGTTGTCCCCAGCGCGAACGATGAAATTCAATTAAACGTTCTCGCTTCAATTTTCAGGTACGACACTCCGAGCGAAATGAACAAAGACGATAGGGACGAGTTTTCGTCGATTATCAATCTGCGATACAACCGACGGTTCAGTTCGATTTTGCGCGCGGGAATCGAACTCGAGGCGCAAGCGAACCATTTGGTGTTTCTCAAAGCCGAGAGAAGCGCGATGAACAATTGGAATAGGGTAGTTAGATTAAGCCCGTTCGTGATTATTCGAACGGAACGTTTTAGTATGTCGCCTCGCTTGGAGGTTCTCGCTAATTATACCGCTTACGATTACGAAAGCCTATCGCCGGAGGTTCAAAGTTACAGTTTTAGGCAACTTTCCTACAAAGATTCTCTTTTTATTTATTTGGAAAAAATGATTAGTTTGCGGGCTCGAATTAACGCGCGTTATTTTGAAAGAGGAATTTTGTTATGGAACGAGTTTGCCGAATCGCCTAAGGATAAGAATTTGGAGACGTTTGTAAACGCGCTGTTCTTTTACAAGGCGGACGATGATTGCGAAGTAGCGTTCGGCGCGAGGTATTACGGACTGAGTCAGAAAAATTTTGTTTCTTACTATGAAAAAAAGGATAAGGTATTTAAAAGGTCAATTGGACCGGAGGCAATAATCAGATTTAATTTTGAATCCGGCTCGTCGGTCGCGTTGCGAGGTTGGTATGAGTTTGAAACGACGACCGACAGACGGGAATTAAGAGGAGTCCCAAATTTGTTATTAAACGCCGAGTTAAGAATTTAGAATGGAAAAAATCGAGTTCAAGGAAATATATAAAAGCGATTTGAAAGCGGTTAAGCAAGTGGAGCCGCTTCTTTCGCGCATAAAAGATAAAATTGAGATTAAGAAAGATAAATACTACAACATAGTGGTGGCGGTTACCGAAGCCGTAAATAACGCCGTGATGCACGGCAATAGATGCGACCCCGAAAAGAGAGTGCTTATATCTTTTACCGCTATGCAAGACGAGCTTACTGTTGTTATTGAAGACCAAGGCAAAGGATTCGACCCAGATTGTCTTGAAGACCCAAGATTGCCGGAGAATTTACTGAAACCGAGCGGCAGAGGAGTGTTTCTGATGGAAAGATTGAGCGACGATATGGAATTGAAATCCACTAAGAAAGGAACTAAAGCCGTATTGAAATTTAATCTTTAGTATGAAATAGTTGGAAATTTGACAGCGAATAATTATATTACGAAAATTAAAATATATTCATATTTATAAAGGCTTGTTATGACAATAAAACGACTACTACTAGTTTTTGCTTTAGCGATTGCTTCGATAAGCGTAGCTCACGCTCAGAACAATTTTTGGGAGAAAATTGGTTTACCCAATGATTCTAGCGTAAACGCAATCTATGTTACTGGAGGCGGGGATATTTACGTTGGTTCTGGAGGAACGACAACCGGCGGCTCGGCTTTTTACAGCTCCGACGACGGCGACAACTGGTCGAATATTTATAACGCCGGCGGTCCTGGAGTCTCTTGTATCTACGTTATGGATTCAGACACTATTTTAATTGGAACCGGTTCAGGTACTTCCGGCGTCATTAAAAAAACAGCCGACGGAGGAGGTTCTTGGAGTTCTGTGCATACTTTCGGAATGCTGGAAGTCGTTACTTCATTTGCGGTGAATTCTTCCGGTATTTTCGTTTCTTCGGCTGTTTATAACGGTTCAAGCGGGAAAGTCGTTTTTTCCAGCGACGGCGGCGATAACTGGACGGAGAAGCAGACGGACAAAGGAGCGATTATGGCTATGGCGACCGACGGTTCCGGGAATTTATATATTGGCAATCATAACGGCGAAGTATATAAATCCACCGACGACGGCGATAGCTTTACTAAAATACGCAATTCTACAAGCAAGGATATTAACTCTATAGTAATAGACGACGGAGATATATTTATCGGCGAGGAAAGCGGAGGCGTTTATTATTCAGACGACGGCGGGTCGAACTGGACTGCCATTAATAATGGAATAAGCAATAGGTCGGTAACCGCTATAAATATCGTAAACGATACTTTGTATTATTGCGGAACCCAACAGAATGGAGTTTATAGAACTATTAACTCCGGCTCGAGTTGGGGAGACGTTAGTAGCGGTTTAGGCTGGGATAACGTTGGCGGAGGAGCTTTGAAACTTTACGACAACTATTTATATTGCGGAACGGGCGACGGAATATATAAGAGCGTGAACGAAGCGACTTATATACCCGCGCCTCCAGGACCGCCGAAAAATCTTACGGCTACCGACGGACCCGGCGTCGATACCTTGCGGTGGGAAGAGAGCGACTCGACTAGTTCCGATTTGGTGTATAGAATATATAGAAGAACCGCCGGAAACAGTTTCAGCCTACATGTGGACGATATAGCTAACGGAACGACAGAGTATGTTGACGATATTGAAAATGACATTCGATATTATTATTATATGGTCGCTTACGATAAGATTAAGGGTTTGGAAAGCGATTCTACAAGTCACGTTTCGGCAATGTCGCTGTTGCACGACCCAGTAGCGCCCGACAGACCGACTGATTTGGAGGCGGACGCCGGAAACGGTTATGTGGACTTATCATGGACGGCGGCGGCTCCGGGCGACACCTACATATTCTTTAACGTTTATCGGACGCAAACGTCGGGGAGTTACGATTACGACAACCCAATAGCCGAAGAACTCACTTCGACCACTTTTACCGACAATAGCGTAACCAACGAGAATTTATATTATTACGTAGTGAGGGCGGAGAACGATTCAAGCGCTTTGCAGAGCCGTAGTTCGAACGAAGCGTCGGCTTACCCTGTGAAACCTAAGCCTCAGCCGCCGCAAAATCTATCCGCTACGGTTTCGGATCCTGACGTCGTTCTTACTTGGGACCCCAGTTCTTCAACGGACGTTACCGAATACCGCGTATATAGAAGTCAATTCCAAGGAACTGGTTATACGGAAATTGGAACGACGACTCCGCCGACGACAACATTTACGGACAATCCCAACAGAGACACGACATTCTATTATATTGTTAAGGCTTGGGACGACGTTCACGAAAGCGTGAAGTCGAACGAAGTAAGCGCTATGCTGTTGAGATTAGAACTGTTTACGGAAGTCAAACCCGAATCTCGATACATAGTCGATAGATTTGATTCGGTGAAATATAGCGTTCAAATAAAAGACCAATTGGATAATCCCGTTCAAACTTGGACTTTTATCGAAAATACTGTTTTAGGTCAAATGGACAGCGTAGAAACTGACGCTTCGGGCTACGCGGAGTATGCCTTTGAAGTTCCGGGAACGCAGACCTTCGCGGATTATTCGATGTCTTTTACTTCCAAGATGGCTGATTACGTTCCCGACACGGTTACGAGAGTAATTACCGTGAAGCCTATTCCAAGACCCACAGATAAATGGGCTTACGTATATCAAGAAAGCGGCGTAGCCAAATTAATATTCGCTTTAGAGGATACTACTACAACTTGGGATTCCCCCGGTATCCCCGACAATATCCGAAAAGAGGGCGCCGTAATATATATAAACGATTACGTTAGATTCGAAGGCGATATGACGATAGACACTTCGGCGAATCATCGTATTGAATCTTCGGGCGAATGGAGCGTTAATTCACCCGCGGGCGACCCAAACAAAAAAGTTCTGATAAAGGGAGATATAATCGCGGTTTATAGCGGTAAAAGTATTAATTTTCTTAGGAGCGAGAGCGCTATTGAACAAGAAGACCCCTTAGCGGGTTTGGAGTTATTGATAGACGACATAGAATTGCAAGGCGGGGCTTATTCGACGGGCATTACTTTAAACGCCTATTTTCTATTGCCGGGAGTAAAAGCAGGTTGCGATAGCGTTCAAACTGATACGATTCGCATAGAGGGTTTGGTTTACGACGAGGACGGCAGGAAAGCAGGAGACGCGACGATATCGGATTTGAGTCCCGACGCGGTCGCTTGTTTTGATTCTCTAACCGCTGAATACGATTCAAATAACGACAAATTAAATTTAGCCGGCGGTTTTTCAATACCTTGGCTTTCCGTTCAAGGCGAAGGCTCTATAACCGGCGGCGAATTAACGCAAATAGACTTATCGACGGAGCAAGGGCAAGCCGCCGAGATAGGCGAAACCGGCATTACGATTCGCGGCGTTTCCGGTCAAGCTAACGGTATAAATCCGCCGCCAATGACTATGAGTTTGAACGGAACTCTGCTATCGGGAACCGAAGGCTTATTTGAAATAGATATGTCCGGTTCGGTTATGTTCCCGCAACAATTGTCTTTTAACGCTTCCCAAGCTAGATTGATTCATGATTTGACGTTCGGGGATTGGCAAATTGTCGGACCAATGAACGGCGCTCTCGACGTTACCTCTAATATGTCGATTTACGGACAAGTTGAAGCCGGTGAAATGGACGACGGTAATTATATAGTTGACGGAAGCGGAAATTTTGTTTACACGTGGTCGCCCGAAGAAAGACTTAGAGGAATTATTAACGGACAGGTTATGGTAGCCGATTTTCCGGACGAATTCCCTTGGGATATAATCGAAATAGTATGGGACGGCGGATTTCCAATCCAACTGGCGGATACAAGTACGGAAATTTATTTACAAAATCGAATCATACTGGGTAATTTGTATTTTGGCGGTTTAATTGGAACGATGAATTTTACTTTGGATTTAAATAAAACATACGGCGAAGACGGCTTTCTTGAAATCGGGACGGGAGCTATGAATATTAACAGCTACATAAGACGAGGAGACAACAAAGACGAAGCCGTACAGAATTTCAATCCTTACCAATTGGAAGGGCAAAGTTTGCCAATGCTTGTTAGGAAGAAGGAAAAGACTCAAGCTATAAATCAAAACGACACTCTTGATTTGAGTCGCGGAATGGACAAAGTTTTTATAAGAGTGATGGACGAGACTGAAGTGCCTGAATCATTCCTCTTATCGCCAAACGGAACTAAGTACGAAGCTGGCGAAGAACCGCCCGAAGATTCTTCGGTGGTTTACGTTGAGAAATCAGACGGCAAGAAGGGCTTCTGGGTTGTTCAAGACGACTTCGAGGAAGGCGAATGGGTTGCCGGAGCCAATCCCGACGACGTTACCGAGACTTCTTACAGAGACGTATTTGCAACTTTCAAGAAGCGCGATATAGAGCTAAACGTCGGTAAGGAAGAAAACGACGTAGAAGTTACTTGGAATAATACCGCCGTTCCCGACGAACCGTATATAGAATTTTATCTGGCTGGCGATACCGTTGGGGTAACCGGACTAATGATAGGCGAGGTTAAAGAAAAAGACGGCGAGTTTAATTTTACTATGACCGATACTTTGCCTGAGTGTAAATATTTCTTATACGCGATGCGTTACGACGGCGATAAAGTTGATAGATATTATTCCGACGTTGAGTTGTGGAACAACAAAGGCAATTTACAACCGCCGCAAGTATTAAATTCGGTTTATTACGGCTTGACCGATAAGCTGACGGTTTCTTGGGAAGACCAGAATCCTCCCGAAAACATAAGAGGCTTCTTGATTAAGATAGTTTACGCCGACCAGACCGAGGAAATAATAGCAAGGCCGTACGGCGAAGACAGGGAAGCGGAAATAGACATTGAAATCGACTTAGAAGAAAATCCGATATTAAAGATAACTATGGCGGCTTATACGCACGAAGGTTATCAGAGCTGTTGGTCAGAAGAGGAAGGCGTTGTTTTAGACGTTAAGGATTATCCTTTAGCGGGCTTCGAAAACGAAAACGACCCGATATCGGTATTTCCTAATCCTTTAAGCAACGGAGCTAACGTAAGGTTCAAGTTGTTAGCCAATTCGCATACAACGATTGAACTTTTCGACTTGTTAGGCGAGAGAAAAGCCGTGATTATCGACGATTACTTCGAAGCTGGCGTTCACGACGCCGAATTAGACGCTACGGGAATTACGTCCGGCGCTTATTATATAAGAATGACTGCCGGCGGCGTTACGAAGAGCAAGTTGATTATTATTTCCAAATAATTGACTGAAATAAAGTTAAAAAGGCGGGGAGGTCTTCTCTCCGCCTTTTTTTTGTGAATAGTATAGTCCTAAGTCTCCGTAAACGGCGAGTTTAGATTTTAGCGGATGTATCGTAATAGTTATATTGCAATTAGCGTTGAGAGTTTTTGATACAGAGTCAACGAATTATGCGAAATAATATAAAAAAGTTAAGAAAGAATCCGTCGGCGGAGTTTAGAAAATTTAAGAAGAGATTCTTCGCTTTTTGGCGTACTCTTTTCCGAACTGGCGGTTTGCCCGATTATCTAATAATCGGAACGCAAAAGGGGGGAACAAGCTCTTTGAGAAAATATATTGAAGAGCATCCCGACGTAGCCGAACCTTATAAAAAAGAACCGCATTATTTTGACAATAAATACGACAAAAGTATAAATTGGTATAAAAGACATTTTCCGTTTTTGAACAGGTTCAGAAACAAAATATCAGGGGAAGCGAGTCCGTATTATATTTATCATCCCAAGGTTCCTAAGAGAGTTAAAAGACATTTGCCGGACGTTAAGATTATAGCAGTACTCAGGGACCCCGTTGACAGGGCTTATTCCCATTATAAAATGCAGCGCGCCAAAGGTCTGGAGGAACTCAGTTTTGAAGACGCTATTGAAAAGGAGCAAGAAAGGCTTGACGAGGCTATTGAAAAAATTGAAAGCGGAGGATACAGCTTCGAGCGTCAGAAATATTCTTATTTGGATAGAGGTAAATATTCCGAGCAGTTGAAACGATGGTTCGATTATTTTGACGACGAACAGATATTAATAATTAAAAGCGAAGAGCTTTTTAACGATACTCAAAATCAAATGTCTAGGGTGTTTAGATTTTTAGGCTTGAAGGACCGTAAAGTTCAAAATGTTAAGATTCATAACAAAGGAAAGAAAACCGGCGGTATGAATCCCAAAACAGAGAAAAAGCTACGTGAATATTTTCGACCGTATAACGAGGAGTTGAGCGAGATTTTAGAGCGTGAAATTATCTGGGGCGACCGTTCTTAGCGTTATCGTTTATATCAATAGCAAATATAGAATCTATAACTCCTTCCCAAATTGTAATTTGGGAAGGAGGAAGCAGCCTCGTAATTTGGGAAGGAGGGATGGTCGCCGGTTAAGTTTCTAATTTTATATTTACTACTTACAATGTTTGTCGAGGAATTTGAAGAATTCCGAATCCCAAATGCAAAATTCTTGCGGATGAACTACAAAATGCGTTTCCTCGGGAAATATCATCAATTTCGAGTCTATTCCTTTGACTTGCGCTACTGTGAACGCTTCCAAGCTTTGCGTGTAAGGAACGCGGTAGTCCCCTTCGCCGGTTATTATTAATATTGGCGTATCCCAGTTTTGAGCGTATTTATGGGGCGAATGCTTCTCGTATATTTCTCTATTTTCTTCTTTCCAATACGGACCGCCGTATTCCCAGTTGGGGAACCATAGCTCTTCGGTCGCGCCGTACATACTTTCTAAGTTGAAAACGCCGCAATGGGATACGAGAGCGTCGTATCTGCCTTTATGATTGCCGGCGAGCCAGAAAGCGGCGTAACCGCCCGCGCTCGCGCCGATTGCCGCGCTTGCGTTTGTGTCTATAAATGATTTTTTCTTCATATAATCGGTGGCGGACATTATGTCTTGCATTGGCAAATCGCCCCAATGTTTGCTTATAGCGTCGTTCCAGTCCTGACCGAAACCCGGCAAGCCGCGCCTGTTCGGCATTATCATTACGTATCCGTGAGAAGCTATCAAGTAATAATTCCAACGATAATGGAATCTTTGTCCTATCATTGATTGCGGTCCGCCTTGGCAATATGTTATCAAGGGGTATTTCTTGGTCGAATCGAAATCGGGCGGATAGACAATCCAGCATTGAACTTTCGCCCCGTCCACGCTTTCTATCCAAGTCTCCTCGATTTTCGTTTTGGTTAATTTTCGCAACACATTGTCGTTAATTTGGGTTATTTGCGTTATATCTTCGCCGTCTTTAGTCATTTGGTATAAATCGACTGGTTCGGTCATACTCTGCCTTCCTATGAGTAGATTCTCGCCCTCGTTGAGAAATTGCAAGCCGCCGCCGTAGTTATACCAGCCGTCGGCTACGACTGTCCAATCCCCTTGGTCGAGTTCTATGTCGTCGCTAAGTTCGTAATCGTCCACGCCGATAGCGAATAGTTTGATTTTGCCTTTGTCGCCGGCGGTGAAATATATAGCTCTGGAGTCGGGCGTCCAAGCGAATTCCCCGACCCAGTTGTCGATGGTTTTTGATAGCTCGAATATTTCTTCGGAATCTCTTTCGTAAAGCATTAGGCGGTGTTTATCGGACTCGAAGCCCGCTCTCCTTAAGCTAATGAAAGCAATCCATTCGCCGTCCGGCGAGTATTGCGGATTTAAATCGAATCCGAGCATTCCTTTAGTTATATTCTTTGTTTTGCCGGATTCAATGTCGTAAACATAAACGTCCGAATTTGTGCTTTCGACGAAATCATCGACTTTTTTCGAAACGTAGGCGATTTCTTTGCCGTCGGGCGACCAAGCTATCTGTTCCGCTCCGCCGAACGGTTTGAGCGGCGTATCGTATTTTTCGTCTTGCATCAAATCCTTAGGTTCCCCGCCGGAGACCGGCATTATAAATAAGTGGGAATATTTACAATCTGTCCACTCATTCCAATGTCTAATCGGCAAGTCGTCGTATATTCTTACTTTGGCTTTCGGTCTGTTTGGGTAAAGGTCGGTTAGGTTTTTTTCGAGTTTAACTTCGGAAGTAAAAGCGAAATACTTGCCGTCGGGCGACCAGCTGAGATTCGAGACGCCGTGGGGCATATCGGTTATCTTTTTCGGCTCGCCGTCCGGGAAATCCATAACAAACGCTTGCGGCGGTTTCGAGCGACTGGAGATAAAAGCGAGCTTTTTGCCGTCCGGCGAAAATCGCGGGTTGTAGTCCGCTCTGGCGTGCGTTGTTAGTCTTTTTGTTATTTTTCTGGACGAGTCCATATAATATAAATCCGTATAGAACTTATTTGCTTTTATCGACGGTTTTTTCAGAGTGAATACTATCCATTTGCCGTCGGGCGATACTTGCGGGTCGCTTATTCGTTTCATCGACATCAAATCTTCGGCTGTGAAATTTCTCGTTGGTTGCATATATTGATCGTCCTCTTTTGGGATAAAACGTTCGATTGAATCGGGTAGCATTTTGGCTATTGAGTCGGGAAGAAACGAATACAAATATTCGCTCGGCAAGCCTTCCCGCATAGCTCTTTCGATGATTTGGGGAAATTTATTTCGAATCGAGTCGGGCAAGTATTGCTTCAGCGGTTCGGGAAATACTATGGGTTGCGGCGCGTTTGGCGGCGCGTCTTCCGGCATATTGGGTTTTTTCTGTCCGTAAGCCGCCGACGCTAAAATAAGTAGCGATACCAGAGCTAATAGAATCTTTTTCATAGTTTTATTCCTTTTTTTGTCAAAATCTTTATTTCAAAAATCGATACAAATATACGGATTCACGCGGCTAATTTAAAATTTGGCTTTAACCCTCGTTTTTTAGTTAGAAATTCAATAGTTTTGAAATAGTTATATAGGAAGTTATTTATAGGAATTATTATGAAAAGTCGTTTGAAAATTCGGGTTAATATCGCGCTTGTTTTAGCGTGGCTTTTAGCGCCTTATTTATCTTTCGCCGCGGAATACGAGAACTTAGGCGTTAATCTAGTCAATCAGGGCGCTTTCGTGAACGTTGTAAATCAAGCGAGCAGATATCAAAACGTTAGTTCTTTCGACTCGCTCGGTTGGCCCCAAAGCGACTTCGATTTTTTAATAATGGACAACAGACCCGTTAAGGAGTGGGCGGGAGATATCGACGACCCCGAAGAGTATAGAATAGATTATAGCGGCGTTTATAAAGGCAGTTTCAAAGGTAGCGGCAACGTCGAGGCTATTTGGAACGAAGCTTTTATCGATACGGTTTGGTACGAGGCGTCAAACAATACGACCTATTTCGATTTGGTTATTCCGAGTCCGCCGGGGGAAAATCATTGTTTTATCTATCTGAGATTTACGAATACGAAAAGAGCGCCTGAAAGCGATTCGGGAACGGGGGTAACGGAAATTAAAGTTACGCGCCCCGGATACGACTTAAATACGGACAAAGTCTTTACCGACGAATATATAGAGCTTTGCAAGGCGGCGAATTTCGCTTGCTATAGGTTTTACGGCGTTCAAAATATTTGGGGAGGCGAGCCGGAATATCCCGAAAAGACCGAATGGAGCGAAAGAAAAACGCCGAAAGACGCTTCGCAGCTTTCTATGGCTAATATGAACGGCAAAAGGGACGGCTGGTGTTGGGAATACATTATCATGCTGGCGAATATACTTAACAGAGATATTTGGATTAATATTCATATGTCCTGCGATTCGAATTACGTGTTGAAGCTGGCGGAGAAGCTTAAAGACGAGCTAAATCCGGGCATCAATATTTATGTCGAGAACAGCAATGAGGTATGGGCGCCCGCTTGGAACAGGCACGGTCCTTACAATCAAGCGCAAGCGGAGGATTACGGCATCGGATTCAACGAGAATTACGCGCGCAGAACCGTCGAGCTTTCCGGTTTATTCGCGCAAGTATTCGGCGAGGACGCTATAAACGACAGAATAAGAGTTATTTGCGCCGGACAGCACGCTTTCGCGGGCAGAAGCGATTATCATTTGGAATATATAAATAATACGTTCGGACCGCCTAAGAATTACATATACGCTTTGAGTTCCGCGCTTTATTTTGGCTCGACGAATCCCGGCGGCGCGGTTGAGGAAATCAATCAGGGAATGGTCGAGGAGATTAACGGTCAGATTAACGATTCTTCGAAGAACACTTATAGGCTACATCATATAAATAAGGCGGAGGAATGGGAGCTTCCCGGCGGCTGCACTTCATACGAAGGCGGTCCGGGTTTGCCGAGCGGCGGCGAATTAGACAACTTGGATAATCAAATTATGGCACAAAGAACCGAGGCGATGAAGGATATTATGAAAATGAATTTCGCAGAGGGATGGTTCGATATTGGGGGCGGTTTGGCTTTGCAATTCACTCTCGCTAGCGGATATAACAGATACGGTTGCTGGGGATTAACCGACGATTATACTAACCCCGATAGAAATTATAAGATGCAAGCCATGCGGGAGCTTGTCGGCGAGCGTAGCGAAGTAGAAGACGAGGCAATGTCGGGCGAAGCGTCGCCGATTGAACTTTTAGGGAACAGTCCGAATCCTTTCGCGTCTGAAACAAAGATAAGATTTTATCTTTCCAAACCAAGCGAAGTAAAGCTCGAAGTTTATAATATATACGGCGAAAAAGTCGGGACTATAATAAACGAAAAATTACCGGTCGGAGAACGCGAAGCGATTTTTGACGGAAGCGGTTTGCCCGAAGGAACGTATTTTTACAAACTGAAAGCGGGCGCGTCCGCCGCAATCGGTAAATGCGTAATGTTGAGGTGAGTTGGGAACCCTCCCCAGCCCTCCCTTTAGTAAAGGGAGGGGGCGTATATTTGTTTTAAGATGCGCTACGCTTGCGAGGTGTGGCGCGTCTGGTTAGCTATAATTATTTACCCCTCTCTAACTCTCCCCGAAATCGGGGAGAGGACTAAGATGTTAAATCTCAAATAGTTGTAATTTAATTCCCAAACTGGAATTTGGGAATTAGATAATTGTTGAATCCCTCTCCGCTTGCGGAGAGGGCTAGGGAGAGGTGAAATTGCCGCAGAGCGTGCGGAACGAGGAGAAACCCTCCCCAGCCCTCCCTTTAGTAAAGGGAGGGAGCAAGATATTGGCGTAAATACAAGAGTAGAAGCCGTTTTTCAAGCCCTTCCCTTTGATAAAGGGAAGGGTTTGGGA
>CAZDXB010000014.1:0-82006 GCA_964509335.1 uncultured Hyphomicrobiales bacterium | reverse complement strand
CCTTACAAAATCGGAGTTTTACAAGGAGGAAAAATGGATATATACAAACCGTTTACATCGAGGCTGTCTCATAAGTAGGATTTTGTTTCCCCTCAAGGTAAACCTTGAGGTTGACGTTTCTTTGGAATCACGCGCTAGTCAGGTGTTTATGTAAACCTTCGGGTTTACCCGAAGGGTTCGAAATTCGATATAATTAAGTTTTGAGACATCTCTATAGGGAGTGTTTGGGGCTTTATTCTTTGTAGCTGTTTATGGCGTCTTCAACGGTATTTTGGAATTGGAATAATTCGCTTAAACGGGAGATATCCAAAAGCGATTTTACGGAGTCTGAAGCGCCGACGAGCGTGATTTGCACGTCGTAATCTCTTAATTGCCTGTCAGCTAAGAGCAAAGCGCTTAGTCCGCTCGAATCTACGTATTCGACTTCGGCTAAATCGAATATCAAGCCTTTGATGTTCGGTTGACATACTATTAGCAATTCGGCTTTTAGCTGCGAGGAAATCTCAGAGTCGAGATTTCGGCTTTTTAGCGTAAATATCACTAAACTGTCTTTCCGTTCAATAGCGAAGTTCATACTTTATTATATCCTTATTTGTAAAATGTTTATTTTCGCTATGAGCAAATTAAGCAACTTTTTATCATTTTGCGAAAAATTTTTTAACTTTTATGTCGAAATTAGAAAACGAAGAAGTAAAAAATCTGCTGATAATTCGGTTCAGTTCTATCGGGGATATATTATTAACCTCCTCGCTGGTTAGGCAAGCGAAACACAAGTATCCCCAAGCTCGGTTGTCTTTCGCTTTGGATAAGCGTTTCGCGGAGTTATATGAGAATAATCCGAGAGTGGATAAAATCGAACTATACGACAAATCCGTTAAGATAGACAAAGTCGTCGATTTGAAAAATGAAATTAAGAAGTCGCTCCCCGACGGCAAATACGATTGCGTTATTGATTTGCAAAGGAATTTAAGGTCGAAGATTTTCCGAAGCGGGCTTTCAGATTTGTATTTATTAGTAAGCAAGAGGCGATTGCATAAACTCTCGCTCGTTTATTTGAAAAGACCGTTAATAAAAAATCCGCTGCCGGTTCCGCTGCTGAACTTATTAGCGGCTAATAGATTAGGAATTGAGGACGACGGCTTGGGACTGGAGTTTTGGCTGCCGGAGGAAAAGAATAGCGGAGCTTACCCGCCTTTTCACGGAAAGAAAACAATCGGCGATAAGTTGAAGATAGCTATAGCTCCCAACGCTTATCATAAGACAAAGAGGTGGGGAACGGAAAAGTTCGCCGAGTTAGCCGATACGTTGACCGAACGCTTCGACGCCGATATTACCTTAATCGGCGGCGTAAAAGATAAATCCATTACCGACGAAGTTAAGGGATTAAGCGATAATATCGCCGAAGACGTATCCGAATCCAATTCGTTAATAAAAACGGCGCGAGCTATAGATAGATGCCATTTAATCGTAACGAACGACACCGCCGCGGCACATATAGCCGCCGCCAGAAAGGTCCCCGTCGTCGAAATTTTAGGCTCTACCGTTAAAGAGTTCGGTTTTTATCCTTTCAGAGTGGAAAACGAGATAGTCGAGAGAGAGCTTTCCTGCAGACCTTGCACTCATATCGGAAAAAGCGAATGCCCGAAGGGGCATTTCGGTTGTATGAAATTAATAGAGTCGGAACAAGTATTTAACGTTTGCGAGAAGCTGTTGAAGCGTGTTTATTAAAGCCGCGCTGAAAATTGAATTTATTTCGATTGGCGCTCTTTCTTTAGCTCTTTTACCAATTCCTTTTCTTTTTCGGATAGGTCGGTCGGTATTTTGACGTTTATTTTTATGTATAAATCGCCTTTTTGGCTTGGGTTGTTGTAGTTAGGCATTCCTTGTCCGCTTAGTTTCAATGTTTTTCCGGGTTGAGTTCCGGGCGGGATTTTTAATTGCACTGAGCCGTTAAACGTGTTGAGTTTCACTTTGCCGCCGAGCAGCGCTTTGAATAAATCTATGTCGGCGTCGATGTAAAGGTCGTCGCCGTCTCTTTTAACTTTTGGGTGCGGTTTTACTCGAACGTTTATTAATAAATCGCCGTCCGGTCCGCCGTTTCTGCCGGGACCGCCTTTGCCGCTGATTTTTAGTTGACGTCCGTCGCGAATGCCGGGCTTTGTAGCCACTTCTATTTTTTGCCCGTTGGCGTAAAGTTGATGTTTTTTGCCTCTGAAGGCTTCTTCGAGCGTTATTTCCAAGTTCGCTTGGTAGTTGTCTCCCTTCCTCGCTTTAAATCCGCGAGTTGTTCGTCCGCCGCCGTAGCCTTGACCGAAAATCTTATCGAAGAAGTCGGAAAGCCCGCCGCCGCCTTCGAAGAATTCGCCGAAATTGGAATATCCTCTGGCGGATTGCCTTCCGCCGCCTCGTCGCTGACCGCCGAACCAATCTTCCCAATTGAAATCGCCCGCTCCGCCGCCGGTTTGCCTATGTTGCGAATACGACGAACCGAGATTGTCGTATTTTTTGCGTTTTTCTGGGTCTTTTAATACTTCGTAAGCTTCGCTAATTTCTTTGAATTTATTTTCAGCTTCGGGATTGCCTTTATTTTTATCGGGATGATATTTAAGAGCGAGCTTCCTATAAGCCTTTTTTATTTCGTCTTGGCTCGCGTTTTTGCTAACTCCCAGTATTTTATAGTAGTCCTTAAATTCCATAATCTGATTCCTTCACCCGTTATAAGTTGAAAAATTAACGTTCCTATCTAATAACTTACGTTTCACGATTTTTTTTATTGAGAGGCAAAAGTTGCGCTGAAGCATTTTTGGAAATTGAAATCGGCTTTAGTCGGGGCGATAGGATTTGAACCTACGACCTTCTGGTCCCAAACCAGACGCGCTAACCGTCCTGCGCTACGCCCCGAATCTAGAATTACAAAATTGCGCGCTTTTTTCCGAAAATCCAAAGAATTTTATGATTTATCGTCCGCGCTAAGATTAGCGATTCTTTTGTCGCGTTTTTTCTTTGCGGCTTCTCTTAAGTCAACTATTCTATCGGCTTCGTCCACAATCTCAACTCCGAGAATCGTTTCCAAAACGTCTTCCATTGTCAGCAAGCCCTCAAATCCGCCGTATTCGTCCACGACTATGCTCAAATGTTGTCGTCTCAATAGAAATTGCTCTAAAGCTTTGTCCAGCCCGGCGTTTTCGGGTATTATATACGCTTCTCGAACGAGACTTCTTAATTCTTTAGAATTCTGTCCGTTAAGGGCGGCGTGCAATACGTCTTTGGTCATAATGTAGCCAATAACGCCGTCGTCCAGCGACTCGCCTTCCCATACGGGAAATCTCGAATACATTTGCAGTTCCTGCAAACCGGCTATTTCGCCGACAGTCTGGTCGGCGCGGCAATTGAATACAACCGTCCTCGGCGTCATTACGTCCGAAACGAGCACTTCGCTGAAGTGTATTATGTTCTTCAATATTCTGTATTCGTCGGTTTCTATCGAACCTTCTTCGTGCGCCGTTTCGAATAAAGCGCTCAACTCCTCTCTCGACGCTTCTTCTTGTCCTCTGCCGCTTATTTTCTCGACAATGTAATTCAAAAAAGAAGCGCAGGGGTAGCTAAAACTGTGTATGAAAACCAAAACGGCTGGGAATTTTTTCGTTAGTCCGGCTGAATACTTTACCCCCAGTCCCCAAAGAACGGCTCTCGCGAATAAAACCGCTATAAAAAAGCCAATCAGCCAAGCTACTATAATAAGAAAGCTATCGTAAAAATTGACCAAATGAAAAGTAAGTAAAGAAGAAGCTATTAGATAAAGAAAGATTTCTAAGATGAAAAAGGCTTCGTTGGATTCTTCGAAATGGATTTTTATGTGTCGAATTTTCTTATAGGTTAAATCGTCGCTAGCGAATAGCTCCGAGATGTCTTCTTGCGATATCGAAGATATTGCGGCGGAAGATAAAGCGATGAAAAAAGCGATTAGGATTATCGCCGTCGTAAGCGAGGGATCCATAAAGCTTTAAATTGTCTCTCCAAATTATGTTACATAACAGTTTTTATAGTTCTTAGTTAAAGCAATATAATAAAAAAACTTACAGTTTCAAGGGGAAAATGAATATTTTTTTAAAATTGTTAATTAATACTATCGACCATCAGCTAAATAGTTTTTCTAAGTCCCAAATTCAAATTTGGGACTTGCTCCTTAGCGCGAATTTCTCCTTCCCAAATTATAATTTGGGAAGGAGATATAAAGTATATAGTTTATCTTATCGACTAAAATTCAAATCTCGCTACTTCTCTTTTTCTTATGAGATATATGCCTAAGTGTTTTTTGTTTTTGACGTAGTTTTTAAATTCTTCGTTGAATTTATTTTCCCGAATGACGCCCTTAATTTTATATTTCTTAGAATCTTGGAGTATTAGTATAAAGTCCGCGTTGTAGCTGTCTTCTGGCGAGAATTTTTCGTCGAACTCCTCTTTGTTAATAAAACTCGGCAAACTGTCGATTCCCTCGCCGAATTTTGCGATTCTGGGCCACCAAATATACCACAAGCTGTCGGAGGGTTGGAGTCCGTTTTCTTTTATCATATTAATTATTGGGTCGTAAAGAGAGTCAATCAGAGTAAAATGTCTGCCCATAAATATAAACTGCGGCGTGGAATCGGTCGGGACAATCGTTCCTTTGGGATTAGGTCTTTTCTCCGGGAATACGAATTCCTCGGCTTCCTTTAAATGCAAGTTTTTGTCGATTACGTAAGCGTCGGGTTTTATTTCTATTCTTATTGGCTCGCTATGTTTGTATTTCCAATACGATTCAAAAATACCGTGAGCTATTGTTGATGGATTTGTGAAACCGTATTTTTCAAAAAAGTTATAGATTCTGGAACTGTCGGCTAAGCCCCAATTTATATAAATCCATTGAGTTAATCTGCCGTATTTGCCGTAGATTTTACCGTAATCTAGATTATAAACGCTGTCTCTGACATCTCTTGGCAATAATTTGTCAATTTCTACGAAACAGTCGAACATATCCTCGGGAACGTAAACGCCTCTTTGGAAAGTAGAGTCGAAGTTTGGAGTTACCTTTCCAATGCCGGGAATAGAATCCGTCGCCGAACGAGATAAGTTAAAAGCTAAAAAAAGTAGAGCCAAATATAAGCCTGTTTTTTTCATTAGCGTTAATCTACTATTTAATTATAATAATTTATTCATTCCTTCTTCTACAAGATAACTTTTTAATCTAAAATATACAACGGAGCTATTAATGAATCTAACTAATAAATCTAATAGATTAGCAAACGAAAAAAATCCCTATTTGTTGCAACACGCTTACAATCCCGTCGATTGGTATCCTTGGGGGGAGGAGGCTTTCGAGAAAGCGAAGGAAGAAGATAAACCCGTTTTTTTATCGGTAGGTTACTCGACTTGTCATTGGTGCCACGTAATGGCGCGTGAATCCTTCGAGGACGAAGAAGTAGCCGAAATGATGAATAAGACGTTCGTTAATATCAAAGTCGATAGAGAAGAGCGACCCGATATAGATTCGGTATATATGGACGTTTGCCAAGCATTAACCGGCGCCGGCGGCTGGCCCCTGACGGTAATAATGACGCCGGACAAAAAGCCATTTTTCGCCGGAACTTACTTCCCAAAAGAAAGCGTCTTCGGAAGAATCGGTATGAAAGATTTAATTACAAGAGTTGCCGAGCTTTGGAACGGCAAAAGAGAAGACGTTTCTATTTCCGCCGACGGTTTAGCCGAAAGGATAAAAAGCGGATTAGTGGAAGCCGGCGGCGACGGACTGGACGAGGACGTTATAAAAAGAGCTTGCGAGAGTTTCGTTTCTACTTCCGACGAAGAGTTCGGAGGGTTTGGAGATAGTCCGAAATTCCCTTCGCCTCATAACTACGCTTTTCTATTGAGATATTATAGCCAATACGCCGACGAGAAAGCTAAGGAAATAGTAGTCAAGTCGCTGAAGGAAATGCAAAGAGGGGGAATATTCGACCATATCGGTTTCGGTTTCCATAGATATTCCACCGACAGACGCTGGAAAATCCCTCATTTCGAGAAAATGCTTTACGACCAAGCTATGCTGATTTGGCTTTATTCGGAAGCATATTTAGCTAGCGGCGAGCGGGACTTCAAGTTAACAGCCGAACGAACAATAGATTACGTTTTGTCAAAATTGGCGTCTCCCGAAGGAGCGTTTTATTCCGCCGAAGACGCCGACAGCGAGGGCGAGGAAGGCAAGTTTTACCTCTGGACTTACGATGAAGCTAAGCGAATATTAGACGACGATTTCGATTTGTTCGCCGACGTATATAATCTCAAGCGGGAAGGAAACGTAGTTCAAGAGAGAACCGAGATAAAAGACAACGAGAATGTTTTGTTTAGAAATGAAATCGACGAAGAATTAGCTAATAAATACGGTTTGACTAAAAACGAATTAGAAGAAAGAATTGAGAGAGCTAAGAAGAAGTTATTTGAAGTAAGAGAGAAAAGAGAGCAACCGTTTCTCGACGATAAGATTTTGACGGATTGGAACGGATTAGCTATAGCCGCTTTGGCTTTTGCAGGCGCGTCTCTCGGCGTCGATAAGTATATTGAAGCCGCCGAAAGAGCGTTTAATTTTATCGAGAGGGCGATGATATACGATGACGGGAAGCTGTCGCATAGATACAAAGACGGAGAAGCGGGAGTCAACGGATTAATAGACGACTACGCTTATTTGATATGGGGAGCTTTGGAGCTTTACGAAGCGAGCTTAAAGCCAAAATATTTAAGAAGAGCTATAGAGCTTACCGTCGTCGCGCTTAGGCATTTTTGGGACGAATACGGCGGTTTTTATTCCACGCCTGATTTCGGCGAGAAACTAATAGCTAGGAAAAAAGAGGCTTACGACGGGGCTGTTCCTTCCGGCAATTCCGTTATGGCTATGAATCTTTTACGCTTGGCTAGACTGACAAGCGAGACTGATTATGAAGAAAAAGCGAACGAGTTATTCAAGTATTTTTCGAATCAAGTAGAGGCGCGTCCTTCGGCTTATTCTTATTTGCTATCGGCGCTTGGATTTTCAATTTTCAAAACTTGGGAAATAGTGGCGGTCGAAGGGAAAGACGGCAAAGCGCGGCAAATGCTCGACGTTGTTAGACAAAGCTACGCGCCATACAAAGCGTTGCTTTATAAAAACAACGACAACTCCAAAGAGCTTGAGGAATTGGCTCCTTACGTAGCGGATATGAAATCGGACGACGGGGCGGCAAAGGTTTACGTATGTTCTAACTTCTCTTGCGAAGAACCGACAAGCGATATAGAAGAGTTAAAGAAAAAGCTAATCTAATTTATTTAAGACGTTGGCGATTTTCTTAGTAGCGTCTTCTTTACGAATGGATTTGACCATATAGTCGCTAATACCAATTTTAACGAGGTTGGCTAACAGTTCCCGAGCGCTTAGCACGGAGCTAATAATAACCGGCGTGTTTTTGAATTCGTCTATTTTCCTTATTTCTTGCAAAAAAGTATAGCCGTCCATATACGGCATTTCTAAATCTAAGATTATAAGGGAAGGCTCCTCTTTTCCGAGAATTTCGAACGCTTCTTTGGGGTGTCGCGCTTCGACGACCTTTGATTTGAAATTTTGTATTATTATTCGTTTAATGTATTCGCGAAACAGTTCGTTGTCGTCAACAATCATTATCGAGTATTTTGTGTAGTCCTTTCTGATTTTCATCGTTCGATAATCTTGATTAACATATTTTCCATAACGTAAAAACGGTCGGCGGAGGAAGTTTTTAAAGAGTAATCCGCTTCGGTCAGAGCTGAAAACGCGTTTTCGATTTCTTTTGGAGTGTATATTTTCAAAGCGTTTAAGTATTCTTGGACGAAAAACGGGGGAACGCCGATTATCTTAGCAAGCTCAAATCTATTGCTAGCCTTGCCAGCCGCCTCGACAAGTTTTAACAAAACGGAAAAGTAATTAATCAGAGTCGTTAATATCAGGATTTCTTTTCTATCGGCTGATAGTATATTTTCGAGTATCGAAAGAGCGGAGGCGAGATTGCGCGAACCGACCGCTCGCTGCAATTCAAAGACGTTGAATTCACGCTTCGAGCCTGTGATAAACAATACGTCTTCGCTGACAACGTTCTTTTTGTCTTCGACGTAGAGAAGAATTTTTTCGATTTCGTTGTTAAGCTCTCTGAGATTAGGATTTACGTTAGACACAAGAATTTCCGCCGCTTCTTTTTCTATCGTTTTACCTTTTGACTCGAAAGTTTTGATAGTCCAAGCGGGGAACTGGTTTTCGTAAATTCTCGGATACTCAATCCATTCGTATTTTTCGATGATATCTTTATACGGAAAGTCGGCGCTGTTGACCGCCTTTTTAAAACCGGATTTTTTTCTGTGCGAATCTTTAATAGTACTTCTAGCTTTCTTCAAAATTAGCGTCGTCGTCGGTTGAGGCGATTTTAGATATTTTGCGAAGGGCGACTTCTCTTTTGCTTTTTTCGAAACTTTTCTTGGGTAAAGTTTGTCGAAGTTATTGACTATTGCGGCGCGTCTTTTGGATACGAACGGAAAAGAGCCGCAACTGGAAACAATAGCGTTTATGTCTGCTTCCGCTCCGTCGAAAACGTCTATATCGTTTCTATCGGTTTCGCCGGATTCAATTAGGGAATTTATTAGATAATCCGCCGCTTTATCGATTAAGAAGTCTTCTTGACCGAATATTAATATTACTTCGGGGTATCCCTTTTTCTTAATTATATCTTTAATCTTTTGTGGCATTGTGGTTCTAAAATTAAGTGATAACAAGTATCTTTGGCGGTATTTCGTGCCATCTGGCGGTTTTTCTTAATGACTTAATCGTGTCTTCGGTTACTTCTTCGCCGCTGTAACATAAGACTAATCCGTAATTTGTGGATATGTCTTCGGCGATTATCATTCCGGGTTTCAGCTTGTTTATCGGCAGTCTCCTAACAGTTTTTTCGCCCATTACTTTTCTTTCGGCTTCGATTATGTCGGTGAAAGCTTCGACTACTGTTTTGTCGAACAATATGCCGGATTTTTGATGTATATAGTTCATTGTCGAGCTGAACCTGTTTTGCGATGAATCTAAATATTGCAAAGCGGAAGTGTATTTGGGAGAGGGTTTTCCCGGTTTATGTTTTTTGAACACGGCGTTGTGATAAGAATCAATCAGAGAAATTATGGCGGCTTGCGGATTGATGTCTTTGCCCTCTAAATGTTGCGGAAATCCCGAGCCGTCTATTCGTTCGTGATGCTGGAGGATTATTTTGCCGATGTTGTCGAAGCCGGGATGATTTGATATTAGTTTCATACCGATTTGCGGATGCATAACGTATTTTTGGTATTCGTTGCCGGTCATTTGCGACGTGAATTTGCCGAGTATTTCGTCTTCCATACCAATTTTGCCAATATCGTGAATCAAGCCGGCGATTTTGATTTCATAGATTTCCGTGTCCGTCATACCGAGAGACTCGGCTACTTGCGCCGATTTTTGCGATACGAATCGAGTATGGCTGCCTTCGTAATATACGTCGTAAATCGACGTGATATTAGCGAGAGTTTGGCAGGTTTGATAGAAGTTTTCAGCTAACTCGTTAGTTAGCTCTTCAATCATATTTTCCATTTCTCTAAGCGTTTCTTCCATTTTGCTCTCCGTATTTATAAATTTATCAGTCTCGGCGAATCAACAGGGAAACCTAAAAATCTTTCCGCTAAAGCTCCGAAAGTCGTCGGCAAATCGGTAAAGTAAAAATCTATTTCCGGTTTTTTGCGGAATTTGTTCGATTCTTCGGCTAATAATTTGTTATCGGCGAGAAGCTTTACCGCTTGAACGGCGGCGTGCTCGCCGGAATCAATAAGCTCGACGCCGGGCAATAAATCCGAAAGTAAAGGTTTCAGCAAGGGGTAATGGGTGCATCCGAGAGCTAGGGCGTCGATGTCTTTATCTTTAAAAGTCTGTAAATACTCTTCGGCGATTATTTTTGAAGCTCGATGATTTGTGTAGCCTTCCTCGACCAGCGGAACGAAAAGCGGGCATTCTTTCGAGAAAACAGTCGTTTTTTTGTCTTGCGAGAAATTTTCGATGGCTTTTTTGTAAGAGCCGCTTTTTATAGTGGCTCTGGTTCCTATTACGCCGATATTCCCGTTCTGAGAAGCTCTTAGAGCGGCGCCGGCGACGGGCGAAATCATATCGATAATAGGCAAATCGGTCGCTTCTTTGACGGCGTCCAAAGCTACAGAGGAGACAGTGTTGCAAGCCGCTGTTATCAGCTTTACTTTTTTATCCAGTAGAAAATCGACGCATTCTTTAGCGTATTTTTTAACGGTCGTTTCCGATTTGTTGCCGTAAGGAACGCGCGCAGTGTCGCCCAAATAGACGTATCTTTCGTAAGGCAGAAACCTTACGAACTGCTTCAAGGCGCTCAAGCCGCCTATTCCCGAGTCAAAAACTCCTATTGGGTCGCTTTTCTTCATTTATATCTTTCGTAAGAAAATTAATCAATCATCTAAGATAATAAATTTTTGAGTAAGATTACAACCGAATGATTAAAACAAGTAAAACTACGTAGGATTTTTTTGTTACTATAATACGCTCGTATTAAATAGATTGCATAATCGAAGGCTATAGGATATTTTGTCGTTTATTAATCGAAAGTCTTAAGAGATTCTTAACGATGTTTGAAGAAAAATTTGTCGCCGTTTCGTTGAATACGTTATAGAAAAAAGATAATAATTTGTTAAATTTGAATTATAGGTTAATAGTTATTAACAAGGATTGGTTGTAAGTATTAAATTGTATTTCATATATTATTAATAAACGCGAGATTCGCGTAAAGGGAGAAATAAACAAATTGTTATTCTGTTAGTAAAAAGAGAGTAAAATTATGCCGCACACACTGTCTAAAGTAACGACTATTCCTCAACATATTTCCAGAGAGGAAGCTTTGCATCCCGAGGCTTCGGGAGATTTTACGTCCTTAATCAACGATTTGACTTTAGCTATAAGAATCATATCGAGGGACGTAAGAAGAGCGGGCTTGAGCGATATTTTAGGAATGACCGAAGACACTAACGTTCACGGCGAGCAGGTTCAAAAGCTTGATTCTTATTCCAACGAAGTAATCAAGCGGGCTATGCTCAAAAGAGGGCATATCTGCGCGATAGCTTCGGAAGAAGACACGGAAGTTACAATCATAACCGAGAACGACACCCAAGAGAAAGGCAAATACGTTTTGCTTTACGACCCGCTTGACGGCTCTTCGAATATAGACGTAAACGCTACCATAGGGACGATATTTTCGCTTTACAAGAGAGTGGATCCCGATTCCGAAGGACCGCCAAAGATATCGGACGTTTTGCAATCGGGATATAAACAAGTTGCGGCTGGATACGCTCTCTACGGGTCGAGCACGACTATGGTTTACACGACCGGACACGGAGTTCACGTATTTACTTTCGACCCGACCGTAGGCGAGTTTTTACTGACGAAAGAAAACGTTCAAATACCAAAACGGGGTAAGTATTATAGCTTGAACGAAGGGTATTATCACAAGTGGGACGATAATTTGAAAGCTTATATTGATTACTTGAAAACGCCTTCCGAAGACAAAAAGAGGCCTTATTCAATGCGTTATATCGGTTCTTTTGTCGCTGATTTCCACAGGACTTTGCTTAAGGGCGGCATTTTTCTTTATCCCGCCGATTCAAGCAAGCCGCAAGGCAAATTGAGGCTTATGTACGAAGCGAATCCAATGGCGATGTTAGCGGAACAAGCGGGCGGGAAATCGAGCGACGGTAGGCGAAACACTCTGGATGTCGTCCCTAAAAACGTTCACGAAAGAACGCCCGTGATAATCGGCAGTAAAGAGGACGTCGAGGAAGCCGAGAGCTTTTTACAAGGAACGCATCCGTATCTGAAAAATAAATAGAGCCTTTGCATTGAAAACGGCAGACAAAAGGACGGCGGAGTTTTACGGTGGTTCTCGTTCGAACGCTCGCGTTATCGCGCTGTTTTTTTCTATTCTAATTTTAACGAATTTTAAGGCTCTGTGTTTCGATGGAGCGCTTTTTAAGCCGCTTACCGCCAACGTCTTTGAACCTCGAGTAGGGGCTATACACCAAGGCGGCGAGGAGAAATTGAGGCTTGATATAGGGACTTCAATCGACTTTGCGCGATTTAACGTAACCGAACATTTCAAAGCCGCCGTAGGAACGGATTTTTTCACCTATACCAGACTTAGGTCGGAGGGTAAATTTAAATTTCCCGTAGAAACTTCCGATTATTTTTTCGGCGTCAATTCTTCTTTTATTTATGATTTGGCGGAATATAGATTGTCTTGCCGGGTTAGACTCGCTCATATTTCCTCGCATTTGGTTGACGGTTTGTCTGATGAAGGAATATTTGAGAAAGCGCCGTTCACTTATAGTCGAGAGTTCTTCGATTTGATTCTCGCCGCCGAAAAAGATGGATTAAGAGTGTACCTGGGCGGAAGTTTCATCTTTTCAACTATCCCCGACAACGTAGATAAAATAGTTCCCCAATTTGGGGCGGATTACGAAATTAAGTTATATAAGTATATCGACTTTTCAGTCGGTTGCGATTATAAATTTTACGGTTCGGAAAGCGTTGGGCAAGGCGCGCTTCAAGCGGGGTTAAAATTAAAAACTTCCGAGCGCGTCGCCGTGTTTTTAGGATGCTATTATTACGACGGTATAAACGTTCACGGAATGTTCTACGACGAGTTGGATTCTTATTTTGGATGCGGCTTTCAGCTTTGCTTTTATTAACTGATTTTTGATATAACCGCGAATTATTGGTATTTTTTTTTATTAAACTTTTGATTTATAAGGTAATTTTGCTATCTTGAATTTTTAATTGGGATAATAATAGGAGCGATTATGGCAAGGTCTTTAAACAGAGTAATGTTAATCGGCAATTTGGGACGCGATCCCGAAGTAAGAAAAACTCCTCAGGGACACAGCGTAACGAATATAAGTATTGCTACGAGCCGGCGGTATAAAGATAATTCCGGCGAATGGAGAGAAACAACCGAATGGCATAGGATTGTTTTATGGGATAGACTAGCCGAAATAGCCGAAAAGTATTTGAATAAGGGCAGTCAAGTTTACATTGAAGGCAGGTTGCAAACGAGAAATTACGAGGATAAAGACAATATTACGCGATACGTTACGGAAGTGAGAGCTTTGAACTTAATCTTATTGGGCGGACGCAATTCTAGCTCCGGCGATTCCGTTAGCGACAAAGAAAGCGAATACAATGTAGAGCGGGACGATTCCACAGACGAGAATGAAGTTCCCTTCTAACATAGCGGCGTTTGAATACTTTTAAAACGAAGAAATTACCCTTTGATATATACTTATAAAAGCCGTCTGTATAATAATAGCGAAAATAGCGCTATATCTCTAACTTATCAGTTTCAAATAATTATGACAGCGGAGTTTGTAAAAGACATAGTTGCCGATAGGGACTATGGGCGAAAGTTCGATTAGCCCCACTTTGTTAGCTTTTTTTAGAAGGGGAGAGTTTTTGGGATAGTTATTATTAACGAAATTATATTAGCCTTATGAAACACTTGGTTTTATTTGATATAGACGGCACAATTCTGCGGTATAAGAAGTATAACTCCAGAGAAGTTTTTTCCTCGGTAATTCGGGATATATTCGGCAAAATGCCTTCCTTTGAAAATTTGCCGGATTTTTCAGGTATGACCGACTTGCAAATACTATATGAGATAGCTGATTACGTAGGGACGCCGAGAAGCGAATTAGACAATAGATTGCCTCAAGTTTGGGAGCTACTGTTGAAGGAATTCAAAAGACATTGCAGAGAAGACAAAATTGTTTTACTCCCCGGGATTAGGCAGTTAATTGAGCGTTTAAGCGAAAAAGAGGATATCCAATTAGCCTTGTTAACGGGGAATTTCAGGGACAACGCTTATTTGAAGATGAAAGTATTCAGATTGGATAAGTATTTTCCTTTCGGCGCGTTTGGCTCCGACAATAGCGACAGAAACCAATTGCCAAAAATCGCGGTCGAAAGAGGAAACGAGATGGCGGGCGAAAAAATATTTGATTTGTCAAATTCGCTGATAATCGGGGATTCCTTAAGAGATATAGAATGCGCTAAATCCAATAATATAGCCGTTTTGTGCGTCGCTACGGGAAAAATAAGATATGAGGATTTGGAAGCGGAAAATCCGGACGTTTTGCTTAAGGATTTTTCCGACGTGGATTTAGCTTATAACACAATTATTGATTTGTTAAAATGAAAAAGATAAAAATCGCTATTGACGGACCCGCCAGTTCCGGTAAAACCACGACCGCAAAGTTAACGGCGGAAAGATTAAATTACACTTATATCGACACTGGAGCTATGTATAGAGCCGCGACTTTGGCATGGCTAAGGAGCGGCGATAAGTTGGAGGAAGACGCGGTCTGCAAGATTTTGGATAAAGTTAACATTGAGTTAAGAAGAACTCCGGGAGGGCTTTTGACTTTACTGAACGACGAAGACGTTAGCGAGGAAATACGCTCGCCCGAAGTTACGAAATACGTAAGTCCCGTTAGCGCGATTTCCTGCGTGAGGGAAAAACTCGTTAAGATGCAAAGAGAGATGGGCGCCGAAGGCGGAGTCGTTTTAGAAGGCAGGGATATCGGCACGGTCGTTTTCCCTCAAGCCGAGCTGAAGATATTTTTATTGGCTTCGCCCGAAGAAAGAGCGAGAAGAAGGATGCTGGAGCTAAAAGAAAAGGGTATGGATTATTCCGTGGAGGAAATAAAAAGGCAGATAATAGAACGAGACCGCTACGATAGCTCGAGAGAAATAAGCCCGCTAAGAAAAGCCGAAGACGCCGTAGAAATCGACACGACAAATTTGACTATTCAAGAGCAGTGCGATAAGATAGTTAATCTAGTGAAACAAATAATATAAAATGAGCGATATACAAATATCCATAGACGAAAACGCCGGCTTTTGCTGGGGCGTTGTAAGAACTTTAGAGATAGCCGAAGAAAGCGTTAAAGAGAATCCCGACGACAACGTTAAGGTTTTGGGGCAGATTATACACAATCCGCACGAGACAAAACGATTGAAAGACGAGGGACTCGAGACGATAGATAGTTTAGACGGAGTGAATTCAAGCGGAAAAGTAATAATAAGAGCGCACGGAGAGCCGCCCTCGACCTATGAGAAAGCCAAGAAAAAGAACGTTGAGATTATTGACGCAACTTGCCCTCTCGTCAAGCGATTGCAAAGACGCATAAAAGAGAGACACGACGAAGGTTGGCAAATAATCATATTGGGAAAATCGCGTCACGCCGAGGTTATCGGTTTGCAGGGAGTTTGCGACGGCGAGGCGATTATCGTAAGGTCGGCTGAAGATGCGCTTGAAAAAGTGGATTTCGGCAAAAAAACAATTTTATTTTCGCAAACGACAATGGACAAACGCACTTTTCGAAAAATAGCCGACGCTTTAAGAAATAAATTCAAAGAGATTTACAAAGACAAAACCGACGATTATTTTCTAGCGAAGGATACTATTTGCCATTTCGTTTCCGGACGAGAGGATAACCTAAAGGATTTCTGCGAGGAAAACGACGTTATAGTATTCGTCGCCGGCAGGAATTCCTCAAACGGAAGAAGCTTGTTTAACGTATGCAAGAGCGTTAAAGACAAAGTATTCTTTATAGAAGACATCTCGGAAATCGACTACGACTGGTTTAAAGGCGCCGGGAGAATAGGAATTTCCGGCGCTACGAGCACTCCTCAATGGTATATGAAACGCGTGAAAGAGGAGTTGAAGGGGAGGTTGAGCCAGTAATTTTCAGATGTCTAACACTTCCGTGGTGTCGTATATCAAAAGAGTAGAAACGTTGGATGTCTGCTAAGCAAAGGATGAAAATATTGCAAGGTTAATATACTAAAACAATTAATAAAAGATATGGTGGGTGCGGTAGTTTGTTTCAGACGCATTACAAAACCAAACGTATCACCGACGAAAAATACTTCATCGCGCTCACTTTTTATATTCATAGGATATAATTAGGAGCGGTTTGGTAGATAATCCGGAAGAATATGAGTTATCAAGATTATCGACTTCAATAGAGGGATTTTGCCGAGCTTTGCATTATATAATTATGTTAGAACGTCTATATTTCAAATGGAATATTTGTTTATTACATAATAATTTGTTATTTTTAATAAATGAAATAAAAGGAGTATTAAACATATTCTATTGATGTTTAAGAATGAAGCCAGCTGTTGATACTATCGTACAAGAACTTCTCGTTGAGAAGTTGGGCAACATAGAAGAAAATTTTGACGCAGACGTTCTTTCATATTTCGGCCCAATTATTGATGGAAATGAAAGTCAATTAAGACGTATAGTTGAACAACTAGCTCAGGATGATAAAAATAGTAAGAGAATTTTGATAGTTCTTACTACAAATGGTGGAAGCGCTATTGCTGTTGAAAGATACGTAAATATAATAAGGAATCATTACGAAGAAGTACATTTTATAGCGCCTGATTATGCTTATAGCGCCGGAACAATATTTTGTATGAGCGGCGATAAATTATATATGGATTATTATTCAGTTCTCGGTCCTATATATCCGCAAGTTCAAAATAAGGAAGGGAAATTAATACCGGCTCTTGGTTATTTAGACAAGGTTAATGAAATGCTTGAAAAAGCTAAAAATAATGAATTAACAGACGCTGAATTTTTAATTTTGAAAGATATGGATCTTGGAGAACTTAGAGTATATGAACAAGCAAAAGAACTAACAATAGCTTTGCTTAAAAAGTGGTTGGTTCAGTATAAATTTAAAGATTGGAAGATTCATAGAACTGACGAGAAAAAGAAAGGAAAAAAAGTAACAAAGGCGGAAAAAGAGGAGAGAGCGAAGGAAATTGCTGATAAATTAAGCGATAATAATCAATGGAAATCTCATTCTAGGCCTATAAATATTGAAGCATTAGAGAGAGCTGCGTTTAGAAATTGAAGATTATAGCAACCAGCCTGAACAAAGCAAATTGATAAGATCTTACTACGATTTACTTTCTGATTATGTATATAAAAATCAGTTCCCTATATTTATTCAAACAAGAAAATTTATCTAAGAAAATGGCAAAAAAAAATAACAGACAAAGTAAAACAGGCTCTTAAAGAGCAATCTGGAAAGCTTAAAAGCGAGAAAAAAGTTAGCGAATTTGAAGAAGCTTCAAAAGAATTTAAAAAGATGGTAGAATCTGGACTTACAAAAAATAGAGGTTATAACCTTCTTTCAATTGAAGACGCTCATTTAAGAAAGCTGACATTTAATTCAAAGTAAATATTCATACAGCCTCGCTCCGCGCGGCAAAGTCACAAGAAAAACGACGCGGATATTCCCCGTATGCGTTCCGCCGCGGGAGCGGGCGGAACGAGGTAAATTAGTTGTTAATTACCAGTACTAATTGGGGATTCTTTGTTTCTCCGCCCTAAAGGACGGAGATAGGAGTAAAACTTATCTTATTTATTGTTTTGCCGACCGCTTTATTTTTTTTATTTTTGCAAGCGGAGAGATGCCGGAGCGGTCGAACGGGGCGGTCTCGAAAACCGTTGAGCCTCTTGCGGGGCTCCGTGGGTTCGAATCCCACTCTCTCCGCTGACCTCGAAGGCGATTGAAAGAGATTATTATATATATATAGCCGCTACCTTGAAAAACGCTGCGAAAATGACGGAAATCATACGATTAGAACTATTGGCGGGAATTGTAAAAATTCCAAAAGTCAATATCCATTCATTGTTTTTCGAAAATTATTTTTTTATTTGCGAAAAAAAATCTATATTGCTTTTAAGCAATATAGCAATGAAATAAATTTTAAGTTTTACTATAAAGTTTCACGTTATGCTTAAAAACGTTATAATTATATTCTTAATCGGAGCGGTTATTTGGAGTATATATTATATTTCCGAAGAGCCGACCACGCTGAAATTAAAGAAGTTAAAAGAATCTTACGAAAAAGACTACGAGCCTTCCGTCAATCATTCAAAGCTCGCCGCGCTTCAGAAAGATTTCAAGGAGCCGGGGGAAGTAACCGAGGCTTGTATTTCCTGCCATACGGAAAGGCATAAGGAAATTATGTCCACCGCTCATTGGAAATGGCAGAGAGAAGAATATATCGAGGGCAGAGGCATTGTAAATATCGGCAAGAAAAACATAATTAATAACTTTTGTATAGGTATAGCGGGAAACGAACAATTATGTAATAAGTGCCACGCCGGCTACGGTTGGGTGGATACGACTTTTGATTTCGAAGACCCGAAAAATGTCGATTGCTTGGTTTGCCACGATAATTCGGGCGATTATAAGAAAGGAAGCGCGACGGGCGGTATGCCCGCTACGGACGTTAATCTGACAGCGGCGGCTCAAAGCGTAGGCAAGCCCAAGAAGAAAAATTGCGGTATGTGCCACTTTTTAGGCGGAGGCGGCAACAACGTCAAACACGGCGATTTGGAGCTCGCGCTGTTGAATACCAACAGAAAGGTGGACGTTCATATGGGCAAGGACGGCGCCGATTTGGAATGCGTTCAATGCCATCTTACCGATAAACATCAAATGAAGGGTCGGATGTATTCGGTTTCTTCGATGGACGTCGATAGGTTAGAATGCGAAAGTTGTCATACCTCTTCGCCGCACTCAATAGACGTTTTAAACGAGCACGGCGTTAAAGTCGCCTGCCAGACTTGCCATATACCGGTTTACGCTAAGGTAAATCCCACGAAGATGTTTTGGGATTGGGAAAAAGCTTGTAAGACGATGGACCCTAATTATAAAGAAGTAGATAGTTCTGGGGCAACGGTATATCTAGCGAAAAAAGGCAGATTTGTTTGGCAGAAGAACGTAACGCCCGAGTATGTTTGGTTTAACGGAACGGCTGACCACTATCTGTTCGGCGACAAATTCGACACCTGCAGCGTCGCCGTCGATATTAACGATTTAAAAGGCAATTACCGCGACAGAAACTCTAAAATCGTTCCCGTTAAAATTCATAGAACTAGACAGCCTTGCGACCCAGTTAACAAGACGCTTTTACAGCCTAAGTTGTGGGATAAAGAATACGGCGAAGGAGCGCTTTGGGTTGATTGCAAGGATATTCCCATAGGCAAAATGTGGAGTATAGCGGCTGAGAAAGGAATGGAGTATATAGGATTGCCTTATTCGGGAGAGTATTCCTTTATTAACACTAGAATGTATTGGCCCGTTAATCATATGGTTTCGCCCGCCAAAGAGGCTTTGACTTGCAAGGAGTGCCACACGAGAGAAGGCGGGAGATTGGATAAGTTGAGAGGCTTTTATATGCCGGGGCGCGACTATCACGTCGCCGTCAGTTCTCTGGGAACGGGTTTGATTTTAGTTTCTTTAATCGGAGTCTTAATTCACGCTATTATCAGAATCGTTCTGTCTATCAAAAGAAAAAAATCTTAGGGTTTCGACTATGAGAAAAATTTACATTTACGATAAGTTCAATCGAATTTGGCATTGGTCGCAAGCGGCTTTGATATTTTTCTTGGCTTTGACCGGTTTCGAAATTCACGGCAGTTACGATTTCTTCGGTTACGAAACGGCGGTTAGATGGCATAATATAGCCGCCACTGCATTTGTGATTTTAATCGCGTTCGCTATTTTTTGGCACTTTACGACCGGAGCTTGGAAGCAATATATTCCCACTTTTGAAAAATTAAGGGATATGATAAAGTTCTATCTTTCGGGAATTTTTAAGGACGAGCCGCATCCATACAAGAAGTCGGAATTGAGCAAGCTCAATCCGCTGCAGAGATTGATTTATTTGGGATTGAAGATTTTCGCCATACCGGTTATGGTCATTTCCGGTTTGTTTTATATGTACTATTGTTTTCCTCAAGAGGGGCGGGAGTGCTTTCTGGGAACTGAAAGTTTGGAAACGATAGCTGTGTTTCATACTTCGGGCGCTTTTATACTGCTGGCTTTTGTAATTGTTCATATGTATATGATGACGACGGGACATACTTTGACTTCTAATTTGAAAGCTATGATAACGGGTTACGAAGAGCTTGAAGAAGACGTAGAAAAAGAAGAGAATGAATCTACGAGCGAAGAAGAAACGCAATAAAATTTATAAATAATAAAGACTTAAGTTATGAGCGACAAGAACAGATTTATGAACCCGTATTTAGCCGGAGTTATATTAGGATTGGTCGTAATAGCTTCGTTTTATTTGTCAGGACGAGGACTGGGGGCTAGCGGAGCCGTTAAAAGCGGAGTAATTACCGTTGCCAACGCCGTCGCGCCGACTCATACGCAGGACAGCGCTTATTACTTGGATTATTTAAAAACGTACGGGGATTCGCCGATAAAAGCTTGGCTTGTGTTTCTTATGGTCGGCGTTTTTGTGGGGGGCTTTATATCGGGAGCGAATTCAAATCGCCTCGGTTTTAAATTAGAGAGCGGACCGAAAATTGGCTCTAAGGCAAGAATAATATTCGCGATTATCGGCGGAATGCTGTTTGGTTTCGGAGCGCAATTGGGCAGAGGTTGCACCAGCGGAGCGGCTTTGAGCGGTATGGCGATTCTCTCTTCCGCCGGTTTTATTGCTATGCTTTCTATTTTTGGCTCTGGATTCATTTTCGCTTATTTCTTTAGAAAATTGTGGATTTAATAACTAATTAAAGAAGAATTGTTATGGGACCTTTAGTTCCTTTCGGAGTAATCGGACCGGAATTTAATTTGATAGTGGCTTTTTTCCTCGGAATAGCTTTTGGCTATATCCTTGAGCAAGCGGGGTTTTCGACGTCAAAGAAGCTGGTGGGAGTTTTTTACGGCTACGATTTCGTCGTGTTGAGAGTGTTCTTTACGGCGGCTGTTACGGCTGTTATTGGATTGCTCCTTTTAAATTATTTCGGAGGGATAGACTTAAGTTACGTTTACGTTAATCCCACGTTTCTCTGGTCGGGAATAGTAGGCGGCGCTATTATGGGCTTGGGCTTTATTCTCGGCGGCTTTTGCCCGGGGACGAGCGTTGTGGCGGCGTCAACGGGAAAGACCGACGCTATGTTCTTTATTTTAGGTAGCTTCATCGGCATTTTCATTTTCGGCGAAGTATTTCCATTAATAAAGGATTTCTATTACTCGGCTTCCTATGGAGCTATATACGTTTACGATTCTTTGGGGCTTTCCAGAGAGCTTTTCGCTTTGCTTCTTACGGTAATTGCGATAGCGGCGTTTATTATAACCGATAGAATCGAAAAGAGAGTTTCTTACGGCTATTCGCCTAATCATCCGAAGTACAATAAACCGAGATTGGCGGTCGCTAGCGGCGTGATATTAGCACTAATCGTTTTTATACTTCCTAACGAGAAAGAAAACGTTCTGGAGATGGGAAGCGAGGAACTTGAAGAGTGTTTTGAAAAGGAGTGTATGTACGTTACGGTCGATAGGGTAGCTTACGATATCTACTACAAGAACGACAAATTTATTTTCATAGATTTGAGAGATAAGGAAGAATACGAAAAATACTGTTTGCCCGGAGCGGTAAATATGAAAGTGGAGGGAATGGACGGCTATCGGAGCGAGAAGTTTTTTGAAGGCTTAATCAAGACGCCCGTTTTTTACTCCGAAGGCGACGAGCTGGCGAAGAGAGCTTTCGTAATAGCTCGCGATGAGATTCCTCAAAAGTGTTTTATCTTGAAAGGCGGACTCGAAAGATTTAAAAAATTGATTTACGAAACTCCGAAAACGCGAACTGCCGGCTACATTGGAGACAATACCTACGATTTTCGTTTAAGGGTTCGAGAATATTTACAAAGCGACTCAACTTTAACGAAACCTCCCAAAAAGAAAAAAGTGGAGACAAAAGTAATAGAAGTTCAGGGCGGTTGTTAAGATTTGAAAGATTATAATGCCATTTATTGTATAATAAATCAACGACTTAAAGGCAACGTTGTTTTGTCGCGGCGTTAATAATATCGACGCGCCGTATTGGTTATTCTTTTGTCGGAAGTGAGTTTTACTCCGAGAAACCTTAGTATAAAGCGCCGAGAAAGGCGAAATTTTCGATTATTCTTGATATATTGTTTTCATTTTAAGGAAAATTTCATAATTTAAATAATCTTAATTAGGGGAATGTTTGATAAATTGATAAAGAAGTTAATAAATCAAATTTCGATATTATAAATAAAGTAGAGGTTTTTTATGAAAAAGTTTGCTCTAATCCTACTGGGAGTTTTTTTAACCGGCTTTATTTCAATATTTGCTCAGAGCGGCGAATATAATTATGAAATGAAAACTATCGGCAGTCACGCCGACGAGGCTTTAGGAGTTTTCGTCAACGAGGACGACAGCAAAGTAGCCACTTGTAGTTTGGACGAAACGATTAAAATTTGGTCTTTGCCCGACGGAAAACAAATGAAGCGCTTGAAAGGTCATTTCGGTCAAGTCAATAACATTTCGTTTTCCGGAGACGACAAGTACTTAGCTAGCGCGTCCGGCGATTTGACCGTCAGAATTTGGGACGTTCAAACCGGCGAAGAACTAGAAGTTCTCAAAGGGCACACCGACCAAGTTATCGGCGTGTATTTCAGCCAGCAGGACGGTTCTTCTCTAGTCGCTAGCACTAGTTTTGACCAGACCGTGAAATTGTGGGATTACAAATTAGGCTCGGAGATTAAAACTTTGCGCGGGCATTCGAAGCCGACTAATAACGTAGCTTATAGTTACGACGGCAGATACTTGGCTTCCTGCTCGGACGATTCGACTATAAAGATTTGGTCCACTGACTTAAGAACTCAGCACGAGTTAATGACTTTGAGAGGGCATACTGCTCCGGTGCTTACGGTTTTATATAGTTTCGACAGCAAATTGCTCGCTTCGTCGGATAAGGACGGTTACATAAAAATTTGGAAGATGCCGGGCGGCGAGTTGATACAAACTATTAAAGCCCACGACGAGTTGGTTCAAGACGTTTCGTTCGCTACCGACAACAGAACCATTGTTAGCGCTAGCTTGGACAAGCGCGTAAAGCTGTGGGACGCTATGACCGGAAAAAATCTAATGGACTTTAACGCCGGAGTTGAGGTTTGGTCGGTTGATTTAGTAAGCGACGCCAGCATTTTGATACTTGGCTGCGCCGATTCCACCGTTCGTTTTCTTGAACAGAAACAAAGTAAGTAATAATAAATATTGGAGGAAATAATGAAAAAAATTCCGTTATTAATCGCTTTTATTATTTTTATCTCCGCCATTGTCGCTATGAGTCAGTCTCAGTTGAGAACGGTTGTCTCGGTGACGGGCAGCGTTTTTAACAAAGTTACAAAGCAACCGGTTGAGGTAAAATATAAGGTTCTCGACCAATCAGGCAACATTATAACGCGAGGTCGTTCGAATAAAGAGCAAAACGGTTATTATTTTCTTACCGGCTTGAAGCCGGGGAATACCTATAGAATCGTTTTTACGGACAACAAAAATTATTTCGAACAAGAGTTTGACCTTGAAATTCCAAGCACCGACAAATACGCGGAGTTTTCTAAAGACTTTTTGGTAATCCCTCAGAAGCGCGGATTAGCTATTCCGCAAGCGGTTCCGACTTTCGAATTGAGAAAATCGAAGCTGAGAGGCGGAGCCGATTTCTTCTTGGATGATATGATTAACGTTTTCAAAGAGAATCCGTCGGTTAAGTTTACTATTGAGTGTTACCCCGACACGCCGGAGAATAAGAGCTTCAACAAAGAGCTTACTAAAGGACGATGTCAGTCTCTAAAAGAGTATTTTGTTACCAAGGGGATTAGCCAAAATAGAATCGATATTAAGTCGCATAAAAATATCGACCCAAATAATCCTCCGCCGAAAGAAAAAGGTTCCAAGGGCAAAAGATACAGAGGACCTGTTTATTACGTAGTTAAAGATTTCTAATTTTGGAATGACTTAATAAAAAAAGCCCGACGCTAAGATAACGGCGTCGGGCTTTTTTGTTAATAGGTTTCCTTTTCTATTTAGTTAATTCGGGGTATAGCGGGAATTGAGAAGTGAGTTCGTAAACTCCCTTTTTAACTTCCTCGATTACCGATTCGTTTTCGTGGTTCATAATTACTTTATCTATGAATTCCGCTATTTGTTTCATTTCGTCTTCTTTCATTCCTCTAGTGGTCATAGCCGGCGTTCCTAATCTGATGCCCGAAGTTACTAACGGCGGTTTCGGGTCGAACGGCACCGCGTTTTTGTTGCAAGTGATGCCGGCTTTATCGAGAGCTTCTTCGGCTTGTTTGCCTGTTAAGTTTTTGTTTTGTAAATCTATTAGCATTAAGTGGTTGTCCGTTCCGCCGCTGACGAGGTTGTAGTCTTTATCCAGTAGCGTTTTCGCCATTGCTTGGGCGTTTTTTATTACTTGTTGAATGTATTGGTCGAATTCGTCGGTTAATATTTCGCCGAACGCTGCCGCTTTAGCGGCTATTACGTGCATTAGCGGTCCGCCTTGGCAGCCCGGCATAACCCAAGAATCCATCACTTCGCCCATCCTGCGGGTTCTGCCAGATTTACGGGCGACTATACCGAAGGGATTCAGAAAATCCTCGCCAATCATAATCATTCCGCCTCTCGGTCCTCGAAGCGTTTTATGGGTTGTGCTCGCTACGACGTGGCAGTGAGGAAGCGGAGTGTTCATATAACCCTTAGCTATCATACCGGCGGTGTGAGCGATGTCGGCGAAAACGAAGGCGTCGATTTTGTCGGCGATTTCTCTAAAATTTTTGAAGTCGATGTCTCTCGGATAAGCCGAAGCGCCGACGGTTATCATTTTTGGTTTGTGTTTTTGTGCTAATTCTTCCACTTGATTGAAGTCTATTCTGCCGGTTTCTTTATTTAATTCGTAAGGCACGAAATTGAAAAGTTTACCGGAAAAATTAACTGGAGAACCGTGAGTTAAGTGTCCGCCGTGGTTAAGCCCGAGACCTAGAACAGTGTCGCCGGGTTTTAGGAAAGCGAAGTAAACCGCCATATTCGCTTGACTGCCGCTGTGAGGTTGAACGTTTACGTATTCGGCGCCGAAGATTTCCTTCGCTCGGTCTCTGGCTAGGTTCTCGGCGATATCGACATATTCGCAGCCGCCGTAGTATCTTCTGCCCGGGTATCCTTCGGCGTATTTGTTGGTTAAAACAGTTCCTTGAGTTTGCATAACAGCCGTAGAAGCGAAATTCTCGCTAGCTATTAATTCGATTTTTTGATTTTGTCTGTTGAACTCTTTCGATAGAGCTTCGAAAAGTTCGGGGTCGCTCTTTTTAACTGTGTCGTACATAACTATACCTTTTATATTTAAACTACAATATTGAACGTCGCTAATTTCGTTTTTAACGCGTTAACGTAAAAAAACAAATAACGGAAATTTTGTTAAATAAGCAAATTTCACGTCGCGTTAGCTTTGTTTTTATACTTTTCAGCGTTTTTGTTATATTTGGCTAATTATTAAGTTTATTTATAATTAACGCGAGGTAAAAATGGCGACAGCTAAGAGAATTTTGACGCTGATTGTATTAGGCGTATTTATTCTATTTGTTTACGACGGCAAGGCGCAAAGGAAACTTCAGCCGACTATAGGCGTAAAGGCGGGAGTGAATATGGCTAGTTTGAACGGCGACGACGCTAAAATGACAATGGGCGGCAATAACGTAGTCGACGCGTCTAGCAAACTGACCGCGGCTTTTGGCGGGTTTGTTACTTATAAATTTAGCGAGCAGTTCGCGGTTCAGCCGGAAGTTTTGTTGTCTATGAAAGGAACCGTATTCGACGCCGACGAATACGTTCAAACTTGGTCTTTGTGGTATTTAGAGGTTCCGGTTTTGTTCAAATCGGTTTTTCAAATGAAAAGAGATATTGAGGGCGGAGTTTACGCGGGTCCGGCGGTAGCGTATAATCTAAAAGCGACTTGGACAAAGGAGATTAACGATAACACGGAAGTTGACGGCGAAGAGTTGAAACAAATAAATTCTTTGGATTTTGGCGCTTGCGTCGGAGCTGATTTTAATATGCGAGCTTTAGGCGGGAAATTATATCTAGATTTGCGTTACACCTATGGTCTAGTCAATATTCAAGAGAACGTAAGCGTAAGCAACGGCGTTTTGAGCGCGATGGTCGGTTACGCGTTTCCGTTGAATGAGTTGTAAGGTCTATTTGGCGATTTCCAATCGTTCGACGACTTCTTCGCGTCTTGTATATTGAAGTAGTTCTTCGACTAATTTAATTGATTCGCTTTCTTTTGTTTCCCTAACTCTCTTCTTCAGTTCAAGGAGAATGGGAGGGGAAACGCTTAGTTCGTTAATTCCCAATCCGATTAATAAGGAGGTAGCGGCGGCGTGGCCAGCTAGCTCTCCGCAAACGGATACGGGAATGTTGTTTTTCTTTGCCGCCTCCGCCGTGATTTTTATCAAATTTAGTATTGCGGGATGGAAAGAATCGTAAAACGACGAAACGAATTCGTTTGTTCTATCGACGGCTAAAGTGTGTTGCGTTAAATCGTTTGTTCCTATGCTGAAGAAATCGACAAGCTGTCCGAATTTGTCGGCGAGAAGAGCCGCCGCGGGAGTTTCTATCATTATTCCCACGGGTAAGTCTTCGTCGAAGGAAACGTTTTCCGCCCTCAACTCTTCTTTGCATTGCTTAATTAGCTCTAAGGATTGATGGATTTCCTGAAAGCTAATTATCATCGGCAACATCAATCTAATTTTTTTGTTCTTTGAAACTTTGAGAAGCGCTTTTACTTGCGTTTTAAATATATCGGTTCTGTGGAGCAAGAATCTGATTCCTCGGAACCCTAGAGCGGGATTGTCTTCGTGCTTGGGCATTCCCTTGGAGTATTTGTCGCTGCCGACGTCGAAGGCTCTTATAGTAACTTGGTTCGGATACATTCTATCGGCTATAGAAGTGTACCATTTGATTTGTTCGTCTTCTCCCGGTATATCTTTTTTCGCTATTATTAAATTTTCCGAACGCACAAGTCCCGCGCCTTCGGCTCCGTTTAAAATGGCGGCTTGAACGTCTTCCATAAAGTCTATATTGGCGTTTAGAGTGATTTTTTTGTCGTCTAAGGTAACCGAAGGCAGTTTGACAAGCTTGCCAAGTTGTTTTTTATGCTCTCTTTCTTGATTTTTCTTTTCTATGTAAACGTTAATTGAATGTTTAGTCGGATTGACCGTAACCACGCCGTTGTAACCGTCGATGATAACTATAGCTCTTTCGGGAATCGATTTTACGGCTCCTTTGACGCCTATAACCTCTGGCAATTCGTAGTTTCTCGCGAGAATAGAGCTATGCGAAGAAATACCGCCAACTTCGGTAATAAACCCCAACGCTCCAGCTTCCTTAAAATTAACGACGTCGGTTGGATTCAAAGATTGAGCCACGACTATAGCGTTTTTTGCCGAGCCGTAATAGATGCACTTGTTTCTTAATGACGAAAGCAGTCTTTCTTTTATGTGTTCGATTTCTATAGCTCTTTCTTTTAATATTTGGTCCTTGGCGTTTTTTAAGTAATGGCTTTGGGAATCGAATTCTTGTATAACGGCGCTTTCTACGGGCGAGCCGCTTTCTATTCTGTTTTTTATAGCGTTGACCAACGACGCATCGGTCAAAATCATTAGATTGGATTCAAGCACCGCCGCCACGTTTTTGGAGTCTGCTTTGACTTTTTTTAAGACGGATACGAATTCCTGAATAATGTCTTTTATCGCCGTGTCTAGCCTTTTTATTTCATCGGGAATTTTCTCTTCGGCGATTTGCTCGGTCTGCATTATGATTTTTTCGGGCTGAATAACCGAAACTCTGCCGCGAGCCATACCCGGAGACGAGGGTATGCCGGTGAAGAATTTTTGCTTCGACTGTTTTGAACTGGCGCTCAAATTACTTAAAGAGACTTCTTCTAAACTTTTGTTTTCTTCGTTCATTCTTCGTTGAATCCGTTTTTAAAAAGCTCCGATATTTTTTTTGCGGCTTCTTTTTCGTCTTCGCCTTCGACTCGCAAAGTCAATGAACTGCCTTGTTCGGCGGCTAAGGTCATTACTCCGATTATACTTTTCGCGTTTATGGCGAATCCGTCTCTTACTAAAGCTATATCCGATTTGAATCTAGCCGCGGTTTTAACTAAATCCGCCGCGGGTCTTGTGTGAAGCCCTGCTCTATTTACGACCTTTATTTCTTCCTCTATCATTTAAAGAACTATTTTCTATTAATTAAAGATTATTTTTAAAATGAAATAATAAATCTAATAATATAAAAAAAATAAACCTTTAAACAAACAAGAGGTTTATAAAAGGCTTGTTTGTAGAACGGTTTCAATTTCTTTTTTTGAAATCGCTCCTTCTCTTAAGATTTGGGGGTTAGGGTATAAGAGGCTGATTATCGTTGATTCTGTTTTGTATTTTGTTTTGCCGTCGTTTATCGCTATATCTGCTTTGTTTTTTAAAATTTCGTTAGCTTCTTCGAAGTCATATATAAACTTTTCGCCGGATATATTAGCGGAAGTAGAAGCCAGCGGGCTGTTTAATATGACCGTCAAATCGTAAAGGAAATTTGTATCGGGTATTCGAAAGGCTAAAGAATCGAAACCGTCGTTTGTTATCTTCTTTACCGTTTGGCTTTTCTTTAACACGACGGTTATTGGACCGGGTAAATAAGTTTCCGCTAGAACGTAAAAAGCGCTTGGAATGTCTTCGCACATTGCTTCAATGGTTGATATTGACGAACAAATGGCGGTTAAAGGTTTGTTCAAGGGTCTTTTTTTCAAACGATATATTTTTTCTTTAGCTTTTGAATCGTAAAAGTTCGCTACTAAGCCGTAAACGGTATCGGTCGGAACTAAAGCCGCGCCGCCTTCTTTGATTTTTTCGATTGTTCGAGTCAAGCCCTCTTCGTAGTTTTTTCTTATGTTGACAACGTTAGCTCTCATTTAGGTTTACTATTTTATTGAATGATTTAGACCGCTTCTACAAATATAACAATATGCCTTTACTTATCTACGCTTTTAATTAACTTGTTCATATATATATAAATATAGGGTAGGGAGTCGCGCTATATTTCTTTCTTTCTCTGCAACGAGTTGAATATGATTAAGAAAGTTATTAATTTATAGTTTTGAATTAACGATATAAAATCTTATTTTCAAAAATTATTTTCTAAAAATTTAAAACCGGAGTTTAGCTATGAAACCAGTTCACAATTTTATCGTCTCGGCGAAATTGCCCCAGAAAATCGAAAAATTAAAAGAATTAGCTTACAATTATTGGTGGTGCTGGAATTCCGAAGCTAAAGAGTTGTTTATTAGAATTGACAGGAAGTTATGGGAGGAAGTCAATCACAACCCGGTTTTATTAATTAACCGGCTAAGCGTTGATAAATTGAACGATTTAGCCGAGCAAACCGATTTCACAAGTTTTTTGGATTATATATACGACAAATTTCAGAATTACGTTAATAGCGAAACTTGGTTCGACGCGTTAGAGAACAAGCCCAAAGGGATTGTGGCGTATTTTAGCGCCGAGTACGGCATTAACGAGAGCTTCCCGAACTACTCCGGCGGTTTAGGCGTTTTGTCTGGCGACCATTTGAAAAGCTCGAGCGATATTGGCTTGCCGCTTATAGGCGTTGGATTGTTGTATCAGCAAGGATATTTTCGCCAAAGACTAACACAAAACGGTTGGCAGAACGAATATTATCCTTACAACGATTTTTATTCACTGCCTTTAATCGTTTGCAGGGATTCTAAAGGCGAACCGATTATTATAGAAACCGAGATGCCATACGGCAAAGCTTTCGCGCAAGTTTGGAAAGTTCTTATTGGCAGGACGACGCTTTATTTGCTGGATACAAATATCGATAAAAACGGAATTGAAGAGTATAGAGACATCACAGACCAACTTTACGGCGGCACAAGGGAGACCAGAATACAACAGGAGATAGTTTTGGGAATCGGCGGTATGCGCGCTCTCGAAGCTTTGGGAATAGAGCCTGAATCGGTTCATATTAACGAGGGGCACGCCGCATTCGCATTGCTGGAACGAACTCGTATGTATATGAATAAGTATGATTTAGATTTCCGAAGCGCCAAGCAGATAACTAAGGCGTCTTCGGTTTTCACTACCCACACTCCAGTTCCCGCCGGCAACGAAGCATTTAAAACGTCGAGAATTGAGAACTATTTAAAGAATTATTATCAACAGCTTGGTTTAAGTAGAGAGGAATTTTTACAGTTGGGGGAAGTGGAGCCGCACAATCCAGATGAGAATTTTTCTATGACCGTTCTGGGTTTGAGGCTTACCAGCTTTCATAACGGCGTTAGTAAATTGCACGGCAAAGTTTCCAGAAATATGTGGCGCAAAATATGGAGGCGTTTTCCCGAAGACGAGACGCCGATAAAATCAATAACAAACGGGGTTCACACAATGACTTGGGTTTCCCGGGAATTTTCCGAGTTGTTCGACAGGTATTTGACTCCGAAATGGAAATCCGAAATCGACAATCAAAAACTTTGGAATAAAATCGACTCAATCCCTCACGAAGAGATGTGGAGGGAGAAGTGTAGGCGCAGAGTTCGTCTTGTTTTATTTGCCCGAGAGCATCTGAAGAAGAAAAAGCGCGGCTACTTAACGCCCGACCAAATTAACAAGATTAACGAGTATTTAGACCCGGACGCTTTAACTATCGGATTCGCTAGAAGGTTCGCCACTTACAAGCGAGCGACCTTGCTCTTTTCAGATATGGAGCGTCTCGCTTCGATTTTAAAGAAGTTCGACAAGCCCGTTCAGATTATTTTAGCCGGTAAGGCGCATCCCCATGATATAGCAGGCAAAGAAATCATACAGTCGATAATTCACAAAGTCAGAGAATACGGTCTGGAGCGACACGTCGTATTTTTAGAGGATTACGATATGGTAATCGCTCGTTATATGATAAAGGGGTGCGACGTGTGGTTAAACACACCGATAAGACCGATGGAGGCGAGCGGAACAAGCGGAATGAAAGCCGGTTTGAACGGATGTTTGAATTTTAGCGTTTTAGACGGTTGGTGGAACGAAGCTTTTAACGGCAAGAACGGTTTCGCTATCGGTAGAGGGGAAGAATACGAGAACGTGGACGAACAAAATATAGTAGAAGCGGGGGCGCTCTACGAGACCTTAGAACAAAATATCGTTCCGCTGTTTTACGACAGGTCTTCTTTTAATAGAGTGCCGGACGAGTGGGTTTCGTATTTAAAAGAAAGCGTAAGAACCATAACGGGAAAATTTTCGACGCAAAGGATGATATTGGATTACGCGAACAAATTTTACCTGAACGCTTTGAATAATTATAAAACAATGACTTATAACAACGCTAACAACGCGAAAAAATATAGGGAATGGAAAGATAAAGTAAGGAAAGAGTGGGATAACGTAGATATTATTGACGTTTCTTTGGAAGAAAACGGCGAGGCGTTCGTAGGAATGCCTATAAAAGTATCTGCTAAGGTGGCTCTCGGCAACTTGTCGTCTAACGACGTAGTGGTTCAAGTATATTACGGTTCGATTGATCATACAGGCGAACTAGCCGACACAAAAACCGAGGAGCTACAGTTAGTCAATAGCGAGAATAACGTCCATTATTACGAGGGCGACTATATATGTCCGGATACCGGCAAACAGGGCTTTACAATTCGCGTTTTGCCGACGCATTTGTTTATGGTTGACCCTACTGAATTATACGTTTGCGCTTGGGCGCAATTATAAGATTATTTTTGTTTTTCGGCTTTCGGGGCGTTCTCTATGGCGTCGGTGAAGCGTTTGTATTGATTCGCCATTTTTCCCTTGATAGTCGCTCTATTAAGGAAAGTAAGCGTGTTTTGAGCGATTCTGCCGTGCATATTTACGCGAATCTTTTCGCTGGCTTTTAATTCTTCTTTCTTTGCGTAGTCTAAATAGGCGTTGAGTTGTTTTGTTACTTCTAAGAAAGCTTCGACTTCAGAACCTTTCAAAGTTACGTCTTCTAGTATGTTCAGCGCTAGGTAAATATCGCTTACGTGAAGTTCCGGTTGTAATATTGAGAATTGTTGCTGTTGTTGAGCGTTTTGAGCTGTTGAATTAGATTGTCCGAATAGATTTAAGCTGAATAATATCGCTATCGAAAGCGCTGTAATTGACTTTTTTAACATAACTGATTATATTTGTTTAATGATACAAATTATTTACAAATTGAATAAGATGCTGAATCTATGTAGAATTTCGGCGTTTCCCACTTGCGCTATTCCATAATCCAAATTGAAGTTATCGAGTTCTATTCCTGTGCCGGCAGAGAAACCGGAAAGTCTTTTGTTTTCGTTGGAGGCGGCGTATCTTCTGATTTGGTTGTTGTAGCCGAGTCTGCCGCGAACGTGTTCTCCGAAATAAAATTCGCCGCCGATCGAGAAGTTAGAGAATTTATCAAAAAAGCCGTCGGTTTCGTCGGCGAGATGGTGGAACGAAAAGTTGACTAAAAGAGGCATACCGCGCAATTTATGGTTGAAGCCCATTCGGACGTCGAGCGGTATCGGCTCGTTTTTATCGTATAGAGTTTTAATTTGCGAGCCGGCGTGTAGAACGGATACGCCGATATTAGTCCTTTTTTCGGGGATTTTATATAGCAAGCCGGCGTCTATGGCGAATGCTAAAGTGTTCGCTTCTTCCAAATTCAAAAAGAGCAACTTAACGGCGGCGCCGTAATAAAGATTAGAGTCCAATTGATTTGAGTAAACGGCGGACATTGAAACGTCGTTGGCGCTGAAACTTCCTTCGCGGACGCCGTATTCGTCGGCGTATTCAAACGAACCGAAGCTGGTGTATGCTATAGAAGCTCCGATAACGCCGTCCATCGCCCAATTTTGTTTGTCTTTAATTATATACGAAACCTGTCCCGAGTTGATGTCGAGAACGTGCTTGAAGAAAGTAGTCGAAAAATTTTTGTCGGATACGGTGTAAGCTGTGGCTGGATTGTAAAAAAGCGCCGCGGGGTCGTTCGGCATCGATACGAAGCATCCGGCTAAAGCGGTAGCTCTCGCGCTGCCAATATACCGCAAAGCTTGGAAGGGCGAAGTGTCGGCGTTTGCTTTTCCGCTAAAAAAGCCGATAGCTATCGCTATTATTAATATTTTTTTCATTTTCAAATTCCCTTTAAAATAATAAAAACGCTTCGTATTAATCGTTCATATTATTCCTCGTTAGTTTAACTTTTCGCCCGCTTTTCGAATCGCTTCGACAAAAAATTTCGGCGGTTTCGACGGCTTGTTTCTTTCCGTGTTAAAATAGCTGTGAACCGTGTAGCCCGTCGCCAAGGTTTCGTTTTCGCGTCGCAGTTCGTAATTTATAGTCATTCTCGGATTCAATTCAAAGTTCAGCTTGGCTTCCACTTCGACTAAATCGTCGAAGAAAGCCGGTTTTAAGTATTTTATCTTTGCTTCGATTAAAGGCAATTGAAATCCTTTGCTTTCAAAGACCGAGTAAGGAAGTCCTATCGAGCGCATAAGCTCGACTCTCGCCACTTCGAAGTAAGTTAAGTATTCTCCGTTGTAAACTATTCCCATTTTATCCGTTTCGGCGTATCTAATTCTTAATTCAGCGACGTTTTTGAGTTTTATTTGTTTTTCCGATTCCGTCATATTTAATCGAGATTTTTCTCAATATTAGTGAATATGTCGATTAACCTATCAAAATCGTCTATCGAGTAAAAGTCGAATTCGATTTTTCCGCTTTCTTTTGATTTTGTAGATATTTTTACTTTTGTTCCGAAAGCCTGTCTTAGCTTGTCTTCGTGCTTGCTTAAAATCGCTTTTAGCTCTTGTAATTCTTTTTCTTTTTCTTTTTTGACGATTTTTTTTGCGCTAATTAACTTTCCGTTTTCCAAAGCCCATTTGCCCGCGAGAATATCTTTGACGAGTTTTTCGGTCGCTCTTACCGAGAGTTTTTTGTCGATTATTTCTATCCAAGCCGCTATTATATATTCTTTTTCGCTGAGCGAAAGAAGAGCGCGAGCGTGTCCCATAGTTAATTCTTGTTTTCTAACGCTCTCTTGAATTTTTTCCGGCAATTTAAGTAGTCTGATAAAGTTTGTGATTGTCGAGCGGTCTTTTCCGATTTTTACGGCGACTTGCTCTTGATTCAGGGTGCATTCGTCCATTAGTCTTTTGTAGCCGTTAGCGGTTTCAATCGGGTTCAAATCTTCTCTTTGAAGGTTTTCTATTAACGCCATTTCAAGAAGTTGAACGTCGGATTCGACTTCGAGGATATAAGCGGGAATTTTCTCCATTTCCGCCTCTATAGCCGCTCTTAAACGCCGCTCTCCGGCGATTAGCTCGTAGCCATTGATTGAGCGTCTTACCGTTATAGGTTGTAATATCCCGTTTTCAATTATTGAGTTTTTTAAATCTTTCAGAGCTTCTTTGTCGAAGTCTTTTCTGGGCTGATAGGGATTATACACTATTCGGTTGACGTCGATTTGAGCGAAGCTTCCGCCGCTTTTGTCGGTGTCTTCTTCGGAGACTTTAAATCCTCTTTCGTCGAATTCGATTTCCGGCAAAAGCGCGCTCAAGCCTTTTCCGAGAACCGGTTTCTTGGGTTTTCTCGGGGCTTTTTCTTTTTTCTTAGCGGATGTCGTTTTATTTTTTTTGGTTTTCGCCATTGATAGTAAAGTTTTATTTGCCGATGGATTTATTACGCTTTTTTGTATTTGAACTATTCTTTGTTTTTGATTATAAGCTCTTGCGCTAAATCTAAATAATTTTTAGCGCCGGCGCAAACGGCGTCGTAAAGCAATACCGGTTTGCCGTGGCTTGGAGCTTCGGATATCCTGACGTTGCGGTGAATTAAAGTATTGAAAACCCTGTCGTCAAAATGCGACCTCACTTCTTCGACTACTTGATTAGAAAGCCTGAGCCTCGAATCGTACATTGTGAGCAGGACACCTTCGATAGTCAATTTCTTGTTCAGTCGGTATCGAACTATTGAAATAGTATTAAGCAATTGTCCAAGCCCTTCGAGCGCGTAGTATTCGCATTGAACCGGTATTAGAACGGAGTCGGCGGCGCTTAAGGCGTTAAGAGTAAGCAGACCCAAAGAAGGCGGACAATCGATTATAACGAACTTATATTTATTTTTCAATTCTTCCAATTTGGATTTTAAAACAAGCTCGCGGTCTTTTTTGTTGACCATTTCAATTTCCGCGCCGACCAGATTGATATGCGAAGGAATTAGCTCCAGAAATGGCATTTGCGTTTGTAGTATTATATCGTTTATAGGAGCTCCGTTGACCATAACTTCGTAAATAGTGGAGTCGAGTTCCTTAGAGTTAATGCCAAGACCGTTCGAGCTGTTTGCTTGCGGGTCTATGTCCACTAGCAACGAGGAATTTTCCGCCGCCGCTAGCGAAGCCGTCAAATTAATCGCCGTCGTCGTTTTTCCAACCCCGCCTTTTTGGTTGGCTATCGCTATTATTTTTCCCATAAATTCTTATTTCTTGTTCTTAACAAAGAACTAATATAGCGAATTTATTTATAAATCGGAATAACGTAAAAAATAAAAGAAAAAAGCCGTCAACACAATTGAATGTTTAATTTTTCCGTTTTTTATCATTTCCTTTATTTTCTTTATGGGAGTGGGGATTACGTTTATTTCTTCGTGCGCGTCTAAATTTTGTTCGCCGACTTTTTTGCAATTTTTCCAGACGAAGGAATTGCAAACATTGTTCAGGAACGCCGGATTTGGTTGGTTCTCGCCGATTAATATAGCGTCGCCTTCGCCGGCGTAACCCGTTTCTTCCAAGCATTCTCTTTCGGCGGCTTTGCGCGGGTCTTCGCCTTTATCGACTAATCCGCCGGGGACTTCCAAAGTAATTTCGTCGATGCCGTGCCGGTATTGTTCTATTAATAGGATGTCGCCTTCTTTAGTTATTGGAATTATGTTTACCCAATTCGGCGATTTGAGAACTACAAAATTCCCTTCCTTCAGGTTGTCGGGATGACGTCGTTTTATCCAAGAAGTCTTGAATATTCTTAAGTCTTCCGTTATTTTGTCGTCGATTGTTTCCCACTTATGAATCATTGAATCCTCCGTTCCTAACAAATAAACAAGCTAATGATTTTTCGCGATATAGCAAAAGGGGTATATAGCTCGCGTATATGAACGCTTTTTTTGTATGCGAAGACGGGGCGTCTTAGCTACTACAATCAATCTATTTCGTTAAGAGAGCTTTTTTGACTAATATTTTATCTTTGTAAATAGCTTTAATGATATATACGCCGCCGGCATTGTTCCCCGCGTTCCATTTGACGGCGCCTGAGCCGAACTGAGCGACTTTTCCTCCGAATATATCAAATATTTGGATTGATTCAGCGTTTTCAGCGAGTATGTTAAGTTCGTTTTGGAAAGGATTGGGATAGATTTTCAACTTATCGTCATTTGTTTCCTTTTCCGCCACTCCAACGCCGTCGTCTTTGATAACGCCTTTCCAGACGCCGCCGCCATAGGTATTTACCCAAACGACGGAGCTGTCTTGCGGGTCTTCGGTAATTCTCGTAGCAGTTGCGAAGGGAAAACTTTCGATTTCTTTCCATTCGGCGTCAGTTCCGCGTTTTATCATAACTCCGGCTCCTCTAGTCGCAAGATACATTCTGCCGGGGCGGTATTTTGAAAGCGTTAGTCTATAAGCTCCGTATATTTGTAATATGCGCTCCCAGTTTTCGCCGCCGTCCGTTGTTTCGTAAAGTCCGCCTTGGATTTTTCCGTTGTTGCAGTTTTGGGCGTTGACCCAGATATGCCCCGAATCTTTGAGGTCGAGAGTAAAAGAAATAGGGTCGCACCAAGAGCGGGCGCCGTCGGGGTCGATTGTCGGATGCGGTTCGCAATGCGGAACGTCTTCGGAGATAAGCTCCCAAGTCTCTCCGTCGTCAGTTGATTTATATAGTCCGCCGTCGTTTTTGATTTCCGAATTTTCCCTTATATACTTAGTTTTAAGAGCGAATATCGTTCCGTCTGGGTGAGCCTCAACTTGAACGACGTGCGTGTTGGGACCGTCTGGCGAGTTCGAGCCGTCGCCGATTTCTAAGCCGTCGGATTTACGCTCCCAATTAGCGCCTCCGTCGGTAGAGCGGAAGACTCCGTGCGACCAAGCCGCCGCGAAAAGCGTCGTGTTATTGCCTCCGTCGGATTTTAAAGCTACGGAAGTATGCGGTCTGCTCGGCAAGCCGTTTTCCGAGAGCGGCGTCCAGTTTTTGCCGTCGTCGTTCGAGACGGCGATTCCGCCGGCGCCTTCCAAATTCCAATAGTTGTGTCCCCAGCCGCCGATTATGTCGTGCCTGCCGGAGAAAGCTCCGAACAACTGTCCAGTATTTTCGTTGTATTCAAATTCGTAAGTAGTATTAAACCATTGCGAGGGGATTCCGTTTCCGTAAGTCGAGCGCCAAGTAGCGCCGCCGTCTTCGCTATAAGCGCCTCCGATGTCTGTGTAGGCGGCTTGTATTATAGTATTTTCTGGATTAAAGTATATGTCCCACGAAGTAGTAACGTCGAGCCCCGTAGATTCCCAGCGTTTTCCTTTTTCGCGAGAGCCTTCGTCGGCGAATCTAGTATATATTGAGCGCCAAGACTCTCCGGCGTCGGTCGTTAGTAAGGTTCTGCCGTAATCCGTCCATAGAGCGATTGAAGAGTTAGAATTGCAAGCGTCGAAGCCAATCGCCGGACCGCCCCAGCCGCAGTTGAATTCTATGTCGAGCCAGCCGTTTTCGAGATTGCTTTCGTCGTCCCAACTGTCGTTGCAGAAGAATACCGGCTCGAAGTTTTCGCCGCCGTCGGTAGAAAGCAAAGCGGTGGATTGATATTTACCTCCGCCGGCGGTCGTAACCCAGATTGTGTCTCCGCAAACTTCGACGAACTTGAATTCGCCTCTGTCAAAATCTATATGTTCAATGGATTCGTTCCAGTTCTCGCCGCCGTCGGTTGATATTAATAGATTGGCGGAATTGAGAACCGCGACAGTTTCGCCGCTTGCCGAACCGTCTATAAAGGAGTTGTCCCCGTTAAAAGACGGAATTTCTTTTCTCTCAAAATTCACTCCGCGGTCGGTCGATAGATAAGCGCAAGATTGACAAAAAATCCATATTTCCGAATTAGTCGCGTCAATAGCGACGATATTATCTCCGCTTTCGACGGTAAACGCTTTAGAGAAGTTCTCTCCGTCGGCAGAATTCCATACTTCGCCGTTTTTTAGAGCTACTAATAAATTTAGCGGCTCGCTTTCAAGGCATATCATATCGATAGGCGTAGAAGGCGTATCCCATACGGCGTCCCAAGTTAAACCGGCGTCCGTGGATATTAGAATATAGTTCGACCAGCTTTCGTAAGTATCGTTCCAAATAATTTCGGGATTTGTAGGATGGAAAACGGGATTTAGTCTTGTGGAGGATTTTATGTTTCTAAAGTTATACATTGTCCAACTCTCGCCGCCGTCGGAGCTTCTGTAGAAGCCGCTCATATCGCAGGCAACAAACATTAAATCGGGATTATGAGGCGATATCGCCGGAGCGAATTGCCCGCCGCCTCCGCCCAAGCCCAAAGGCGTCCATTCGAAGTATTCTTCGGCGTTTGTATTTGACGTCAAAGTTAAAATGAGAGCCAGAAAGGAAATTATTAAGCGCGACATAATATCTCCAATTGTTTACGATAGTTTTTAATAAAATATGACTTTTTTTCGAGAATATAAAAGCGTTTTGGTTTTTGAGCGCGCCGAAGGGTTCGGTTACCCTTTGAAGAAGGCGGGGGGCTCAAAACATCAAATATAACATCGGGTCAAGCCCCGATGCGTTCTACGATAACTCTATAAGGCGACGTTTTTTGTTATTGCTTGCGAAGACGGGGGCGTCTTCGCTACTAACGTATTGAGTAATAAAAAAGGGCGGGTTTTGAGTCCGCCCTTATAATAAATTTAAAAAATCTCGCTAGTTTATCTTAGAATATAGATTTTCTCGCGAACGATTTGAGTCGGCGTTTGCAGTATAATAAAGTAAACGCCGTCCGGCAGTTCTTGAGCTTCGAATTGCGCCGTTTTTACGCCTCTTTCCAAGACGCCGGAAGCTATTCGTTTAACTCTGTTGCCGAGGATGTCGGAAATCCATAGGGTCGTTTGCGCGACTTCCGAGGTTTCGTATTCGATTGTCGCCGTTCCCTCGTTCGGATTTGGTTTAATAGAGATTATCTGCGCTGACGCGTTCGGATTGTATTTAAACAATCTCGTGGAGTCTTCTTCGCCGTCTTTGCATAGTCCGACAAGCGCAAAATGACCGGGTTCGGCGGTCAAGTTTGCGCCGCCGACTTTTAGCCAAAGAGAATCAATAGCGATGGACGTTTCTGTAACCGAACCGAGCATCGCTCTAACGGGAAGTTCGTTTAGGATGCCGTTATTTATGTTGGGGGGAAATCTAAGAGTAATTTCCCATTCGCCATTGTCTTTGTCAAATGATTTTTTATCAATTAAATCCGGTTCCCAACGCGGTTCCAGAATTGTTCCGTTAAATCTAATCTTCGCCTTTATGCTATCGTTGAAGTCGGATATATTTTGAGCGTCTCTAATTCTAATAGGTATCTTGAAATTCTCGCCGGGTTGCGCCTTTACGCTGTCGATAGAAATTATAGCGGACGCGGGATTCAAGTCGAAGAGTCCGTTGTCGGGAATAAGTTGCGCTCCGCCGTCGCCGGTCGGGTTTAGAATTTCGAGCGGCGTGGAAACGACCGCTGGATCGGTTTGTTTCACCAAGAATTTTATCGTATCGATATCTTGTCTAGAGTTTATCGGTTCAACTTCGATATCCGATAAAGTAATCGTTCTGAATCCTTGGGCGTCAGGCGCCGATTCCGTATAATTTTGAGATTCCAGAAGCTTGCCGTTGTATCTAATATCAGCGGTAATTTCAGTTGTATTTGATTGGTCGAAGTTGTTTCCGTTTCTAAGATAAACGGGTATGTATTTCGTTTCGCCGTCAAATCCGGTGTATTCGTCGATTTCTATATTAATCGTGGCTAAACCGGGATTGCCAGTGATAGTCGCCGTCGTGTCGAAATTGCAAGTGTTTCCGGTTATTTGCAAGCCGGATTCCAGAAAGTCGGAGTCTCCGGTCTGAGGCGTGTATGTAATCGTGAATGTCAAGGTTCCGCCCGGAGCTAAATCGGTAGCGAGCGGCGGATTAATATTAGTAACGTTGAATCTAACGTTATCTACGGGCGTTATGCTTTGTATATTAAGCGGGCTATCGGAGTTGTTCGTTAGCGTTATTTGGTCGCTCGCGTCGTCGCCGATTGTAGCGGATAAATTAATTTGCGGATTTAGCGTAATACTCGGATATACGCCCATTCCCGATACGGTTATAGTTTCTTCGTAGCCGCATTCTTGGTCGGTAACGGCAAGTTCTTCGTCGAACGAGCCGTCAGACGCAGGAGCGAATTCAATTTCAACCGGAACGGTTTCCCCCGCGGGTAGATAAACAGAGCCGTTAACCGGCTGGAACGGGGCGTTAATCGCCAGGTCAACCATAAAGCCAACGTTGCCGTCGTTTGTTACGTCGATAGTAAAGTTTTGCGGAGAGCCGACGCAGACTTCGCCGAAGTCGGCGTTGTTAGGGAGACTGAAGGCAATATTGCGCATCGGTCCAATTAAATCTATTTCGTAAGGGCTGTTTTCAGCGTCGCTTTCCACTCTAAGAGTCGCCGTATGGTCGGCGTTTTGGAATACCGAAGGATGAAATTCAATCGTTAGAGGTTCTTGAGAGGCGGCGCCGATTGTCGGAGGACACTGACTTGTAATTCCGAAATTCGTTTCGTCGGGTAGTATTTCGCAATTAGTTACCCCCATTTCGACGTTGCCAGAGTTTTCGAGCATAATAGTTGTTTCGGTAGTTGTGTTGTTGCAATCGGTCGAATCGAATCCGGGGCTGTCGTGAGTCATTGTTTTGTCGCCGAGAGCGTTTCCCGTTACCGTGCATTCAAACGTTCTGTCGTTTCCGTAATTCGTTCTGAATTTCAATTGGGTTTGCTTTGTTCCGGCTGGTTCGATTGGAGAAAATCTAATAGAGACTTCAATGCAATCTCCCGAATCTACTTCAAAAGAACCGGTGGGGGATAGCAGTTCGAAATTATCCGCGTCGTTTTCTTCTAAGCTTGCTGAATTAACTCTGATTGCGCCGCCGGTTTTATTGCAAAACAATCCGGTGAATGTATCGCTCGAACTTGAATTGATAGCGACGTCGCCCATATCTAAGTCTCTCAAGAAAGGCAACATTTCGCCTTCTACGGTAAACTCTCTGCCGCCGCAAGCCGTCCCCGTCAGTTCAAAAGTAGCTTTTGAATAATTTTCGTCGGCGGGCGTATATTCTACGACTATGTCGTAAGGTTCGCCTTCGGTTAAGTTTATAGGCGGAGGCGCTTGGTCGCCCCAATCTACTATAGTGTATCTTCCTTGCGCTCTTATTGGATTTAGCATATCGGCTCCTTCAATCACTAAATCGTTTTGTCTAGCGTAAAGGGTTAAAGTTTCGGTGTCGCTATTTCCGGGAGCCACGTCTTGGAAAAGGTAGTTAACATCCGGCGTTATTTCAATATAGGGTTTTTTGTCTTCTCTAAGTTCAAATTCGGACGTAGCGCTTATTCCTTCGTGGTCTAAAAAAGTAAAAGTCGCGCTGCCGCCTTCGCATCCCGATTCCCAAAGTATATGGCAGGGCGGCGGGTCGCCTATTTCGCCTGCTTCTTGGAGTATATCTCTGTAAACGGTTTCTAACGCGTCGGCGTCGGTAATGCCTAAAAATTGATTGTCTGAAGAGTTCCCTTCGACGCCGGCTAAGTAATTGATAGCTCTTTGATTGTCGTCCGTAATGTCTTCGTCGCCAATTTGAACTACATAAATCCGGGCGTTTCTTTGTTTAGCGAGAAGAGTAATTTGATCGTAGTCTACCGGACCGCCCCATTTCGGCAAATGGTTTCCGTCGGTTAGAAATATGATAACGGGTTTGTATCTAGCTACGCTGGGTTTGCAGTAGTGCAGAGCGCTTAGTTCTTCCCACCAATCGAAGCCGTTTCTATGCAAGAAGGCGGCGTTCCAGTTCGTGCCGCTGCACAAATCCGGCAAATTATCTATCGCGTACATTAAAGCGTCTTTATCGGTAGTATAGGGTCTAATAGGTTTAGGGTCGTTAATTGGCAGCCCCATGGCGTCGCCGCAAAAAGCCGTTATTGCGACTTCTGTGCGGGATGGGTCCATCTCTTGAACGAACATTTTTAGAACGTTTTTGGTTACGTCGATTTTTGCTTGCGAAGAACTTTCGCTTACATTCTCCGACATAGACGTCGATATATCGACTACTAAAACCGCAGAGAAAGCTGTTTCTTCCATAGCGGGACATTCAACTTCCAAAACGTTTCTTTCTACGATTTGACCGTATTCCCATTCTTCGACGATTACATTGTCGGACGAATATCCGCTTCTTATCTCAGTTCCATCGGCTTTAAGCGAAAAAGCAGTGTTGACAACTGGGTATTCCAGCGGGTCGGAAAATAAAATTTCGAGCGTTTTATTTTGCGCCGTAGCAAAACTAAAGAACGCGAAAAAAACGGCAAGCAGCGCTGAAGTAAACCTTAATTTCATTTTTTCACCTTTATTTTATTTTTCAAATTTTTGTCTTTTCTATAATATATAAACACGGCAAACTCGAAAACGTTTCATTTTTTCTTAAAATAAATTAATATTTTTTTTGAATTTTAATTTTTAATGAAATATATACTCTTTTTTGTTTAAAGTTCGATTTTTGTTTCAACCGAAATAACGACGGTTCTGTTATAGAATCTGCCCTCGGGCAATTCATTAGTATATAGTGGATTTTTCAACCCCAAACCGACGGCTTTGCTTTTATCGACGCCTAATTCTTCGGCGACTGTGTTCGCTCTTTCCTTAGAGAGTTCTATGTTTCTTCTTTGTTCGCCTGTGTTGTCGGTGTGTCCTTCAATTTCCACTTTTGAATTTTCTTTTATTCGTCTCTTAGCTAATTTGACGATTGGTTCGTGTTCGGGTTTTAAGTAAGATTTGTTGAAATCGAAAGATATTAAACTGAATTGGTCGAAGTCTCTGGCGTCCACTTTTTCCCCGTTCAACATAGCTAAGTATTTGTTTTGGATAGTGTATGGCTGAACTTCCAGACGTTTTACTTCGGATTTCCAAGTGTTGTTATTGTTGTCGGTTATAGTTAATTGATATTTGAAATCTTCATCGAGAATTGGCACGTACTCTTGTTCATTTTCTAAGTCAATTTCGAGTTTTTGCGGAGGCGAGCCGGCTCCTTTGAAAACTTTCAGTTCTTTGTCTCCTTGCCAAGTTCTAACAGTCCAATTTTTGACTCCCACTTCGGCTTCGACGCGCGGTTTGAAGCGAAGCATCGGGGGCGTAGTCTCGCGAAGAGTGTCTCTTACGGTTAGCGGGGCGAAAATAATGTCGTTGTATTGCGTTTTCATTTCGACTCTTCTGTTTTCTTCGACTCCCGCGGGCGTCGATGGATTTGACGGGATTTCGGGTAAATTTTTGGCTTCGATTTCAATTCTTTCGCCGTTGATGTCCCATTCGTTAATTAAGAAGTTCTTTACGTTCTCGGCTCTATTTCTCGACAGTTCAATATTTCCTTTTTCAGGTCCTTGATTTGCATTGCATCCTATTAGTTTAATTGTGGTGTTAGGATATCGTTTCATTCTATTGCCGACTATATTCAGCACTTGGTGATAAACTTCCATTGTTTCCAAATCTACGAGAAAGTTGGGGCTGAAGTTTTCCTTTTCTTCTTCGCCCATCCTCTTGTATCTGGGTGAAATTTCAGCGGAGTTATTATCGAAGAAAATAAAGTTGAGCAATGGGTGAATTCTTCTGGAAAGGTATTCGTTAACTCGAATTTGCGATACGTCCGATTCGTTGCCTTCCTCGTCCACTGAAACCGCCGTAATGAAAGCTTTGAATTCCGGCGGCGGGGGAGGCGCCGGCAACGGCGGCGCGGGAGCTTCTTTTGGCGGAATTATCGGTTCGATAACTTCTCTCGGAGCGTATTTGATAGCGATACCGCCGCTTAGCCCGTTTGCCGTCCAAGAAACGTCCGAGGAAACTGGCATAACGCCGAAGCTGTAGAAAACCTCCGGTTCTAAAAACCATTCGAAAGATTTGTTCAATGGCAAACTGTAACTCAATCCTACAAGAGCGGCAACGTCCAACGCAGAAGCGTTTGGAATATCTCCGTCGGATTCGTGTCTGGTTCTGTCTCCGGTGTCGGGGAAATAACCGTTAGAAGGTTCTTTTATTTCTTCTTTTTGAGAATATTGGGAGACCATAAACGCGCCCGCTCTGAATCCTAAATGCAGCGAAACTTGTTTTGTCGTTCTATAAGTAGCCAAAGGCGATAAAGCTATCGACGATAGGGAGGCGTCGATTTGATGCTCGAATAATCCGTCGGTAGAAGTTCCGTTAGGATTAGAAACCGTTATGGGTTCTTCCCTAGAAAGCAAAGCGCTTAAGTTATTATAGGATAGTCTTAGATTCAAATCCCAGTTCTTCATAATCGGCAGCGAATAGAAAGCTCCAATTCCAAACCCGAAACCAATTCCGCTTTCGAATTCGGGGCAGCAGTTGGGAACATTCCACTCTTCGCCGGCGAAACTCGCCGTGTGCATATTATAATTTAGTCTTCCAAAGAAGCCGTAACTGTCTCTTTGTTCGTAAGGCGATTCGGCGTATTCCGGTTCGGACGTTTTCTCTTGAGACGCCGCTAAATTTGTTATAAATAAAATACTTACAACTACCGTTAAAATGCTTCTCAACATATTTTCTCTCCTATAACTCCAATAATATGGCTCTTCCGAGCGTTCCATAATAACGCGTTTTATTTTAAAAACGCCAATATAATAAATTTCAAATTCTCAAAATATTAAAATAGAATTGAAAAATCAATTAAATTACTTAAAAAGCTAATATATTATGATTTTTTCCCTGAAACGAACGCCGAATTTTTAATAAAAAACCTTAAAGGGAGGTCGGCGGCTTTGCTTATTCCAATTCTTCCAGTGATTTTTATTTCCGAACTCGCGATATTTTTATATTCTTGCACGAATATTTCCTTGGATAACAATGATTTAAAACTATCTTCCTTGGTTAAGCCGAACGCTTTGGCGAAATTGCCGGGTCCTTTGCATAAGGCTTTTATTTCCGACGTCCCCCGATTTTTTTTCATTTCGTCGATTCCCAAGAGCGGTTCAGCCGCTCTAATTAAGGCGGCGCATCCTTTGCCGGATTTTTCTGTTGCGATATTGGCGCAGCTGTGTATTCCGTAGATAGTGTAAACGTAAAGGGTTCCGCCGGATTCAAACATCGCGGCGTTTCTTTTCGTTTTTCCTCGCGAAGCGTGGCAGGAGGGGTCTCCTTCGTATAAATACGCTTCCGTTTCGGTTATCATAGCCGCTAGAGGTTTTCCTTTCCGCTCGCAAACAAAAGCTTTGCCAAGTAAATTTTTAGCTACTTGTTCCGTTTCGCGGCTGTAGAATTCTTTCGGCAACGCTTTATTGTAATCCAAGCTAAATTTTGTATTCGCCATTTATTATTTTGCGGAATCTATTATTAATAATTAGGCAAAAGTAAAACCGGCGATGGAAATCGGCAAAATAAAAATTCCGCGGGGAATAGTTTTAGCGCCAATGGAAGGCGTAACGGATTTACCGTTCCGACTGATTTGTAAAAGGATGGGGGCGGATTTGCTTTACACCGAGTTCATCGCTTCGGAAGCGTTGATTCGCGATTCGGAAAAATCTTTCGATAAAATGAAAGTTTTGGACGAGGAAAGACCTATTGCCGTTCAGATTTTCGGAGCTAATAGGGATTCGATGATAGAGTCGGCGAAGATTGTCGAAAATAGCGGAGCGGATATACTGGATATAAATTTCGGTTGCTGGGTGAAGAAAGTCGTGAACAACAATGCCGGAGCCGCTTTTTTGAAGAATCCCGAAAGAATGGCGGAGGTAACTAAAGCCGTCGCGGAGTCGGTTTCTATTCCCGTAACGATTAAGACGCGGTTGGGTTGGGACGGCGATTCTATTGTTATAGAGGAAGTCGCGGAGAAGGTCGAGGAAGCGGGAGCGAAAGCGATAGCGGTTCACTGCAGGACGCGGTCGCAAGCTATGCGCGGCGTCGCCGATTGGAGTTGGATTCCGAAAGTCAAGGGAAAAATAAAAATTCCCGTTATTTTGAACGGAGACGTAAAGAAACCGGAAGACGCGAAAAAAGCGTTCGAGACGACCGGATGCGACGCGGTAATGATTGGAAGGGCGGCTGTCGGCTACCCCTTTATTTTTAGAGAAGTAAAGCGGTTGCTCGAAGGAAAAGAGCCCGAACCGCCGAGCGTTCGCGAAAGAATAGACGTATGTTTGGAGCATCTGGATTTATCTATCAAGCATCGCGGTTTTCCGAGGGGATTATACGAGTTCAGGAAACACTATTCCGGTTATTTGAAGGGATTGCACAGCGCTTCGAAAGTCCGGCAGGAGTTAGTTTTGATGGACGATTACGATGAAATAAAAGCAAAATTGGAAGATTATTACGAGTATTTGAAAAAACTCGATAAAATTTAGCGTTAATCTAAATAGTTGTTTGGAATAATATTTGATTAGGTTATATTGTCGATAGAGATTTAAGTTAGAAGAGGAAGATGAATTTATACGAATACGGATTAGTAAGGGTTGGCGCGTCGTCGCCGGAAATGCGCGTCGCCGACCCCGAGTATAACGCCGATAAAGTAATCGAAGCGGCGGAGGGAGCCGCCTCGAAAAAATGTTCTATAGTATTATTCCCCGAATTAAGCTTAAGCGGATATACTTGCGGCGATTTGTTTTTTCAAGCGGCGCTGTTGGAAAGCTCGCTTAGGGCGCTCGATAGAATTGCCGAAGCGTCCAAGGATTTGAAAATATGTATTGTAGCGGGAGCGCCGCTGGCGGCGGGCGGCAAGCTATTCAATTGCGGAGTAGTCGCTTCCGAGGGAAAGATAATCGGAGCTACGCCGAAAACATTCCTTTGCAATACTAAAGAATATTACGAGGAGCGCTGGTTCTCTTCGGATTTCGACAGAACGAGCGACAAAATAGAAATAAACGGCGAGCTTGTGCCATTCGGAGCGGATTTGCTGTTTCATAATATAGGAGAGCCGAATTTTTCATTCGGCGTGGAAATTTGCGAAGATTTATGGGCTGTAAAACCGCCGAGCCTTGATTTGGCTTTAGCTGGAGCGGAGCTTATATTGAATTTATCGGCGAGCGACGAGTATTTAAGCAAGCTTGATTATCGCAAAAATTTAGTTGAGTCGCAATCGGCGAGGTGTCTTTCCGCTTACGCGTTCGCTTCTTGCGGACCGAACGAGTCTTCGACCGACGCCGTTTTTTCGGGGCATTGTATTATATCCGAAAACGGGAAGATATTATCCGAGTCTGAAAGGTTGCGATTCGAACGGCAATTGACTTTTGCGGACATAGACTTCGAGCGAATAAAATACGAAAGATACGATAATAACTCTTTTGGCGGTTCTTATCCCGAAAAAGTTTATAGAGAAATTCCGGTAAAGCTTTCCGAATTGAAGTCGGAAGAGATATTAAGAGAAATTCCCCCGAGTCCTTTTATTCCCTCGCGTAAAACCGAGCGGGACAGGGTTTGCGGCGAGATATTAAATCTGCAAGCGACCGGATTAGCGAAACGTTTGAGATATATTGGCATTAAGAACGCGGTAGTCGGCGTTTCCGGCGGGCTGGATTCTACGCTTGCTTTGATAGCAACAGTTGAGGCGTTCGATAAATTAGGTTACGACCGATACGGCGTCAAAGCGATTACTATGCCGGGGCTCGGCACTAGTTCACGAACGAAAAACAACGCCGAGAAGTTAGCCGAGGCTTTGGGAGCGGATTTACGAATAATCCCGATTTCCGATTCCGTTTCGGCTCATTTTAAAGATATTAATCACAATCCCGACGAGAAAGACATAGTTTACGAAAACGCTCAAGCGCGAGAACGAACTCAAATCTTAATGGACTTAGCGAATAAATTCAGCGGTCTTGTAATAGGCACCGGAGATTTATCGGAAATAGCCTTGGGCTGGAGCACATACGGCGGCGACCATTTGTCTATGTACGGCGTAAATTCGGGCGTTCCGAAAACTTTGATTAAGTATATTATAAACTGGGCGAAGGAGAAGAAATTCCAAGGAGAGACGGCTTCGATATTAGACGATATTTTATCGACTCCTATTTCGCCGGAACTTATTCCCTCGGATTCTGAAGGCGAAATTTTTCAAGAGACGGAAAAGGAGATTGGTCCCTACGAGCTTCACGATTTCTTTTTATATTACGTTATCAGATTGAAATATTCGCCGAAGAAAGTATTGTTGTTTGCCGAGAAAGCTTTTCAAGATAATTACGATAGGGACGAAATTGTCAGTTGGCTCAAAGTTTTTTATAAAAGATTTTTCGCCTCGCAGTTCAAGCGGTCTTGTATGCCGGACGGAGTGAAGATAGGAGCCGTTTCGCTTTCGCCCAGAGCGGATTGGCGAATGCCTAGCGACGCTGAATCGCGAATTTGGTTGAATGAGTTGAATAATTTGGAATAATTATGTTTGCATACGGAGAAGAGAAAGAAATAAAATTGATTTTGGCGGACGACCACGAAGTCGTGCGAGCGGGTTTGAAACGGCTTCTTTCAATCGACAAAACTATTACTGTATTAAGCGAAGCGGGCAGCGGTTTAGACGCCGTTGACCAAGCCGAGTATTACAAACCCGACATAGCTATTTTGGATATATTTATGCCGAGAATGGACGGAATTGAGGCGACGGAGATAATCAGGACTAAAAATTCCGACGTGTTGTGCGTTATTTTAACGGCGTTCGAGGACTCTCATCACATTGAGAGGGCGTTGGACGCCGGCGCCGAAGGGTATCTTTCTAAAGATATCGGCGCTTCGGAGCTAGTTGGAGCAATACATAAAGTAATGGACGGCGAAAGAGTTTTTACGAAATCGGTAATCAACATATTGCAGAAAAAATATATGAATTATCGCGAAGAGGACAAAGAATCAATAGTAATTACAAAAAGAGAGCAGGAAATTTTGAATTTAGTCGCCGACGGAATGACGAGTCCTCAGATTGCCGATAAGTTAAAAATCAGCGTTAGAACCGTCCAGACTCACAGAGCGAATATTATGGGCAAGCTCGGCGTAAAAAACGCCGCCGAATTAGTCAGATACGCCTTAACTGGAAAAACTAAATAGATTATTGCTAACTAAAGGGGAGTTTATTATGAACGAAGAAAACTCAAATACGCAATCGGAACAATCGGCGGGAAGAACCATTGATTTTCCTACGCTTGTTTACAAGATGGGAAAAGATATGAATTTTCTCGGAGTAATAGCGGTTATATACGGCATTCTATCTTGCTTGTCGATTATCGGCGCGGTTGTGGGAATACCTATTATCTTTGCCGGAATGAGAATGCGAGAATCTTCGGATTATTATAAAGCATACTCGCAATCAAAAGATATGTCAATATTAACTTCGGCTGTTGAAAGGCAAGAGAGATTTCTTTATATTTTCAAGATTGCCGCTATAATCGGCATTATATTGCTTGCTTTGGGCGTTATCCTCAACATATACGTTCTGGCAATGTTCTTTACCGACGGTATGGATTTGATGAATTCTTTCAATCAAGCCGCTTAAGTCAACGAAGAAAAAAGTTTGTTTTTGGAACTAATTTCAATTTTTTTTAAATTGATTAATGTTTATTAAGGAAAATAATTTATTTCTTGTAAGAATTGAAAAAAAGAAAGAATATAAAAACAAAAAGGGTTGATTATGGAAAAGCCATTCATTTTAGTTGTTGACGATAACCGGATTACCACTAAACTTTTACGCAGATATTTAGAGGCGAACAAGTATGAAGCAAAGGAAGCTTACGACGGAATCGATTGCTTGGAAAAAGTCGAGCAGAAACTTCCCGACGCTATCGTTTTAGACGTAATGATGCCTCGGCTGGACGGTTACGAAACCGTAAAGAAGTTGAAAAGCCAAGACAAAACAAAGAATGTACCGGTGGTGATTGTTACCGCTCTTAACGACGTAGCCAACCAGATTAAATCTATAGAAGCCGGCGCTGACGACTTTTTAAGCAAACCAATCGAAGAGAAATTGTTGATTGCTAAGGTAGATTTGTTGTCGTCTTTAAATATTCTTACCAAGAAGAATAAAGTTTTGAGCGAAGCGGTTGAAAAAGAGTCCGGCAAAACGGCGGACGATATTTTGAAAGAAGCTGGATTGTAAAAATATATGAAATAACTTTTTAATAAAGCCCGTCTCTATTTTGGCGGGCTTTTTTATTTTGAATTTGTTTACGAATAAGGATAGAAATATGACTCGGAAGATAACGTTTTGTTTTTCAAGCGCGGTATTTGCGATTCTTGTTTTAGCCGGTTGCGCTGATTTGAAAAAGTTGAGTCAGACTTACTCGAATCTTCAAAAAGTCGAGTTTAAGTTGCAGAGCGTAAAAGATTTCAGGCTGAAAAATATTAGTTTCAGCGGCAAAAACTCCGTTTCGGACTTTTCGATGACGGAAGGAGCGAAGCTTTTGAGATTATTCAACTCCAAAGAAATGCCCGTTAGTTTCGTTTTGAATTTAGCGGCGAGAAATCCCGAAGATAGACAGTCTGGCAAGAAAAGCGTTTCTTCGACGATAACTAATATTGATTGGCGGCTCTTTATCGACGATAAGTTAACCGTTTCGGGAACCGTAACAAAGGACGTAACTATACCCGGAACCGGCGAAACGGAGATTATTCCAATCGGAGTGAATTTAGATATATACAAGTTTTTCGGCGGCAAGCGCTACGAAGACGTTTTAAAATTAGCGTTGGCGTTGGGCGGCGTCGGCGATAATACTTCTCGGTTGCGTCTAGATATTAAGCCTTCGGTGAAAACCCAGTTCGGCCCGATAAATTATCCGGGCAGAATAGACGTGATTGATAAAGAGTTCAGGTCTAAGTAAGTCTAATACGACACCGTCGCTTGTAGCGTTACGCTGCGCGTCGGAGCTAAATTCCCCGGGTATTCAACGTAGTAATAATCTAGTAGATTTTTCGAGTTAAGCGTAATTTTTAGCGGGAATGGGGTAACTTCCGTTAAATCGAATATAACTCTGGCGTCGAGGACGTGAGCGTTTACGTTAGCGGAAGCGTCCTCTATGAACGCGTTTAAGATTAGGTCTATTTCTTCAGGTTCGCTGAGGAATCTGTAGTCGAACTCTAAGTCGAAAAAGCTAAAGGGGATTTTTATTTTGTTATACCAAAGAATCTTCGAGCGGTACTTGAGCGTTTTGTTCAATTTTAAATTTTCCGGCTCCATTAGAGTAATCGCGCTTTGAAGTCCGACGTAGTCGAATAAATAGGACTTTATATTGAGTTCTACGCCTCTTATTCGCGCTCTCGATACGTTTTTGAATTTGATGTAAGTAGAGCCGCCGCTTTCGACGAATGTCGGTTCTATCATATCGAACATATCGTTTTGAAAAGCGGCGAAGTCGATAACAAACGTCGATTTTTCCAGCGCGAATTTCCAGTTGACTCCCGCTTCGTAAGAGTAGCTTTCTTCGGGATTGATATTTAGATTAGACTCGACTTTAAAGGGACCGAAGTTAACTGAAGCGAATCGTTCGGCTATGGTAGCCGTTCGGAAGCCGCCGCCGGCGGAGGCTCGGAAGACCGCGCCGAGGTCGGTTTTATATGACGCGCCGATTTTCGGGGAAAGCTGGAAGTTTTCCTCGCAATCGACCGTTTTTTCGTAATCGGCTCTCGACCCGGCGGTAACGGTTAATCGCTCCAATATCGAGGTTTCCGCTTGGGAATATAAAGCGTAAACGCTTTGGTGTCTTTCGCCGTAAAGATTGGCGTCCACAGCGTTATAAACGAAGTTTAAGCCGCTCGTTAATAGCGTATGGCGGAGTATCTTTTTATTTAATTGGACTTCGCCGTTAAGGGAGTTGGAAAACGACTTTCTTTTGTCGGGATGCTCCTTTTCCAAATTATTCGAGAAGTTGGTTTTGTATAAGCCTACTTTGAAGTCGAGGAAGTCGTTTTCGGAAAAAATAGTTTTATATTGAACGATGGACGAGTATTTTTGGGAGCGAATTCTGGCTTTTAAATTAGTTCCGGCGGGCGGAATTGTCGCGCTGTCGAGATTTCGCCAGTAAACCCAGTCGGCTCTGTCGCTAGAAGCGACTATTCCCGTTACTGATAATTTATTCTTATGGTCGAAATCGTAAACTCCTTTTGCGAAGAATTTTCCTTCAATGTTGTCGTCGAATTTTCTGTAGCCGTCGTCTCGTTTGTAAGCTCCGGAAACCAGAAAACCGAATTTGTCGTATTTTTTGGAATAACTCGATTCGATTCCCTTGATAAGTCGGGCTTCGTCGGAGTAGTTCCATTCGTCGTATTTTGTGTTCGCGTAGCCGCCTATGTAGGTTCGCGTTTTGAAATTCCCTTCGGGCTTCGGCTTTTCGGTAACTACGTTTATTACGCCGCCTAAAGCCGCCGAACCGTAGAGAGCCGAGCCGGCTCCTTTAACGATTTCTATTCTTTCGACGTTGAAAATCGGGATAACGTCGAATTTGATGTCGCCTTGGTCGCCCGACAGCAAAGGGAAACCGTCCAGAAGGAACGAGACGCGAGAGCCTAATCCGTAAGCTAATCCCGAGGAGCCTCTTATATCGACTTGTCCGCTGTTGACTTTCACGCTGGGAATATAAGATAGAGCTTGGTCTATCGACGTGAGGTTTTTAGCGGTTAGTTCTTGTTTTTCAATTGTGGAGGCGGAAATCGGGACTTCCTGCGCCGACTGTAATCTTTTGTTCGCCGATACAATTACGCCTTTCGACAGGAAAGCTTTTTCTTTTATATAAATTTCAATCGAGTATGTTTTGTTTGCGTCGAGCTTGATTGTTTTGATTTTCTTTTCGTAGCCTATCATCGAGATTTTTAATTTGTAAGCGCCTGCGGGCAAATCCTCTATTGCGAAAGCGCCGTAGCTATCGGTAACGGCTCCTAACGACGTATTCAGAACGGCGACGGACGCTCCTCGCAGAGGCTTACCGTTCGATTTGTCGAATACCTTTCCCTTAATTGTCGAGGAATAAGCCGCTCCGGCGAGAAACGGAATCAGAATTATCAGCGATATGATTTTATATATTCTCATAATCGTCAATCAAAAGGTTGTGGGGGCAGATTATCGAAATCGACGTATATTGTAATATTATATGAAGTGTCTCGCTCAATTTTTAGAGCGGACGGTTTTGTATTGTCTCCGGATTCGGTATAAACGCCGATAACTCTTTGCGCTTCGATGGAGCTTGAGTCGTATTGCATCGAAAGTATTATGTATTCCAGAGTCGTTGGCGGGTCGGGGATTTCGAGTGAAAAAACGGAGCTGTCCGCCGGATAAGGCAGAGAGTTGAGATTGAAGTAAGCGTTGCCCGACATTAACTCTTCGATTATGCCGGAGCTGTCGGTGGGCATAGTTTTAAAAGCCGCGACGAATATTCCGAACACGGAATCGGGGAAGCTTTCCTCGCCGCCTTTGTAATAGACAGAGCCGTGAATATAGGATTCTTTCGGCGCGTCGCTTTGGTCTTCGCTGGTGGGAGATAGGCCTTCTCCGCAAGAGAACAAGCATAAAAGTAAAACTATAGCCGCCGATATAATCGCTTTTCTCATTAACGTTCCTTTTTCCGCAAATTTAAATATTAATGAGATAAATAAGAACTGAATTTCTGAAATCGAAACAAATAACATATAAAAAAGGCGTCCCTAACTGGGACGCCTTATAAGACTAGAATCAATAGCTTCGAAATAGTTTAGAATCCGTCCAATCTAGAAATCTCTTCTCGGTCCTCTTTTCTTTTCCTTTGCTTTGTTGACTCTCAATTGACGACCGTTGAATTCTTGCTCGTTCAATTCCTCAACAGCTTTTTCCGCTCCTTCGTCTTCCATCTCAACGAATCCAAATCCTCTCATTCTTCCCGTGTTGCGGTCGTAAATTAATTTTACTGATTCAACTTCTCCATAATTCTCGAATAAAGCTTGGAGTTCAGCTTCCTCGGTCTCCCAAGGCAAGTTACCTACGTAAATGTTCATAATAAAAAACCCTATGATTAAACAAAAAATGAAATGTATGCTTTATAGAAAAGCAGTTCTTGTATGAAGTCTGTTCGATAAAATCCTTTCAAAACTAATTTTAAAACTTATTCAAATATAACTCTTTATTTTAAATAAATAAAGTTTTATTTTTGTGGTATGACGAAAAAAAGAAATATATATTTTTGGACGGCTCTAATTATTTTTGCCGCGGCGATGTTCATACTGAACAGAGCGCACGTTAACCAACAAGGGACTTACGAGAATATCTTTAAGCCTATAGCCGAGAGCTTATTTACCGGCGAAGGATATAATTGCGAGGAATTAGGCGGCGGGACTTTGTTTTATCCTATGTGGGGCTATAATTTTTTGGTCGGCGTTTTGGGATTGCAAGATTATCTGGTTTTAATAGCGCAATTCTTGTTGTGTCTGTTCTCGATTTCAATATTTTACAAGATGTTCGACCTAACTCCGCGATACTGGCATATTCTTTTGTTTTTGCCGTTTATCGCTCTGATGTCCGTTAAGTGGCCCGACGCAGTAGTCGGTTCTCTTTTAATATTCTACGCTTACTACTTCATTCGTTATTTGGATTCGCGAAGTTGGAAAGATATACTTATTTCGGGTATTGTTTTCGGAGTCTTGGCAAATTTTCGTTCGGAATACTTTTTTCTGCCCTTGTTTTTAATCCTTTTGGTCGTTCTGCCGAGGTTTAAAAATAGGAGGAAAACGCTCGTTAGCGCTTGCTTGGCGGTTTTCGCTATTCAATTGATTTTTCTATTGCCTTGGGCGATTCGTTATTATAATCATAACGGCGAGTTCAAATTTGTTTCGACAAACGGCGGCGCGGTGTTTTATATTAGCTTAGGTCAGGCGCCCGACAATCCTTGGGGAATCGTTCCGTTAGACAAAACAGCTTACGATATAGCGGAAAGAGAGAAATTCGACAATCCTTATTCGCCGAAAGCCGACGCGTATTTTCGAAGTAAAGCAAAAGAGAACATCGCCGAATATCCTTGGGCTTATACAAAAAAAGTAGCGAGGAATATTGCGAAGGCTTTTACCGGCGGAGTTTACACGGGCGAATACGCCAACTTCTTTATCGGCGTCGATAGGCGATTGGAAATCGAGGAGGAATTGGCGAAACGCGGCGGGAAAGAGGATAAATTGAAATACGTATTGGATTTGCCTTTTAAAAGCTCTTTTCCTATAGCCGTTGAAAAAGCTATTCAAGGAGCTTTCGCGATAATCTTTTTAGCGGCGTTAATGATATTTTTCGCGAGCTTCTTTAAAATGAAAGACCAACGTTTCAGAGCGACTTTAGCCGTAGTCGCCGGAATGTTGATTTATAAAATTCTGTCTGTCGGACTTATTCAATACGAGTACCGTCATATGAACGCCGTTTATTTGCTTATCTTTGGCGGCGGGATGATATATTTAACCGTTCGAGACGTTAAGAAGAGGAAGTGAGGACGTTTTCTCGTAGAGCGGACGGAACTCCAGAACCCTCCCTTTAGCAAAGGGAGGGAGTAAGATATTGATATATATATAACATTGCTCGTCCCAACGCTCCCGCGAAGAGACGCATACAGCCGCGCTCTGCGCGGCAAAGGCGCGACACAAGAAACCCCTCTCTAACTCTCCCCGCAAGCGGGGAGAGGATTAATTCATTATTTACCAAGCGGTTACAGTCTACTTTCTAAATTGGAATTCAAACCCTCTCCAGCTCTCCCTTTAGCAAAGGGAGGGGGCTTTTATTGCGTCTTGAGATGTGCCACACCTCGCAGGTGTGGCACATCTGAGAGGAGACAGACGCGGCGACACAAGCATAACCCCCCAATTGGAATTTGGGCATTAGATAAATATTCCTTCCAAAATCGGAGTTTTGGAAGGAGGAAAAAAGCCCTTCCCTTTTTCTAAAGGGAAGGGTTTGGGATGGGTTAAAGCGGGAGCGGGCGGAACAAGGCAAACTTTTTTTAATTACTAATTACCACTTACTAATTGGGACTTTTCCTCCGCCCTAAAGGACGGAGCTAGTGATTTTTCAAATACAGAACGGCGAACCTTCGGAAGGTTTAACTTCCAGAAAAAGTTAAATTCGTTTTTATTTCGTTTTACTTATTTTTGGAAAGACGAGTAATTTCATTTTTGGAATTTTAACGAAGGATTTTTATGTGGAAGGCAAATGAAGTAAGACAATCGTTTCTCGATTTTTTCGCGTCTAAAGGGCATAAAATTACGCCGAGCGCGCCTGTTATTCCGCACGGCGACCCGACGTTGCTGTTCACAAACGCTGGGATGAATCAGTTTAAGGATATATTTTTAGGAGAGGGCGACAGAGGCTTCACCAGAGCGACGGACACGCAAAAGTGCATCAGAGTTAGCGGTAAGCATAACGACTTGGAGCAAGTGGGGGTTGACACTTACCATCACACTTTTTTCGAGATGCTTGGCAACTGGAGCTTCGGCGATTATTATAAAGAGGAAGCGATTGAATGGGCTTGGGAGCTTTTAACGGAAGCGTGGAGTTTGGATAAAGAGCGTTTGTTCGCTACCGTTTTCAGAACCGACGACGAAGCCTACGAGATTTGGAAGAAATATCTGCCCGAAGATAGAATATATAGATTCGACGAGAAGGACAATTTTTGGGAAATGGGAGAGACCGGTCCTTGCGGTCCTTGCAGCGAAATCCACTACGATAGAACGGAAGACAAAAACGGCGGCAAACTGATAAACAAAGACGTTCCCGAAGTTATCGAGATTTGGAATTTAGTTTTCATTCAATACAACAGAAAAAAAGACGGAACGCTGGAGGAATTGAAATCTAAGCACGTGGATACGGGGATGGGGTTCGAGAGAATTGTTTCCGTTTTGCAAGGCAAGGCGTCTAATTACGACACCGACGTGTTTATGCCGCTTATTAATAAAATCGAGGAGTTAAGCGGCGGGAAATACACTTACGATATGGAAAATACCGAGGATACGGCTATGCGAGTGATAGCCGACCACGTGAGAGCTTTGGCGTTTTCTATCGCGGACGGAGCTTTACCCGGCAACGAAGGCCGCGGCTACGTTTTGAGAAGAATACTCCGGCGAGCTAGCAGATACGCTAAGAATTTAGGCTTTACCGAGCCTATAATTTATAAATTGATTCCGACGCTAATTGACGCTATGGGCGATTTTTTCGACGAATTGAAAGACCATCAGACGACCATAGAAAAGACTATTAAGGCGGAGGAAGTGAGCTTTTTGCAAACTTTGGAGCGCGGATTGGAAAAATTCGAAGGTTTCAAAGAACGAGCTTTGAAAAGCGAGAAGATTTTAAAGGGGAGCGACGCGTTTTTACTTTACGACACTTTCGGATTTCCGCTGGATTTGACGCGCTTGATAGCGAGGGAACACGGAATAGAAGTTGACGAGCGGGGCTTCGACGAGAATATGAAAAGACAGAAAAAACGCTCCCGCGAGGCGAGGAAAACGACTTCGCAAGAGGCGGCGACTCCTGAAGTCGAAGCGAAGAGCGAATTTGTCGGCAGGGAGACTTTGGAAACCGAAGCGAAAGTTATTTACGCAAAGGACAATAAACTTGTTCTCGATAAAACGCCGTTTTACGCCGAGAGCGGCGGTCAGGTAGCCGATACAGGCGTTGTAGTAACCGCCGGCGAGGAATACCGAGTCGAGGACGTAAAAGCTTCCGGCCAGGCGATAGTCCATTTTTGCGATAAGACCGTTGAATCTATAGAAGGCGAAACTGTTTTAGCCAGAGTTGACGGCGAGCGCCGAAAAGCTATTATGCGCAACCATTCGGCGACGCATTTGCTTCACGAAGCTTTGAGACTTGTTTTAGGCGAGCACGTGAAGCAGTCCGGCTCGTTAGTGTCGCCTGATTATTTGCGATTCGATTTCAATCATTTCGAGAAGTTGAGCGACGAGGAAATAAAAGAAATCGAGACGCTGGTGAATAAAAAGATTCTCGAAGGCAACGACGTGGAGACCGAAGAGCTATCCATCGACGAAGCCCAGAAGAATCCCAAAATCAAGATGTTCTTCGGCGACAAATACGGCGAGAGCGTTAGAGTCGTTTCGATGGACAAAGATTATTCGATGGAGCTTTGCGGCGGAACGCACGTAAGCAATACGAGCGAAATCGGATTGTTCAAAATAACGGAGGAGACCTCCGTCGCCGCGGGCGTCAGAAGAATCGAAGCGGTAACGGGCAAAGGCGTAGCGGATTATATATATCGGCTGCAGGAGCGGGAACGAGAGGATAGAGCGAAAGTCGAAGAGTTGCGCAAAAGTATGAAAAAGATGGAAAAGGGCTTGGCGGCGAAGCAAGTTGACAATACTAAGTCGCAAATGGAGGATTGGATAGACGACGCTAAAGAAGTCGGCGGCGTTAAAGTTGTCGCTAAGAAAATAGAAGCGGGCAATATGGACCAATTGAGAACTATGGGCGACGGTTTAAGGAACGCGCTAAAAGAGAATGGAATCGGTTTGCTCGCGATTGAATTGGACGGCAAAGCGCAGTTGGTTTGCGTGGTAACGGACGATTTGAAGAAGAAAGCGCCGGCCGGTAAAATTGTCGGCAAAGCCGCGAAGATATTGGGCGGCGGCGGCGGCGGCAAACCGCATATTGCGACCGCCGGCGGCAAGCGCGGCGATAAAATACCGGAGTTAATCGAGAAGTTCCCGGATGTTGTGGAAGAGTTTATAAGCGGTTGAGGAGTATAGCGGTTAAACTAATTCCCAAATTCTAATTTGGGAATTAGGAGTGAGGCTGGAATTTGGGAATTAGAAGAGGCTGGAATTTGGGAATTAGAAGAGTCTGGAATTTGGGAATTAGGAGAGTCGCGATGGTATTGGAATTTGGGAATCAGGAACGTTGCGATGGGGGCAATTGAATTAGTATAACGTCAATTTTCTTTTTCAGAGGGGCGAGCCTGCCGAAGAACTTGTCGAGAGCTTCTTTTAAATCGTCGTCAACTTTCAGTCTTTTATAATGTGTCGCTCTTCGCGTTAGTTTTATAGAAAAGTGAAAGTCTTCCCCTGTTCTTTTATTCCAAGAGCTAATGAATTGGACGAAGGGAAGTCTATAGAAAGTGGAGTTGATTTCGGCTGTTTTGAATTTCTTCGAATAAAATTCAAGATACTCGTTGCGCTTTAAGTTTTTGGGATAGAAAACCTCGGACCAGTGTTTGTAGCTCCAGCCCGAGGTTCCGATTTTTAAGTTCATATTAATATCTATAAGTTATTTGTAGTCCAAAATCAAGCGGTTTGTCGTTGATATACATTTCCGAGTCGTAGTTGCCGGAGCCGTATAGATGCCACATATCTTGGAAATCCGACCATCTGAATAACGCGTCCATTCTTATATTTGGAGCGAGATAAAATCCGCATCCTAAGCCTATTGTTTTCAGGCTTTTTTCCGGAACGTTTTCGGCGGCGTAGGGGCTTGAAACTTCGTTATAAGAAGCGCGAATCGCCGCCGGTATAAGCGGTATTTCGTATTCGGCTCCGACGCCCCACTTGAACTGTCCTTGCAGGTCTCTTGCAATTATTAAATTCAGGTCGCTCAACGAGGAAACCGCCTCGGTGAATTCCATTTGAGTAACGTCGTTGAATTCTATCCCCGAAGATAGAGTGAAGCCGGCGAAATGGAAGGACATTCCCGCCGAAAAAATCCAAGGCGAAAAGAAGGAATACGTGTTGTCGCCTGAGTAAGAAGTATTAAATTTATCTTCGTTGTCGAATTTTGAACTGGCGTCTTGACTGAAGTCTTCAGTTATATCGTATGCCGTCGGTAAAGTTACCGAGAATCCAAATCTGAAGAAATCGGGAAATTTCATTAACAATCCGAACGAGCCGGTAACGCCGGATATGCTTTGTTCGTATTGTTCTTTTACCGAAACGTAGTCCAAATCGACAGGGAGACTTTGTTCCTCTCCGGTTGAATCGTCTATGACAATTATTCTATCTTCCGTAGTGTATAGATTATCTACGTCCTGTTCTTTAAAGTTTCTTATATAAGAGTAAGAGCCCCATTTGCCTGCGATGGATACTCCGACCGTTAGGAATTTCGATAGCTCGAAAGATAACGCTCCGCTAACGTTGTGCAGTCCGCCGCTTTCTTCTATCATTCCGCTTTGGTAGAGGCTATCGTTTACGGGCGTCCAGCAATTATCGCTGTCGTCGGCAAGCCACAAATTCCAAGCGTAACCGTCTTGACCGAACATATCGGCGTCGTATTTAGTATAAGTCGAGTTAGGATTGAATCCTCCGAAGTCAATCGAGTTGTCGTAATCGCTTTCGTGATAATATCCAATTGCGATAGTAGCCGCTCCCAATCCAGTTTGGAAAGGCGATACTACGCCGAAGTTAGAGATATACGGTTCGTTTTCGCTTCTTTCTATTGTATTGTCGTAATATTCCGTTTGCGCTCTGTTTCTCTGGAAGCCTAATCCGATAGACATCTCTCCTTTGTCGATGAGAGCCAGTCCGGCGGGGTTGTATGATATAGCCGAAAAGTCGTCGAGTATTCCGTGATAAGCCGCTCCCAGCGCGCCGGCTCTTGCCGTTATAATTGAATTCGACTGGGAGAGACGGAGAGCGTCTTCTATTGTTTGCGAGCGTAGGGGGAATATTGATAATATCGTTACTATTAACGCGTATAGTAAAACTTTCGTTTTCATTTCTACCTCCGAATTATTGTTGTATTACCTACCCGAACCTCTCGAACCGCTTCTCGAACTGCCGGAACTTCTCGAGCCGCCGCTCGACCTTGAAGACGAGCCGGAGCTTCTGCTTGAAGACCCCGAAGATTTGTAACCGGACCTCGAACCGCTCGAACTCCTTGAACTGCCGCCGCGATAGGACGAGCCGCGATTTGAGCGCGAAGGCGAACCGTATTTTTTAGAACTATTCGAAGAAGGACGTTCGCGACCGATACTGTTTACATTTTTTGTGTTTCTTGAGCTACTCGACCTTTTGTTGTCGTTGAACCAGTCAAAAGTCTCCGTTTTGTTGAATTTTCTCTCGCTTCTCGCTCCTTCGTCGTAAATAGTTCTAATAGAAGATTTGCTGGCTCTATTTGGTTTTGAAGAATTTATATCAACTTTTTTAATGTCCGCCGCTTTCAATGCTCTTCTGCCGGGTTCTTGATAAGCCGAGGAGCTTACTTCGCTCATATTTCTCGCTGAACTCGCCGAAGCCGGTCCTGATTTTTTGCCGAACGAACGAACGCCGCTTTTTTCTCTGCTGCCGGTTCCGCCGGACAAGTCGCCTCTACCGGGACCGAAAGTTCTTCTGGAGCGGTCGCTTTTTGATTTCTTATACGCGGGCGAACCGTGATAGCCGTAGGAATAATACGGTTGATGGTACCAGCCATGATAGCCGTAATGATGGCTATAAGGACTGTAATACGGTCCCCAATGATAGCCGTAATAGGGATGATGATAATACCTAGGATTATACCAATCCCATCCCCAGTAATGGCCCCAAGCGAAATTCACTCTATAAACGGGCTCGGGGTAGTAGAACCAACTGTAGTATCTATCCCACCAAGGGACTATAACGGGAACGTACTGAACGTTGTTGAAGTTGTTGTAAACTACTTCTTTATTTTCTCTACGTTGTTCTTCGTAATCTTCCGACAAAGGATTTTTCCAATTTTTTTCTTTATTCTCGTCGAATCTAACCACGGTTTCTTCCTGATAAACGTTGTCTTTGTTTTGCTCGGGCGAGTTGCTGTAACCGAAATACTCGTCCCTACTTCCGTGAGTCGCGACGCAACTTTCTAAGAAGAAAGCCGCGACTATAACGCTTGCGATTATAATGAGTAGCTTTTTCATTTTTCTGTCCTCCAAAATTATTTTACAATCTGTTATTTTCTTATTCGTGTTCATAGTTTTGACAATTTGAATTTTGATTAAGTTTAATGAGAAACGGCAAATTTGCAACTAAATAATTTTTTTTTGAAAATTTTTTTTGAATTAAAAAGACGTAATGATTAAATTTGCAGTCGCGCTCGGATGGCGGAATTGGTAGACGCACAGGACTTAAAATCCTGTGGCCTTTCATAGGCCGTGTGGGTTCAAGTCCCACTCCGAGTACAACTTTTTCTTTCGCTTTCGTTTTCATCTCTATTTTGCCGTTTGTTTTCATTTCCGCTTTTTGTCTTTTTCTCTTTATCTAATATAACGTATAAATGGTATATATGTTACGCACATATATATAGCTTTATACCTTATCTTACTTTTTAACTATTACTCTAATTGTTATTGTGTTTTGTAAGCGCATATCATTGTTGAAGTTGCCTGCTCGTTATTAAGTTCCAATTTGGTAATGAGGTAAAAATTTGAGAATTAGGCTAAGAAACCTCAAGATTAGCTTAGACAAAGTTAAGCGAAGTTTATAATATATGACAATCCTTTGAATACAACAATTAAGAGGCTGTCTAAAAACTCAAATATTACATCGGGGCAAGCCCCGATGCGTCCATTCAATATAGTCTGAAAAGTTTATATTCAATCGCTTTACGCTAATTTACTTTGGAAGCGCGCAGGCTTGCCTGTGTGTGAATTTATTGCTTTGTCTTAAAAATTAAAATAAACTTATATTTATTGTTCTTCATAGAAATATTAGCTATACTTGTTTTTTTATGGAAGGAAAAGTAACGATTAATTAAAGTAGCCGCAAATAATTAAATCAAAAATACGGGAAGCGAATTATGAGCGACGCAGCTTTGATGATTAATATTTTCGCGTTAGTATGTTTAGGTGTTTCTTTAATCAAGAGTAAAGAAAAAACTAAGAAATCGTTAAAAGTAGCCTTAAAGTCATTTTACCGAATTCTGCCGATGGTTTTTGTAATCATAATCATTATTGGACTGCTTTCGGGTTTTGTTCCGCCGAGCAAGATATCCGAATTTGCGGGCGAGCAAGTGGGGTTTGGCGGAATAATGCTTGTCGCGGTTTTTGGAGCGATTATGCATATCCCTTCCCTAATCTCGTTCCCTTTAGCGGCTTCGCTTCTTAAAAACGGGGCTTCTGTTACTACTGTCGCTGTATTTATAACAACGTTAACAATGATTGGAATTGTTACGCTGCCTCTCGAGATAAAAGAACTGGGTAAGAAGATGGCTCTGCTTAGGAATGGAATAAGTTTTATCTTTGCAATAATAATCGCTTTGATTATAGGGGCGATATTATGAAAAAAAACGCAAAAGGCTTGACTCGAGATTTGATTTATTTGGGCGTAACTTTACTCGCCGCTTTAATTTTACTTACGCTCTTTCCCGAAAAACAAAAGATTGCAATTACAGCGTCGTTGGAATTTTTTATTGAAATGATTTGGATACTTCCCGCCGTGATAGTGATGATGGGGTTATTTATGGTATGGGTGTCAAAAGAAACGGTTGAAAAATATTTAGGAGAATCTTCGGGTATAAAAGGTATTTTTCTCGCCGTTATTTTTGGGTCTCTACCTACGGGACCTCTTTACGTTGCTTTCCCAATCGCTGCGGCGATGATTAAAAAAGGCGCTCGCCTTTCCAATATTGTGATTTTTCTTTCCGCTTGGGCGTGTATAAAGATTCCTCAGGAAATGGTGGAACTACAGTTCTTAGGATTTAAGTTTATGTTATTGAGACTATCGTTAACTATCATATTTGTCGTTTTGATGGCATTTTCAATAGAAAAGATAATTGAATGGAGCGGTAACAAAAAGGACAAAACGCTAGAAAGAAATAACGACTAAATTTTAGAACTTTACCCGGGGAAATAAGGCTTAGAACCATACCGACGAGTATTAGGAGCAATAAAAAGCGGTTACATAAAAAAAGCCTTTTAACTTTTCCGTTAAAAAGCTTTAGTAGCGGGGGCAGGACTTGAACCTACAACCTTCGGGTTATGAGCCCGACGAGCTACCAATTGCTCCACCCCGCGATGTATGAACTACAAATATAATCATTATTGAAGGGGAATGCAAGCTATTTTCTTAATTTAGTTTAAACGATTTTTTTTAGTTTTGTTAATAAAAATCATACTTGAAGTTATATTATGGAACGAGAAAAAAAGCCGACGAGAGAACAGTTAATAGCTCAAGCGTCCGATAGACATTTATCGTTAACGGCGAACGCCGGTTCTGGGAAAACATACGTTTTGGAAAACAGATGCGTCGATTTGCTTCTCGACGAAAAGAAATTGCTGTCGCCAAGGGATATAGCCGCGATTACTTTTACTAAGAAAGCGGCTTCGGAGATATACTCAAGAATCTCGACTAATATTGAGGAGAAAATTAAAGAGAAGAGACAGTCTCGCGATAAACTCGATAGGCTACAGGTAATAAGGGAGCGACTACATTCGACAAGGATTTCGACCATACACAGCTTTTGCTCGAGTATATTAAGGGATTATCCGGTAGAAGCGGGCGTCCAGCCAAACTTCCGCGAACTTTCCGAAGCGGATAGGATTCGTATTATGAACGATTCGATTCAGGAAGCTCTCGCCGTAAAAATCGACGAAGACGAAAAGACTAGAGATATTATTCGCGTTTACGGCAAAGACGAAATAATTGGATTTTTAAAAGCATTGCTTACTAAGAGAGACGTTCTATTTCGCGCTCGCGAATTTTACAAAGACTTAACTGTGGACGAACTGTCCGATAAATTAAGCGAAGCTTTTTTAGAATTTTTCGCAAAGAAATACTCTAGAGTTTTTAAAGAATTGTCTTCAGCGTTTGAAACCGCGGCGGATTGCGTTAGTAAAGAAAAAACGTCGGGCAATTTAAGACATTTGTCAGAGGAGCTGGCGGGTCTTGATTTTAGCGACTTATCCACAAAAAACGCCGAAGATTTTTTCTTGTCAATAAGTATGATTATTGAAAAAATGCGTCAACTTAAAATCTTGAAAAGCGATTTTAAACTTTTTAAAAAAGTTTCCGACGATTTAATAGAGAGCCGTCTCGATATTTGTGAAAAAGCTAACAGTTTACTAAAAGAATTCGAAACGCTAAAGAAATACATAGACGCTTGGGAAAACCGCGACAAACAAAAAGAGACGATTGAGCATAGCCGCGTAATACATCAAGTGGCGATGGAAACGGAAGAGATAATGCGCGATTATAAATTGGAGGCTTCCGGTTTGGATTTTGAGGACTTGCTAATTTTAGCGAAAAAAGTTCTCGACGACGAAAAAACGGCTAAGAAAATACGAAGCGAGATTAAGTATTTGCTGGTTGACGAGTTTCAGGACACCAACAAGATACAGTACGATATAATAAAGCGTCTGACGCCGGAATTGGAGGGCAAAACGGATTTAGCCCAGTCGAATTTATTTATAGTCGGCGACTCGAAGCAGAGCATTTACGGATTTAGGAACGCCGACGTAAGAGTTTTTAACGAAGCCGCCGACGAGATTGTCGAAGTTAACAAGCGGAAATTAAACGACGGGGAGATTTCAAATGATTTTAAAACTTCTTTAGGACGCGAGAAGCCGAAAAGCGAAACCGAAGCGGCTGGGAAAATCGAGCTTACGGTTTCCTTCAGACACAAGAACAAGCCCGTAATTCCCGCTATCGCCGATGAAATTTGCGAGACAATAATGAGCGTCGGCGATTCAGAATTCGAAGCGGAATACTCTCCTTTTGTTTGTTTCGTTGACGAAGAGGAATTTTTTGAGAGATACAAGAAGGGGGAGTCGCCAATAGATTTAAACGAAGGCGATTTAGGGGACGCGGAATTTCTTTTAACGATACCCGACGAGGAAAATAACGAAGCGCCGAGCGAAGCGGAAAATCTGACGAAGCGAATAATCGAATTAACGGAGGGGAATTCGGATTTGGATTACAAGGACGTCGCCGTTTTGGCTCGCTCAAAAACAAGAATAGGAGAGCTTGTAACCGAATTCCAAAAAAACGGCGTTCCCTATGTTCTAACGGCGGGCAAAGAATTTTACCAGTCGCAGGAGGTCGTCGATATTATTTCTATTCTGAAGTTTTTGTACAATAGACAGGACGAGCTTTCCTTAGCCGCCGCTTTAAAATCGCCGTACTTTGGTCTTAGCGAAACTGATTTGTATTTGATTAAAAAGTCCGGAGATAAAAAGGCAACGCTGTGGGAAAAGTTGAAATCATTGTCCGAAAACAATTCCGACTTCTCGGGTAATATATGGATAAAGAGAGCTAAGGATATTTTAGAGGAGCTATCGAGATTCGCTTCGATATTGGCTATTCCGTGTTTAATAAGAAAAATAATAGAAAGGTGCGGTTGGTACGGCGCCGTTTCGGAGTCTCCGTCGAAAGAACAGGCGGAAGCTAACTTGACTAAGTTGACGGACTATGCCAGAGAGTTCGAAGCGAGGGGATTCAACAATTTATTCGATTTTGTCGAAGAGATAGATTTAATAAATAGAGAAAGCGTATCCGAAAGCGAGGCGCCTTTGCAAACCGAGGACGACGCCGTAAAGGTAACGACTATTCATGCCGCGAAAGGCTTGGAATTCGACGTAGTCGCGCTTTACGACCTTAATTCGGGAAAGGGAAACAAAGGTTCTTATTTTGTGGACGACGATTACGGTTTGGTCTTTGATTTGAAGTCTTTAGACCCAGAGTTTGGAGCGATAAAAAAGTATAAAACTCCGGCGAATTTCTTTTTCGGCAAAAGACAAGAAGACGCTGAGAACGCCGAGGAAAAGAGAATTCTTTACGTAGCGATGACGAGAGCTAAAAAACGATTAATCTTTTCGGCTAAGTTGAAGCGAGGAAAGAATTCTTTTCATAGCGCTCAGGGATTATTTAGTTTAATTTTGGACGGATTAGGCGAAAACCCCGATTCATTGGCGGAACGAAAGAACTTGGATATTGAACGCGAACTTAAAGCTTACGACGGAAACGAAGTTAAGACATTCGACGCCAAGTTTTCCGTCGATATAGTAACGGAAGTCGGAAGCGGCGTAGCTAAAGCAAAAGAAGCCGATAAACCGGCGATTCAACCGGAATTAGTATTGGATTCAATAGAGACTTCCGTCGAGAACGAAGTCTATTCGGCAACTCAGTTTTTGTTGTTTAACGCGGAAGACAAAACCGATTTCGTAGCGAGGTATAAATTAGGATTTCCAGACAGCAGAGCGTTATTCGATACAAAAGTGGGCTTTGAGACGGAATCGGAAAGCGATAATGAGCCGGAGGCTAGAGCGACTGGCTCCGCTTTTCATTACGCGATGGAAAATATGGATTTATGGATTAGCAAAGAAGGCGAGATAAACGAAGAAAGTCTAAAAATTGTAACGGAAAGAGGACTCGCGAAAGCGGGCGTTTTTTACGAAGCGGAAGTAATCGATAGCATCGCCGATGAAATTCGCTCTACCGTTTCCACGCGATTCATAAAGAAAAATTTAACGCGTATTTTGGAGTCCGAAAAAGAGTATAAGTTGTATTATCCTTTAAACGGAGATTTTTTAGTCGCTCAAATTGATTTGCTAACGCGCGACGGCGATACTTATGAAATATGGGACTGGAAGACGGGGGCGGTCGCGAATAAAGACGAAATGAAGCGAGCGGCGGCTAATTATGAATTGCAAATGAAGATTTATTCTTATTTGCTTTCGAAAATGAATGCCGGGGAAAAAGAATATAAAGCCAAACTTCTTTTCACTAAGTTAGCCGGAAAAGAAAAAAGCGAAAACGAATGGATTTACGATTTTCGTTGGGACGAAAGTGAATTAAGGGAGTCGGAAAAAGAGCTAAAACGCGAGATAAAGAAAATAAAATCATTTTAAAATCCCTCAATATAAAGAGTGTGTCCCTTGTCTTTAAGCCATTTTTCTTTTTTCTTGTAATCGGGCATAATTTTACCGACTAGCTTCCAAAATCTTTTTGAATGATTGAATTCGACTAGGTGCGCTAATTCGTGAATAATAATATAATCGGCTATTTCCGTAGGAGCCAGCGCCAATCGCCAAGAGAAGTTCAGATTGCCTTTAGCCGAGCAGGAAGCGAATTTTCTTAAAGCGTTCGACACTTTGACTTGATTGTATTTTAATCCTAGTTGGTCGGCGAAAAAAGCGGTTCTGTTCCTGAAATAAATCTTTGAGTGGTCTTTATACCAAGCTTTAATTAATTCTTTGCCGGCTATTCTGGCTCTTTCTCGCAAAAAAAGATTAGAGTTTTTTTGCATCAAGTCGTATTCTTGATTATTCCTAATTCGTAAAGTGTATTCTACGCCGAAGCATTTGAATTTTTCGCCGTTTTCGAATTTATATCGCGGCATTTCCTTCTTTTTTCGAGATATTTCTTTTTTCTTTTCTAATATCCATTCGCTTCGCTGTTCTATGAACTTGTCGATATAGCCGTCGGGAGCTTCGAGAGGAGCTCGCACGATGATTTTTCCGTCTCCGTCCACTCGTAGTTGAAGCGTTTTCCTTTTCGTTTTTATTATTTTGTCCGCCTTAATTCTTTGCATTTTCGAATAATTTTTTTTAATATACAATTTTGAAAGTTGAAATATCGCCGATTATTCAACTTTATTTTTCAAATATATAAGATTTGAGGGAAATAATAAATGCCTAAGAAGGTTTCATTAGAAGAACTCGAAGAAGGAAGCGTATTAGCGAGTCCCGTTTTGAATAGTTTTGGCCAAACTTTGGTCGGCGCTGGAGCGACTTTAACCGCCAAGCATTTGAATGTATTAAAAACTTGGGGCGTTCATCAGGTTAATATTAAAACTGAAGACGATTCGGACATTGAAGGCGCTTCCAAGATAAGCGACGAAGTAAAGAAAGTCGCCGAGGAACAGTTTAATAAGCGTTTGAAGTGGAAACCATCGAATAAATTTGAATGGGAAATTTATAATATAGGCTTGATGAACGCCGCTAGTAAAATTAAGTAGGAAATAGAAGAGAATTTATGAATCCTATAGAAGAATTATTAAAAGACGCGGAAGATTTGCCGACTTTGCCGACGATTTACACTTCGCTATTAGACGTGATGTCAAATCCCCGTTCATCGGTAAACGACGTAGCTATAATCATTACTCAGGATATAGCGGCTTCGACTAAAATAATAAAAACCGTCAATTCGCCGATTTATTCTTTGAAGGCTAAAGTAGAGACAATCACCGACTCAATTTTTCATTTGGGTTTTGAAGAAGTGAAAAATTTGGTTATTTCATTATCGGTAATGAACTTATTCAAATCCGATTCTACTTTTCAGACATTTTCAATAATAGATTTATGGAAGCATTCTATAGGCGTGGGCGTAATCACTAGGTTAATTGGAATTGAAATCGGGGTAAAGAACATAGAGAATTATTTTTTAGCCGGCTTGATTCACGATATTGGCAAGCTTTTCTTTGCCGACGTTTTCAAGGACGATTATAAGCAAGTGATTAGATATTCCGAAGAGAATGAAAAGAGTATAGAAGAAGCAGAGGACGCTGTTTTTGGAGTTAATCACACTTTAGCGGGGGAAGCATTAGCGCGAACTTGGGGTTTGCCCGATTCTTTTGTTAATTCAATCCGATACCATTCAAGCGGATTTGCCGGCGACGAGCCGAATTTGTTGACAGCTTGCGTTCACGTTTCCAATATATTGGCGAGAGCGTTAGAGATGGGCTACGCGGGCGACGATTACGTTCACAAGCCGAACCCCGAGGTTTGGGACGTGTTAAAATTAAAAGACGATTCGATTGCTAAGTCATATAAAAAGTTCATCGAAAATTACAATCAAGCCGTTTCAATCCTTTTACAAACGTAAAGGAGACGTAAATGTTTGCTAAAAATCTTGAGCTAACGAAAGCGATTAAAGAATACGCCACTAATCGAATAAACGAGGAAAATTTATCTAGCGTTTATTCCGACGGTCTCGAGCTTTTTATGAAGTTCCCGAGCGCAAGATACGCCGCGCTGTTCATTTTAGACGAAAACGAATTTGAATTCAATTTGGAAAAAACCAATCCAAAAAAGATTGAAGAAAACGCCGAAGAGGCTTTTGGGAAACTTTCGGAAAAAGGCGCGTTGGGTATTGCTTTGAGGGACAAAAAGAGCGTCGCGGATGACGCAAAGTTTAACGGGGCTTATCATATAGTTTGTCCGCTTTTAAAGTTCAAAGGAGTCAACGGTTTGGTCATTCTTTCGGTTGGGGCTACTCCTAAAGAATACACGGAAGAATTGTATGAGTGCTTGAACGTTATTGCCAGTATCTATTCTTCTACTATTGAGAACTTTATTCTAAGGAAAAAATTCCAAAAAAACAAAGATTTACTTGACCAACAGGTAGCATACAGGACAATGAAATTGGTTGAGAATCAGAAGAATATGGCTGAAAAGTTCGAGAGTTTGCGTTCAAATCTAAGTATGTCGATTCCTCACGAAGTAAGAACTCCAATTAATCAAATTTTAGGCTTCGCCGATTTTCTGCTCAAGTATTACGAGACTACGGAAGTCGAGGAAGCTCACGAAATGCTCGAGGATATTCACACATCCGCCACGAGGCTCAAGAAACTTTTTGAGAATTATTTATTCTTCGCGAATTTATCGATACTCTCGACGAACGTTTACGATATAATGCAACTACAAAGAGAAGTAGCTCCCGACGCAAAATCTTTAATTTTCGAGACCGCTATGATGAAACTAAAGGATTGCGGAAGAGAGGAGGATTTGTCATTGGATTTAGCGGAATGCGCGATAGCTATGTCGGAAATATATTTAAGAAAAATGACCGAAGAGATAATCGACAACGCTATCAAGTATTCAGAGCCGGGCAAAAAGATTGAGATAGTAAGCGAAATAATAAATTCCGAAGACGAAAACCAGGGCGATTTGTGCGAAATTGCGATTAGAGATTACGGCAAAGGAATGACAGAAGAGCAAATAAAGAATATAGACGCTTATATGCAATTCGACCGTAAAGTATCGGAGCAACAAGGCTCCGGTTTGGGGCTTTCAATTGTTCGTAGAATAATTGATTTGCATAACGGTTATTTTAAAATAGACAGCGAAGCTGACAAATACACTCAAATAACGGTTAGATTGCCGGCGGCGGATTTTTCCGAAGAATAAGCTATTTTCTTTTTTTCGCTTTCTTTTTCATCTCGCCGAGTATTTTCAAGCCTTCCATAGGCGTCATATTGTTTAAGTCTAATTTTAAAAGCTGTTCTCTAAGCGGGTCGTCTCGAAATTCGAAGATAGACATTTGTTGGTTAACCGCTTTTTGCTTTTTGCTTTTTATCGCTTTGACGTTCGGTTCTTTTGGTTTAATCTCGGAGGAGTCGGATTCCAAAGAGCGCATAATGATTTCCGCTCTGTCCGTTATGGTTTTCGGCAAACCAGCCATTTGAGCGACGTTAATGCCGAATGAGTGGTCGCTCGCTCCAGGCAATACTTTATGGGTGAATATAATCGAGTCGCCCGCTTCGATTACTTCGATTTTATAATTGACAATTCTTTCGTATCGGTCGGCGAGGTCGTTTAGTTCGTGATAGTGGGTCGCGAATATCGTTTTAGCTCCGACGTTGTTATGCAGATGCTCCGTAATAGCCCAAGCTATGGATATGCCGTCGAAAGTCGCCGTTCCTCTGCCGACTTCGTCTAAAAGGACGAGGCTTTTTCTTGTGCAATTGTTCATAATATTCGCCGCTTCCTGCATCTCAACGAGAAAAGTGCTTTCGCCGCCGCTGATGTTGTCTTGCGCTCCGACTCTAGTAAATATTCTGTCAACTATTCCAATTTTCGATTTTTTCGCGGGAACAAATCCGCCGATTTGCGCTAATAATACAATAAGTCCGATTTGTCTCAAATAACAAGATTTGCCGGACATATTCGGTCCGGTTATGATTTGGATTTGCTCCTCGTCGGGATTAATTTTTGTCGGGTTGCCGACGTATGTTTTTCCGAGGTCGAGGGTTCTTTCTACTACCGGATGTCTTCCTTCTTCGATATCAAGTATTACGGAATCGTCAACTTCGGGTTTTTCGTAATCGTATTCGTCCGCCGCTTGAGCTAAATTTTGCAAACAATCTATTATGGCGATTAATTTGGCGTTTTCTTGAATCGCTTTGGCTTCTTCGGCGATTTTTTCTCTTAGCTTTTCGAACAGTTCGCGTTCGATTTCTTCGATTTTTTCTTCGGCGCTGATTATTTTTTCTTCGATTTCCTTCAATTCCGGCGTAGTGTATCTTTCCGAATTAGTGAGTGTTTGTTTTCTTTCGTATCTTTCGGGGACTTTGTTTTTATGTATTTTTGTTATTTCAATATAGTAGCCGAAGACGTTGTTGAAACCGGTTTTTAGCGAAGGTATGCCGGATTTTTTCCGTTCCTCGTTTTGGTAGTTTTTAATCCAGGATTTGCCGGAAAATTTAGCGTCTATGTATGAGTCCAACTCTTCGGAGAACCCGGGCTTGAAAACGTTCCCGAGTCCGAGTTGCGAGGAAGGGTCTTCTAAAAGCGCCGAATCTATTGTTTTAATTAAGGGATCCATAGCCGACAATTTGCTTTCTAAAGCGGTTATTGAAGCGAGGTCGGTATTGTGGATTTGTTCTTTTATTTCCGGGATTTTAGCTAAACTTGTTTTTAAGTTAATCATATCCCGCGGCAAAGCTCTGCCGGAACTAATTTTCGAAATTATTCTTTCTAGGTCGCCTATTTCGCTTAGCGTTTCTCTTAGTTCGGTTCTCTTTTCTCGATTTTCGAAAAAGAATTCGACGGCTTCCCGCCGGGTTTTTATTTTCTTTAAATTAATTAGCGGTTGAGAAACCCACCTTTTGAAGAGTCTTCCGCCCATAGCCGTTTTGGTTTTGTCGAGGATAGAAATTAGCGAGCCGTCTTTAGTGTCCTGAAGCGATAGTCCTATTTCCAGATTTCTGCGGGTGGCGTAATCCAGAGTCATATACTCGGAACGCTCGTATAGGCTCAAGGTTTTTATATGCGATAGGTTGCCTTTTTGCGTTTCCTTGATATAATAAAGTATAGCTCCGCAAGCGGCTACGGCGGCGCTAAGGTTTTCTACGCCGAAACCTTTTAAATTTTTTGTTTTAAAATGCCCGAGCAGCGCTTCTCTGCCAAATTCTTCGTCGAGAATCCAAGGCTCTAATTTGGTTATGACTGGCTCGTAATCCAAGCGCTCGAAGGCTTCGTTTGCTTTTTCTTTTTTGCTTTTATTAATCAGTATTTCCGCAGGGGCGATAGAAGCGAATATTTCGGGTAATTCTTCTACGGGCGCTTCGCCGCAGAAGAATTCCCCGGTGGAAATATCGGCGAACGCTAAGCCCGCGATTACCCGCTGTTTTTCTTTTCTAAAGGCTATAGCCGAAAGGTAGTTGTTCTTTTTCGCTTCGAGCAATTTCTCGTAAAGCGCGGCTCCCGGGGTAACTACTTCAGTTATGCCTCTTTTAACTATGCCGCGGGACGCTTTCGGGTCTTCGAGCTGATCGCAGACGGCGACTCTGTAGCCGGCTTTAACTAGCTTTGGCAAATACGAATCTAATTGATGATGCGGAAAACCGGCTAAGGGACATTCGCCGGCGGCTCCGTTGTTTCTTTTCGTTAGAGTAAGTCCGCATACTTTTGCGGTTATTTTAGCGTCTTCGTCGAATGTTTCAAAGAAATCGCCCAAGCGGAAAAGTAGAACGGCGTTGGGGTGTTTGCTTTTTATCTGGTTGTATTGCCTCATTAAAGGCGTTTGTTTGTCTTTCATAATTATCGGTTTTATTTCGTCGATATTTTTTTCTAATATAAATAGACGATGTTGTAAAAAAAAGCGATAAAAATTTTGGAGATTAATTTTCAGGTATTGGAACGTATTGCGCGCGTTTTTGGATTGTGCGCGCTCTTCGGGAAATATAGCTGGTTGGCTTGGCGGGCGACCATCTTCTTGGGTTCGGCAGAACGGCGGCTATTAACGCGCTCTGGCGGCGGGTCAATTTTTTAGCGCTTGTTCCGAAGTAATATTGAGAAGCCGCTTCTATTCCGTAAATTCCTTTGCCGAATTCGATGATGTTTGCGTAAACTTCCAAGATTCTTTTTTTGCCCCAGTATGTTTCTATAAGATAGCTGAAATAGGTTTCCAAGGCTTTGCGAACGTAATTTTTATATGGAAGCAAAAACGCGTTTTTCGAAGTTTGCATAGTTATGGTGCTAGCGCCTCTTATTCTATTTCCTTTATGTTTTTTGTTGTATTCTACGGCTTCTTCTACGGCTTTCCAGTCTATTCCGTTATGGCTCATAAATCGGGTGTCTTCGGCGGCGGCGAAGGCTCTTAGGACGTTTGGCGAGATGTCTTCGTAATTCGCCCATTGTTTCTGTATCCCTACTAACTCTCCTTCCAATAACCCGTTAATTGAGCGATATATCATAAACGGGGTTATAGGCGGGGGAAATATCTTGTATATTGAAACAATAACAAAACTGGATAGGAAAAAGAGTATTGTCAGTTTTTTTATTATTATCAGTATCCTTTTAGACATAGCCGAGGAGTCCGCATATTATTAAATCTCGTCTTTTTTAAAAACTCATATCGTCGAATATTTCCATAGCCGTTTTAACTCCGTCGCCTACGCTGAGAGAAAGTTGTCTATATTTATCGTTTCTGGCGTCTCCCGCTAAGAAGAATCTTTTGGAAGCGGTTAAATCTTCGATTTTATCGAGCAAATTTTGTTGTAGTATATCGTAGTTGATTTCTCTACCGACTGCGGCTATTACGTAGTCGGCTTGAATTGTTTTCTTTTCGCCGTCGCAAAGACAATTCATAGTAAGTCTGTTGTCCTCGAAATTAAAATTTTCAATATTGGTATTGATTAGATAGTTGATGTTAGGATTTTTATCGCATTCGTCGTTAAGCGCCGGCAGACATTTAAGAATATCGCTTCTGTTAAGTATAAAGACGTCGTTTTTCTCGCCGAGGCTTAACGCGTAATTGAACGCTGTATCGCCGGCTCCAATGACGACGATTTTTTTCTTTCGGACGTTGCGTATGGGATAGATTTCATAGAGCAATTTGTCTCTGGCTTTGTCGGGTATCCGTAGTTCTAATTTTTTTGGCACGGAGCCGATTGCCGCTACCGCGGCGATAACTTTTATTTCTCTTTTGTTGGTCGAAATGTTGAAGAGGAAGTCCTCGTATTCAATTGAGACGGCTTCTTCGTGATGCAGTTCGACGCGAAACCTTTCCAGCTGTTTTTTCATTAATTTAGCCAAATCTATGCCTTTAATGCCGTCGGGGAAACCGGGATAGTTGTCGATTCTATAAGCGTTTAGAACCGCTCCGCCCGGCTCGTCTTTTTCGAGTAAGACTGGATTTAGTCCCATTCTTCTCAACTGAATAGCGGTTGATATTCCGGCGGGACCGGCTCCGATTATAGCGACGTCTCTAACGTCCATAGGCGCTCTCTTTTGTTTGTGATACTCTTAATACTCGATAATTCAGAGCGATATTTTGCCCGTCTTTTTTAATTCTTTTTTGTTTTTCTGAATTAGTATTTTCTTAATAATCGTATATATCAATAAAAAACTTTAAAAACAAGCGTTTATCATAAAAAGCCGCCCAAAAGTTAACATTTTGGACGGCTTTTCGCCGGAGGCGGCTATTTTAAGGAATAAGTCATATATGAGAGAAGGCTTAATCCATCATTCTTCTAATAAAAGCCGGCTGCTCCAAATTTTTCAAAACTTTGCTTCTTTCGTCGCCCATTTCGCTTAAGGCTTTTTCCGGTATGCCTGGGGTCGTGTTTCCAGCTTGAGGATTTTCTTCGGTAATTGTGTCGCCGATTCTTCTAATGAACGCTGGAATATCGAGTCCCTTTAGTTCTTTGGTCCCTTTGGGACTATCCGCTGCGGGCGCCTTTTCGTTTTCTTCGTCATTTTCTTCTGCTTTTTTACTCGTTCCGTTTTTGTCTCCGAAGAGTTCTTTTTCTTCCACTTGATAATTTTTAACGGGTTCGGCGCATTTATGATTTTTTTCTAAACTGTCGTTGAAGCCGGTCGCTACTACCGTAATCATTAATTCTTCCATCGGTTCGTCTTTTAAGACGACTCCATGATACAGGTTGACGTCCGAACCAGCCGCTTCCTCAATCATAGCGAGGATATCCGACATTTCGTGCAAAGTAAAGTTCTCTTTGCTTCCTGTGATGTTAACTAAGGCTCCTTTTGAACCTTGGATGGAGATATTATCGAGCAGAGGAGATTTAAGAGCTTTTTCGGCGGCTTCTACCGCCCGATTTTCTCCGCTGGCAATGCCTATTCCCATTAAAGCGTCGCCCATTCCTTTCATTACGCTGCGGACGTCGGCGAAATCAACGTTAACTAATCCGGGTTGGGTGATAATGTCCGATATTCCTTTTGTGGCGTTAAGCAACACTTCGTCGGCTTTTAGAAATGCTTCTTGGAATGTGGCTCTTTTGTCAATAATTTCGAGCAATTTTTGATTCGGTATAGATATTAGAGCGTCCACGCTCTCTCTCAAATTTTTAATCCCCTCTTCCGCTAATTTCAATCTTTTGCCTTCCCATTTGAACGGATAAGTTACGATGCCGACTACGAGGGCTTCTAACTCCATAGCTATTTTAGCGATGACTGGAGCGGCTCCCGTTCCGGTTCCGCCTCCCATACCGGCAGTTACGAAAACCATATCGCTGCCTTCTAGGTTTTCGCGGATTTCTTCGACGCTTTCTTCGGCTGATTTCATTCCGATTTCCGGGTCGCCGCCGGCGCCTAAGCCTTTTGTGATTTCTTTTCCAATTTGGATTTTTGTTTTCGCCAAATTTTGGTCGAGGGCTTGCTTGTCGGTGTTCGCTGTTATGAAAGAGACCCCTTTTAAGCCTTGTTCAATCATATTGTTTACAGCGTTGCCGCCGCAACCTCCTACTCCCACTACGCGGATTGGAGCGTTCTCGATTTGACCATTTTCTGTTAATTCAATCATTAGAAACTCCTTTTTTATTATTCAATATTTATTATGATAAGTTGTCGTTTTATAACTCTTTCATAAAGTTTTGGACTCTTCTAATCAGAGATTTCTTTTCTTTGCCGTTTTTCTTGTTGGCTTGCTCTATAACGCTTTGAGTTTTTTTGTCTTTAAGTCCGTATAAAGCTAATCCGACAGCTGTTGAGTACATTGGATTTTCGATTTCCGGCGCGAGTCCAGAATAAGTTATGCCTGACGGCAAGCCGATTTTAGCCGGCATCCCGAATACTTTTTGAGCCAATTCGTCGCTTCCTCTTAATAACGAAGTGCCGCCAGTTATTACTACGCCGGCTCCTAAACTTCCCGAATAGCCTGAACGTTTGATTTCCGCCCTAGCGAATTCAAATAGCTCTTCCATTCTCGGCTGAATTACTTTACAAAAGTCGCTCTTGGTTATTTCTCTCGGTTTTCTGCCTCCGACGCCGGGCAACATAAATACGTCGTTTCTGTGAATGGATTCCAGCCAGCAATGCCCGTGTTCTCTTTTTAATCTTTCGGCGTTTTCGATAACTAAACCGAATCCTTTTCTAATGTCGTCGGTTACTTGCTTGCCCGCGATGCCGATAACCGAAGAATAGCGGATTATGTTTTCTTCGAAAATCGCTATATCGGTCGTTCCGCCTCCGATATCTACAAGCGCTACGCCTACCTCTTTTTCATCGGGTTCTAATACGGCGTAGCTGCTCGCTAGGGGTTCCAAGACTACGTCTTTTACCGTAATGTTGTTTCTTTCAATGCATTTATAAATATTTTGAATAGCTGTTTTCAATCCGGTAACAACGTGAACGTCGGCTTCCAATCGAACGCCGCTCATTCCTACTGGGTCGCTTATGCCGTCTTGTCCGTCGATAATAAACTCTTGAGGAATAACGTGAAGTATCTTTCTTTCCTGCGGGATTTTAATATTGCGGCTTTCTTCGATTATTCTATCGACGTCGCTTTTGCTTATTTCCCTTGTCGGGTTTGATATTCCCACTATCCCCTTGGATTGGAAAGACTCGATATGGTCGCCGGCTATTCCGACAACTACTTCGTTAACTTTTACTCCGGCTTGCTGTTCGGCTTGTTCTATTACTCTTTTGATTGTGCGAACAGTTTTATCGATGTTAATTACGACGCCTCTGTACAACCCTTCGCTATCGGTAATTCCTATTCCCAAAATATTCAAGGAATTTGGCGTGTCCCCCGGCGAGGCGACCAGCGCGCATATTTTAGAAGTTCCGATGTCTAAGCCTACGGATATCGGTTGTTTCGCCGAAGTTCCGTTGTTTGGAGTAGTGTTTGTCATATTTATTTCCTTTTTAAGTTTATTAGTTACGTTTTGACGATTATTTTATTCGCCCACCTTAAGTCTATATATTTTATGGCGTTTGTTTCAATATCGCTGATTCTCGCGTCAATGTATTTTTTGAATTTATATAGTTTTTCGGGCGTCTTTTCTTTTTTTCCAAGTAAGATTTCGTAGGCGAAATCGTTGGAAAGTATTTTATATGATTCGGCGTTTGAATCGAAAATCAATTCCGAAACAAAACGGTAAACTCCCGCGTCTTTTGCATTTTCTAAGATTTGCAAAGCGTCTTTTATTGCCGTTTTGTTTAGATTTTTATTTTTGCGCGAATTTCTAATTAGCGGAAGTTCGTCTTGGCAAGCGGAAATTCTGTAGGGGAGCGTTTTCGCTTTCGCGTCCACAACTGATAATTTTCCCTTGTCGTTTGCTATGATACAAAGGGGTTTTCTTTCGACGATTTCAATTTTAAGATTTTCGGGTCTGGAGAAACTAGCGTAAGCGGTTAAAACGTACGGAAGTTTTTTCAGACTGTCGTTAATAGAAAGAAGATTGATTGATTCGGCGCTTTTTCCGAGAGCGATGTTTTTGACGATTGGCGCGATTTCGCTTCTTTCGGTTATTTTCGCGCCCTGAAATTCTACGGAGCTTATATTCTTAGAGCTAGACCAATCGCTAGCGAATATAGCGAGTAGGATTATCGCGGTTATGACTACGAACAATAATAGATATGTTCGGCGTTTACCGAATAAAACACGTTTGGCGATATTTCTCGACGGCCCACTCATTTTCTTAATCGGTTTTGATTGAACGCGCTGCTAACGTTCTCTCAAAAAGTTCGGCTGACCTCCAATAATCCCCCGTCGGTCAACCCAAAAAAAATTTTTCTTATCTTATCCTCTTCGAACTTAGCCTGTGGTTTTTACCCACGCCTATGCTGCTTAATTTTTTACTAATTCAAAAATGCGAAATTTTTTTTAAATTTCAAAATAATATTTAAATTTTTTTCATAAATCACTTAATTATTTTAAAAATAGTGTATTATTAGCCAAAATGAAACGATTTTTCGTTCTTTCAACGTTTATATTACAAAGATTTTAGAAATCCTCCGTCCACGGGCAGGTTTATTCCGTTAATAAACGAAGCTTTTTCCGAAGCGAGAAAGCCCGCCGCGTAGGCTAGTTCTTCGGGTTTTGCGAACCTATTTGCGGGGATTGCCGATTTAATTTGTTCGGCGGCTTTTTCCGAAGATATATTTTGTTCGGCGGCTTTGTTCTCTAAAATTGACTTAAGACGCTCGGTTAAAGTATGCCCGGGCAATAAGTTGTTGACCGTAATTCCGAAAGGAGCTAGCTCTCTCGATAAAGTTTTGCCCCAAGACGCCATAGCTCCTCTAATCGCGTTCGAAACGCCCAAGTTTTCTATCGGTTGCTTTGCGCCTACCGAGATAACGTTAATAATTCTACCGTAATCTATTCGTTTCATTGACGGAACGAATGCTTTCGCTAAAATCTGCGAAGCTATCAAATGGCTTTTAAAAGCGTTTTGGTATTCGTTAATGTCGGCGTCTATAGCTTTTTCGGGAGACGGTCCTCCGCTGTTGTTAACAAGAATATGGATTGTTTCGTATTCGCTTAGGATTTTTTGAGCCGATTCCTCAACCGCTATCGCGTCTTCAAAGTCTATCGATATATATGAGTGTTGTAGTTCTTTTTTGGAGTTCAACTCGTTAACTACGCGTTTCAAATTCTCTTCGTTTCGGGCGGCTATAATTACGTTAGCCCCCATTTTGGCGAATCTTTCCGCGATAGCTTTTCCAATTCCTTGGCTGGCTCCGCAAACGAAAGCGTTTTTTTCTTTTAGATGTAATTTCATTTTAAGCGACTCTGTCTTAATTAATCCAGAAACCTAAATTCAGCATTATTTCGCTTCTGCTAGCCGTTTTTTCTTCTCCGTCGTAGAAGACTTTACCCGGGTAACTGTCTTCTTCTTCGCCTTCGTTAAATTTTAACATTCTCGCCTCGAGTCTAATATAGGCGTTTTCCATTGGTTTATATTCAAGACCGCCAGTTATACCCATTCCGGAACATTTCGAACAACAAGGTTCGTAAAGACCTTCTTCGTTGTCGAAGTAGGTGAATCTGACGGCGCAGGAGAGTTTTTTGACGATTTCGTATCTGCCGGTTACCGAGAAGCCTAAGTAGGAAGCTCCGGTAGTGTCGCCGTCTTCGATTTTACCGTCTTCGAGACTTGCGTAATCAACTTGCGCATTTATTCCGAATTTGTCGAGCGGCAGGAAAGTAGTTGATATATTGTGCATCATATGAAGCTTTGCGTTAGAAGGATTTCCGGGAACTTCGTTTCCGTAAACTCCGGCGTAGGAGAGGGCGAAAGTTTCCCCAGCGTTGTAACCGAGATAAAGTCCCAAAGTTTTGTTGTAGTTATTATCCTCTAAAAGTCCGTTTCCGTTTAAAATATGTACGGCGGCGTTAAGTAGGTCGGTTTCGTAGCTTACTTTAGCTCCGGCTTGATAGAAAGGCTCGAAATAAGTAACCATCGAGTGGGAGGTAAGCCAGTTGTCTTTGGGAAGCAACGCTTCGTTGCCTATATGCGTCAGAAAATAGCCGGCGTCGAGCCAAACGTTCCTGAAAAGTTGCACTCCTAAGTTTGCTTGTTGAACGTTGGGATTTTTAGTTCCGTAGGCGGCGAGAGGTAAAGAGCCCGCTTGCAAAGTAACGTTTGAGCGAATGATGTTTTTATAAGTCGTAATAGCCGATATTTGCGCGATGTTAAGGGCGAACTCGTCTTTATAAAAGTCGTTAGCCGAGTAAGGTCTGCCTTTTGAGGCGGGGTTAGAGCCTGCAGAGTCGCCGTCAGAGGCGATATAAGCGTCAACGTAAGCTCCGATTTTAATATTCAAATCGTCGTCGGCTTCGGCTTTGGGAGCGGCTAGAATTATGATTATCAAGATTATGCAAGAGGTAGTGAAAAATCTCATAACTTCTCCTTTAATTATTGTAGATTATTCGAATGAATCATTCTTCAAAATATTAAAAATTAAGAACTTGAAAAACTTTTGAATAAGAAGAATATTTTTTATATTTGTAATTCTTGAGACTGGAGGATTCGCATAATTGGTATTGCAGCGGTCTTGAAAACCGCCGGGCGTAAGCCTGTGGGGGTTCGAATCCCTCATCCTCCGCGAAAAAGGGTAGCCGACGTCAAAGTTTTTATCGACAAGGAATTTTTTTAGCCGGCCTCTTACGGTAAAACCAGCCAATTTTTCAATAATCTTTTTGTTTTTGATTGAATTTTTTATAAATTGATAAAAATAGAGTTTTAAAATTATTGGGGCGGTGAGATGGCTAAATCCTTTTTTTATTTTGTTTTCGCGGCGTCGCTATTTTTCGCTTTTATAGGAGCGGAAAGCTCTTCGTTTGATATTTCTACGAGAAGTTCGTTGTC
>CAZDXB010000013.1:0-83934 GCA_964509335.1 uncultured Hyphomicrobiales bacterium | reverse complement strand
CCAACGACAGCCTTGACGCCCACAGAACCGACATCGACGACAACGCCCTCGATATCGGCGATAACGAACAAGGCATTTCAGATTTAAACGATTCTATCGCTACGCATAGAACAGACATTGATAATATTACTCCCGAATCCACGACCGTTAGCAACGGATTGTCGCTTTCCGGCTATGAAGTTGAATTGGGAGGGGATTTATCCCAGGAAACGACGATTTCGCAAGGCGACAATAATTACATTCACGACTTAACCGGAACAGGCGATTTTATAGTGCGAGACAACGGCGACGACTCTTTTACAATTAGAGACGACGGCTCTGTCGGCTTATCTAACGGAACGACTATCAACGAATTTTCCATTGACGGAACGCTTTCGGGAAACAGCGACGACGCCGTCCCGACGGAAAAAGCCGTTAAAACATACGTGGACGCAAACAATGACGACGGCGACTGGACTGAACAAACCAGCCCGGCAAATCATTTAGAAGCCAAAGCGGGCGGTATTGCCGCTAATGGAGCGACTTTATACGGAACTAACGCGAATACTCACGTTAATTTAGGATTTAGTTCGGAAACTGGCGCGAGCGGACAAAATTATCAATACGCCGCCGTTTCTGGAGGATACTCAAACACTGCTAACAACAACTACGCTACTGTAGTTGGAGGTAACGGCAACGAAGCCAGCGGAGAATACGCGACAGCGCTTGGAGGCAGCCAAAATACAGCTAGCGGAGATTTGTCCGTTGCCGCGGGCAAAGAAGTTAGTTCAAAATCTTACGCTCAAATTACTTTTGGCGCGTATAACACCGGCGTTTCGGGAAATCAGAACAGTTGGACTTCAACCGATAGACTCTTCGTAATAGGAAACGGAACCGGTTCAAGCTCCAAATCCGACGCACTAGTTATGCTCAAAAACGGCAACACAACCTTAAAAGGAGAATTAACGTTAACTAACGGAACGGATTCCTACACTTTGCCAAACTCCGACGGCTCAGCAGACCAAGTCCTCGCCACAGACGGCGGCGGCGCATTAAGTTGGACGACCATAACCACAGGAGCGACTGAAATTGACGAATTATCCGACGCTAAGTTTGGCGGCGGCAACTTCGGCAGCCTATTTTTCGGATTAGGCTCCGGAGGAAACGACGACGGGACTAATAATCAAAACGTCGGAGTTGGACCTTGGTCTTTGCATTCAAATACCGGCGGCGACCATAACTCTTCAGTTGGAAGTTACTCGCTATACGGCAATACAAACGGCAGATTTAATTCCGCCTTAGGTTCTAACGCTCTCGCCAATAACGCGGGAGGAGACAAAAACGTAGCGGTAGGATATCGCGCGAATTACAATAATACTTCAGGCAATAGTAACGTTACTCTTGGTTACAATTCTCTTGATAATAATTCTACCGGTCACGGAAATATTGCTATTGGCGAAGACGCCGGCTCTAGCGCTACTGGAAACAGGAGTATATTTATAGGGTATCAAGCCGGCTTCAATGAAACAGACGGTGATAAACTATATATCGAAAATTCAAACTCGTCCACTCCCCTAATATACGGCGAATTCGACAATGATATCGTTCGAATCAACGGGGAATTTTCTATAGCAAGCGGTTCAGGAACTTACACTTTCCCAACCGCCGACGGCGCGAACGGACAAGTCCTCGCCACAGACGGCGGCGGAACGCTCAGCTGGACGAACGCTTCAGGCGGCGCGACCGATATCGACGGACTGACCGACGGCGCGACCGACGCAACGAGCGTATTCCTCGGAAGCGGCGCCGGCGCAGTTGACGATGGTTCAAATGAAAACACAGGACTCGGAATAAATGCGTTGAATGACAATACTTCGGGCAATTATAATGTTGCAATAGGATACGCCTCATTAAGCAAGAACACAGACGGCGCAGGCAATACGGCTTTAGGCTTTGAATCAATGCGAGATAATACCAGCGGCGGTTGGAATACTGCCCTTGGAGTCGGCGCTTTAAGAGCTAACATTGACGGAAATAACAACATAGCTATGGGTGAAAGCGCTATGTTGGACAACACATCTGGGTCCGGCAACGTTGCTCTTGGAATTCAGGCAATAAAAGATAATGAAACGGGCGAAGATAACGTAGCGGTTGGCAAATACGCAATCAGAAGCCATTTATATTCGGCGCGAAATGTCGTTGTCGGCAGCGAAGCTGCAGCAGGCTCGTTCAGCACGCCCGAAAACAACGTCTTTATTGGTTATAGAAGCGGTTGGAATATTACCGACGCTCACAATAATATTTTGATAGGTTATCAGTCGGGAGATAATCTTACTGATGGAGATAATAATATAATTATTGGTTACGATGTTGATACTGATTTTATTAATACCGGTCATCAACTAAAAATCGGCAACCTAATTAAAGGTAATATGTCGGTTGGCTCCGAAACTCTCGACCTCATCGGCGACGTTTCGATTAATTCCGTTTACACCCTGCCCGCGGCGGACGGCTCGGCAGGTCAAATGCTCGTTACCGACGGCGCCGGAACGCTCTCTTGGCAAGATACGGTTAGTTCAGGCGGCGGAGCGGACACAAATTGGACGGAAGAGACTTCTCCCGCTACATTTGTTAGAGCGCAATCGGGAGGAATCGCCTCCAGCCAAGCTATTCTATACGGCTCGAACGCCAACACTCACGTTAACCTCGGTTTTGGAACCGGCGGAAACGAGTCCGAGACAGGCGCTTCCGGGCAAAACTACAGCTACGCCACAGTAAGCGGCGGACAACAAAACAAATCCGTAAACGATTACGCCACAGTCGGAGGAGGTTTGAACAACTACGCCGGCGGCGACGGCTCGGTAATAGCGGGGGGCAACAACCAACAAGCTACGGCTCAATACTCCGCCGCTGTCGGCGGTTACACTAACACAGCCGGCGGACAAACGTCTTTCGTCGGCGGAGGCTATAGCAACCAAGCGAACGGTCAATCAAGCGTCGTTAGCGGCGGCGAAAGCAACATAGTCGGAGGCGATTACTCAACCGTAACCGGCGGATTATCAAACGAAGCAAGCGGAAATTATTCCGGCGTATTCAGCGGAAACGCAAATCTTAACAAAGCCGGTTACAGCGTTATTGTTGGAGGCAGCTCTAATTATATCGACACCGACGCCACCGACGCCAATATGTTTATCGGCGGCGGAAACGACAACGGCATAGGAACGGAAGCAAATTATTCTGTCATTGTCGGCGGTCAATTGGATTCAATTTCTCAGAACTCTGAGTATTCGGCAATAGTCGGCGGAAAAAACAACCGGATTGGAGAAAGCGTATGTTATTCATTTATAGGCGGCGGATTTAATCACGTCGTGTCGGGTTCCGAAAGCGTAGTTACCGGCGGTCAAGACAACTCTACCTCCGGAGTTGGCAACTTCGTGGGCGGCGGCGCTCATAATTTAACCTCGAATAACTATTCAAGCGTTGTCGGCGGCTACGAGAACAACTCAAGTTACCTATACGCCGCAATCGGAGGGGGCTATCAAAACTGGGCTGCGGGCGAGCGTTCCGCAATACCCGGCGGCTCGTTCCTTAAAGTAGGAACGCGCTCGTTCGGTTTTAGAGGCGGAATCGGAAGCAATCCGTCAAGTCATTACGACGCTTCCAGCGAGGCGGAAACTTTCCATATTATCGACACAAAATTCCATCATAATATGTCTAATAACAGCGACGCCGACTTCCACGTTTCCGGCGCTAGCGACAACTTAATCTACGCCGACGCTTCCGAAGACAAAGTCGGAATCGGAACAAATACGCCCTCTCAGAAATTGGAAGTTAGCGACGGACGCGTAAAATTAGCTTACGGCTCCGGCTCTACTACTACGATACCCGAAACAGTCCAAGTATATAAATTCACCGGGGACCCCGGCGGCGCCGTCTCAATCTCCGGAACTACCGACGGCGTTGTCGTAATCGTAATTAACTCTTCGGGAACTTCAATAACCGTCGAAGGCGTTTCGCTAAGCGACGGCGCGACCGCAAAATTCGTTTACGCCGGCGACGGCTGGTATAGAATTACATAACGATAAAATCTGAAGATAAAAAAAATAGCCGGGCGCGTAAATTCGCGTTCGGCTTTTTTTATTATTTAAAAAGAAAAAAACATAATTCCGTTGCGAAGCTATACTTTTTTTCTTAAATTACTTCAAACTAATAACAATACTAACGGAGCGTCTTTATGGCTTTGCGAGTTTACCTAAGCTTCGACGAAAGCGACAGAGAAACGGTCGAAAAAATCGCTAAATACGCGCAAGACCCGCTCTATGAAAGCTTGCAATTCAAAGTTTGCGAACTATTTAAAAGATGGGAAACCGAGAGCGTAACCGTAATACAAAACTTAGTCTCCAAAAAATTAAAAAATTCATCCAGAGTAATAGTCTTAGTCGGCGAGAACACTCATAAAAGTCTTTGGGTGAAAACGGAAGTAGATTTAGCCGAAGAATTTAAAATTCCGGTTTACGCGATTAAGCTGAAAGAAACCGAAGGCGAAACGCCCGAATGCTTAGTCGAAAGAGGAATAAAAGTCAGGGAATGGAACGTCGAAGTGCTTCAATACTTGGCTACAAAGTAATAATGCAAACGAAACTCATTCCCAAATTACAATTTACTCTCTCTCCTCATTCCCAAATTACAATTTACTCTCTCTCCTCATTCCCAAATTACAATTTGGGAATGAGAACATCCACTAAGCCCCAATCTTCCTTAAAGCCTCCTTAGCCGCCTCGCCTAAAGTCGTTTCGTAATACTTGTCGTCGATATAAAAATTAAGTTTATAATCGGAATCTTCGCTTTTCTTAATGAACTCTTCGGCTTCGGTAAGTTTAATCTCGCCGGCTATATAAAACAAAGGAGCTAACAAATCAGGATTATTTTCGTTTCGAAAATCTATCAGCAAAATATGCTTCCTATCCAACACCAAATCAGGGAATTTACGAGCGACTCTGAAAATCCCCCAATAAACGCTCATCCGCAAAGGGTCGTGCTCTAAATAATTATCTCCGCCGAGCGGCGAATCGATTGAATAAGACATTAGAATACTGACGAATTCTTCCGCTAGCTTTCTTTCGTTGGCTATTATTTCGCCCATTATTTCCGGCGCTCCCCAAGGTATGCCGCCAGACTCCTCGGTCAGCATCCATACGTTGCGCCTCGCCAAATATCTAACTTTTTGGAACTCTGTCTCGCTCAGTACTTTCGCTAAAATTCCAAAAGCTGAAATCGCCCTGTGCTTTACCTTCTCGTCTTTGTCGTAAATCGCGCCGTATAAAGCCGTCGAAACTCTGTTGCCCTCTTGACGAACTAGTTCCGCGATTGTATCCTTCCAATCGTCGCGCTTCAAAACTTCGCTTATTTGACGTTTTAACTTTCCTCTGGTAGCTTCCGCCTTGATTTTCTCTTTCTTCATATTAAGTAGCTCCGTAATATTAATTCAACGACGCCTGTCTTACAGTCTCGTCTTTTATTAATTTAAACGAACGATTGAAGAAACCTATAGTTTCGTATAAACCCTTAGATTTTAAATCGTCCAGTAGAATATTCCCTTCGCGCTCCGGAAAATCTATATCCATTACATATCTAAACAATTTCTCTTTGTTTTTGTTCGATATCTCGTATTTCTCGAAGTAACTTAAAACAAAGTCTTTTGGTATATCGGTAAAATAAGAAACCGCCTCGCTGAATATATCTTTGTATTTCATTTTTCTCCTTTTTTAGCTTAGACTAATTGTTGTTTTTGAAGAAAGACCCTAATTTTTATTGTATTAGCCAAGTATTTTTTTGAACGATTTGCAGAAGTTTATTAAATTGTAAATTAAAATGAATTCTGAAAGCGAACTTTGAAGCGACAAACAACGATTTTATCATAAAACTGAAGCGCGAAAAAATGACTGACGAAGAAAAAAATATGCTCGTAAACTTAACCTTAGCTCCTTACTTGCAAAAAGCCACGGCGCTTATCGGCAAAAAACGAAGAGTCGGCGGCAATCAATTCAGACACGCCATAGCGACCCTCGGCATATTAATCGATTACCACATAATCGACCCGGTAATCTTAAAAGCCTCGGTTATCCACGACTTATTAGAAGACGTAGAGAATAGCGACCCAAACGATATTCTGGCAATCGACGAAAACGGCGCCGAAGTTTTGGCTCTAGTAATTGAGGTTACAAGAAGAGAAGAAAGAAAGTCCGATTACTTAAAAAGATTAAAAAAACACGGCAGCCATAGAGCGAAAATATTGAAAGTCGCAGATAGAATCAGCAACCTAACCGACTTAAATCAAGACACTTTTAATTTAGACTTCATTGAAAACTACATCGACGAAACCGAAGAATTCGTCTATCCTATAGCCCTCGAAGTAAACGAGAATATGGCGATTGAAATAAAAGATTTAATCGAAAGAAGAAGGAAACTATCGAGGCAAAGAGAGAAAAACAGCAAGCTATGATATTTCACTGCCTTATAGTCAATCCTTAGCGCAAATAAGAGATAATTTATCGAAAACTCCGCCGTAATACTTCAATATCTCTTTTTTGTTAAGTGAACTTATAGCGTTCAAAGCTCTGTAGTAAATCTCTTCTATCTGCTTTTCGCTCATTTTTTCGACGGCGGAGCCTTTGCGCTCGTATTTGAAATTTTCCTTGAAGAATTCATTATCGGCGTCGCGCAAAGCTTTCAACAAGTTGATTTTATATACCTCCATCTCCGATTCAATATAATTGAATTGAATATCTACTTTGCACCAGTTAAAAAGCTTAGAAATAATCCGATTTACCCTTTTATCGTCTTCTAAGCTTCCGAGATAATCTATCACGTCCGTTTTTAAACTCGTTTTGTCTTCGCTATCTAGCAGATTTACCAATTTACTCGGCGAAATCCATTTGTTGTCGTAAAGTTCAGCCGTTTTATCGTTTCTAATAATGCAGAAAGGTCTCAGCTCTTCAATAGAATAAAAAGCTCTATACGCTCTATGCCCGTATTTATCGGTCAATTCATTTATTTCGGCGGCGACCCGCTCTTCCCCGCCTCCGGAATCGACGTCCTGCGCCGAATACAACAAATACGCGACAAAAACCAGTCCGCATAACAAACCTATAACAATAAACGCCTTTTTCATATCTAACTCCTTATTAAGCAAATACGCTTGCTCTTCAAACAATTTCTATGCCAATCGAAATATCAATACGCGGCATAAATTAAGACGCCTTAAAAACTTGTATTTTTTAAAACGAACAAACCCCCTTATTTTGCGTTCGGAAATTTGTCTAACAAATCGAAAAAAAGATATGACGGTCAAAAACTATTCTTTTCAACTATCCACCAAAGGCTATTGCGACATCGTAAACATAAACGAGAAAGTATTGGAATTGCTTAGCAAAAGCGGTATAGATAACGGAACGGCGTTTGTTTTCGCTTCCGGTTCCACTTGCGGAATCACCACAATAGAATACGAGTCTGGTTGCGTCGAAGACTTGCAAAATTATTTCGAAAGAGTCGCTCCGATTAATTTAGAATACAAACACAACTTAAAATGGGGCGACGGCAACGGCTTCTCGCACGTCAGAGCGGCGATTACGAAAGCCAATTTTTTCTTCCCGATTATCGACGGCTCGCCGGTTTTGGGAACTTGGCAGCAAATTATATTCATCGATTTCGATAACAACTCGCGAAACAGAACAGTTCGCGTCCAAATAATCGGAGAGTAAATAACTAAGTTTGCGTTATTCCGAGCCGTCCCATATCGATATATAGCCGCTTTCTTCAATTACCTTCTGTCCCTTTGGGCTTAAAGTCCATTCGATAAATCTCTTGACGGCTCCTTTCGGCTTGTCGATTGTATAAAAATATAAGTATCTGCTAATAGGATATTTGTCTTTTAGCGCGTTTTCTTCGGTGGGAGCGACGCCTTCCACTTTAGCTTTTACAATTTTATCGCCGCCGTAACCAAGCCCTCCGTAACCTATAGCTCCAAAATTTTCGCTAACCGCTTCGACAACGCCGGAGGTCGTAGCCCTCGTCTTGGCGGAAGAGCAGTAATCGTCGTTTTTTAAAATATGCCTCTTCAAATATAAATAAGTGCCGGAATTCGGAGGCCTCAAAACAACTTGGATTTCCAAGTCCTCGCCTCCCAGCTCTTTCCAATTTTTTATTCCGCAAGTGAACACGCTTCTCAACTCCTCAAGCGCGAAGTTCTGAACGGGATTGTTTCGATTAATGTAAACGCTCAAGGCGTCCTTAGCTATTAACGAAGCCAAACCGACGGTTGAATATTTTGCCGAAAGCTCTTTTACTTCCGACGGCTCAAGAGGCCTAGAAGTCATAGCTATATCGACTCCTCCTTCGGCTAAAGCCTTCGCTCCTGTCGCCGAGCCGCCTCCCTGAACGTAAATTGAAACGTCCCCGCTTTCTTTCATATACTCGCGAGCCAGCTTTTCGGTCAATCTCAACATTGTGTCCGAACCTTTCACGCGAATTATCTCGCCTCTTTCAAACGTCGTTCCGCATCCCGCTATTAATAAAAAAACGATAGCGGCGAGAAAATTGATTTTCTTCATTACCTCTTCTCTATTCTCGTTCTTAATCTTTCAGTCTTATAAGGAACGTCGTCGAACCATTCCGGAGCTTCGTCGTCGGCGGCGATTAAATAGCACATTACCGCTATCAGCTTCAAATGTTGAACCGCCGCCTCGAAATCGATATCCTGATTTATATCGTCCGCCGGCGTATGATATACGTTCTCGCTCCAATTTATTAATTTATTTATCGCCTCTTGAGAAGATAAATTAACGTAATCGGGTCCGTCCATTATTAAGATAGAAGGCGCCCCCGCCTTAGCGAAAGATAATTGGTCGGAATGCCTGAACGATTCAAACTGCCTGAACTCCGGCGGAATTTTTCCTTTAGCAATCCCCAAATATTCAAGAGCTTCTTCGAAATATTCGTTCAAAGTAGAGTACTTAGCTCCAACTCCTATCGCGGAAGAGAATTTATCTATGAAAGCCAACCCGTCCACGTTCACGTTGGCTACCGTTTTATATAAAGGATAAATTGGATGGTCGGTATAATAGGTCGAGCCTAAAAGCCCAAATTCCTCGCCCGTAGTCAATAAAAACAGAATTGAGCGTTTCGGCGGCGTTTCAAGTTCGCTAAAAACCCTCGCCAGCTCCAAAACTCCAGCCGCGCCTATCGCGTTATCGATTGCGCCGTTATAAATAGAATCCCCGCTCAAATTTTCCGCAACGCCTAAGTGGTCGTAGTGAGCCGTTATTATCAAATAAGAATCCTTCAATTCAGGGTCGGAACCTTTTAGCGTCCCGGCGACGTTATTCGATAGAAAATCCCGCCTTATAAACTCTCCCTTGAACTTCATCTTAATATTCAAAGGAAAACTAGTCATCTTTTGGTTGAAGTGCATTTCGTAAACTCGACGCAATTCAAAACCCGACTCCTTGAATAACTTTTCGGCTAAAGACGGATTAATTAGCGCCGTAAAATTTCCCGTAGCCGAATAGGACAACGAAATGTCGTTGAAATAATACTCTTCTTTGGTCTTCTCCCAACTCCTATAAAAATAATCAATCGGACTCGGTATTAAAAGACAACCTATAGCCCCTCTAGCCAACGCAGTTCGCCTTTTAGCCTCTAAAGCGCTAAAAATAGTAGGTTCGTTAGCTTTAAAATAATCGTAGTTATCCGAATAAGGCTCCCCTCCCAAAAACACTGCTATCTTGCCGTCCACGTCGGCGTTCTGATAATCGTTATAATCGTATTCCGGAGCCGAAATGCCGTATCCCACAAACACGGCGTCTATCGCTTTTGGAATATAGCTCTCGGGACCGGTTTCGTATAATAGATAGTCTTCCAACAAACGCAAGCTCAAAGAATCCTCGGAGCGCTTGACGATGAAATCGGAACTTTTCAAAGGAGCGCTTGAGTGCATTGGCGCTCGTTGAAAATAGGACTTCATTCCCCGCGGGAATTGTAAATTGTATTGGTTAAACTTAGAGGCGATATACTCCGCCGCCTTCCTCGCGCCTACGTCGCCGGGTTTCCTGCCTCTCATAGAATCGTTCGCCAAAACTTCCAAATTTCGTTTTAAAGAATCAGCGTCGAGCCGCTCTAATAAATAATCAAAATCCCCTTCGGACTTTAAATTTAGGGGAACAATCAAAAACGTTATTATTAGCAAAGTCTTAATCGTACTATTTAGCATCGCGCAAACTACCGTTAACTCCTATTCAATAAATCAAACTATAATTTAAAACTACAAAACGACAATTACAATAATTTAGTTATTTTTATGTCATTCCTTTTAATAATTTCTTTTGTATTTTACTTACTGTTTTTATCGAATGGATAACTCTAACTCACAAAACGATACAAGCGGCTTCTCTTTATTTGAAGCTATTGATACCGGACACTTCGGCAAATTATTAGAATTTACCAGCGATATTATTTCTCTTCACGGACCCGAGGGCAAATACGAATACGTCTCCCCTTCTTGCAAAGAGATTCTCGGTTACGAACGCGACGAAATGATAGGGAAAAACGCGTACGACTTCTTTCACCCCGACGACATACCAAGAATAAACCAACATCATAAAAAAGCTTTAGATAGATATACTCTTGAATCAGTCGATTACAGAATCCAAAAAAAGACGGTTCGTTTTTATGGGTTGAAACCTACGATAAACTAATATTAAACCCTAAGACAAAAGAAGTGGAAAAATTAATCGCCGTTACAAAAGACATCTCCCAAAAAAGAAAGCTAAAAAGCGAAAAAAGAGACGAAAGTTACAAAGCGATAATAGAAGTCCAAGACACCGGAAAAGGAATGAAAAAAGAAGTCGCGCAAAAAGTTCTCGAGCCGTTCAGGCAGAAAAGCAAAGGAATAACCAGAACTCACGAAGGATTGGGCATAGGACTATCCATAACAAAAAAAATAGTAGATATATTCAAAGGCGAACTGCGCGTCCAAAGCGAAATCAAAGCTGGCGCCCGCGTTACAATCGAACTGAACGGAAGCTACTGAGCTAACGCTCGCTATTTTTTAAAAAAGATTATATCTTATCTGCCGCCTTTGCCGTTAGCAATCACCAGCAACGTTTTGTAAATAATAACCAAATCCTTAAAAAAACTCATATTATTGATATAATCAATATCGTATTTGAGCCTAACCCTCGCTCCGTCAACGTCGAAGCAATGCCCGTAATGGATTTGCGCCCAGCCGGTAATTCCGGGCTTTATAGTATATCGCTTGGCGTAATTCGGAATAGAATTCACGCACTGATTGAAATAAGATAATATATCCGGTCTCGGTCCGATTAAGCTCATATCCCCTTTTATTACGTTCCAAATTTGCGGAAGCTCGTCGAATCTGTGCTTCCTTATAAAACGCCCTATTGGAGTAATCTTATCGGACGAATAAAAATTGTCGTTGTCCTCGTTATGAGTCTCGGTCATAGAGCGAAACTTATACATAAGAAAAGTTTTAGTATTCCACCCCATTCTCTTTTGCTTGATTAAAGCCGGACCTCTGGACTCGAGCTTTACTAAAAGATAAGTAACGCCCCCGAGAAATAGAATAAAAGGCGAAAGCATAACTATTAACAAGAACTCTAAAGCCCTCTTATACTTCTGATAACCGAACTTCTTTAGCTCGATTACGTTTTCGTAACGATAGTTTCGTATATCGCTACTATCCAGCGCAGACGATCTGCCGTTTGTGTTTCTTTTGGCTGTCGTTACAAATCTTTTCATCGTCCTTATAGATATTATTAATAATACTTCTTAAAGAAGTAAATTCAAAGTCCGTCATAAGCTTCTCCAATTTCGAATAAGTTTTCTTGAGGTTTTGATAGTGCCTAGCGTAATAAATAAGATTACGCTTTTCGCGCGGTTGTCCCGGGTCAATCTCCCAAGGATGTATATAGAAATTATAGCTCCCGCCTTTATCGATAAATTTCTTAATCATTCTTTTAGTAAGAGAATAAGGATACAAACGGAAATAGCCGCCGCCGCTAATAGGAACGCTGAATCTGCCTATCTCTAAACTGCTCAAAGGCGCCTCGATTAAACCGTTTTCCAATTTGATAATTTGTTTGGGAAATTCCTCTATACCGTATTCGGGATGCATACCCGTCGGGAAAATCGAAGAGTCGTATTTAAACCCGAGCTCGGCTAATATATCTAAAGCCCATAAAGTATCGTTGGTTATTGAAAAATACGGCGCTCTATAACCGAGAATATCGTCTTTCGTCAAAGGAGCGGTCGCGTCTATAGCTTTTTTCAAGTCCTCTTCGAATTCCTTTTCGCTTAAAGTCGTAGCTCTTACGTGCGAATAACCGTGAGAAGCTATTTCGTGCCCGGCGTCGCTTATCATTCTCACCAAATTAGGAACTTTTTCCGCTACCCAACCAAGAACGAAAAAAGTAGCTTCTACGTTGAACCTATCCAACGCTTCGAGGATTTTTTCCGCATTCTTCTCTATCCTCAACTCTTTCTCGCTCCAATTAGCGAAATTGTCTCCGCTGGGCGTAGAGCAGAACCACTCTTCAAAGTCTATGGTAAAAGCGTTCTTCATACTCACTTTTTTTATGTTCCTAATCCGTTCAAAATTTTCCGCTAACTCTAACTACTATTATCCCGATTAAATATTTTTTTCTTATTTAGAAAATAAAAATTTAAGCAGTATAACAGTTTCATAGCTTATTTCCAAACGCTAATTGATTTTTTGTAAACTCTTTGCGTTTATTTTCGCTCGCGTTCCGCTCAAATCTTTTAATTGAAAACCCAGATTCATCGCTTAGACTTAAATCGTTAAAATGTATAGAACAACGCGGCGGCTTAGCTTCGTCGCCCGTGAACTCGTCGGACAAACTAACCCGTCGCGCCTCGGTCAAAGATTCTTTTTTATATTCACAAACAAATGAATATCTAGTATTGGGAGACAAAGCTCCCGAACTAAAAAATCTTTTGAGTTCGGCGGCAATGTCCGCAAAGAACCTGATAGCCAATGGAATTCGTCGTCCGTTAAAAAATCGGGTAGTTATAATCGCGTCCTTAAGGGACGGAACTTTCGCGTTTTCGAAGCGTTTCGCTTCCAAAGCCGATTGATAATGCGGAGTCGCCATTGCAAATCCGTTAATCGTTATACAAAACTAAAAACGCGTATTAAGTTCCGTTCGACGCCTCCAAATTTAATTTACTCCATTTTTCCAGTTTGAGCCGCAATCCGTCCCAAACCTTTCGCGCGCTAAACTCTGCCGTTTATTAAACTTAAGTCTGACAAACAACAAACCACGCGCTATTAATAATATTTTTCCGTCCCAAAGGACGGATAGTTCATATTTATTTCAAAATGGTAGGAAACTTTATGTCATATATCTAAAATTTGATTAACATCAAAATTAATATACAAAAAAACAATTGCCCACACAAAAAAATAAAACGATTTTCATCGTTTTATATTGCAATAGAGACGCGCGAACTTGATATAACCTGCCGATATACCGGCTTTTCTATTTGGTTTTCTTCTTATGTCTATTCTTGCGCAAACGCTTTTTTCTTTTATGCGTCGATATCTTATGTCTTTTTCTTTTCTTCCCGCTTGGCATAAGCGCCCTCCAATAAATTGAATTTGAAAAAATTGTAGAGAAACCGCCTTTCGAAAAAGGCGGTTTCTCCGATAGTTTATTCGTCGTCCTCTCCGTATTTCTCTTTCATTGCCTTGTTAACTTTCTTCAAAAAGTCCGGAGACGGTTTAAAAACCGGAACGTATCTCTTACCTAAAGGAACCAAATCTCCCGTCTTAGGATTTCTCGCCATTCTAGGTTTCCTGCTCTTGTGTTTGAATACGCCAAATCCGCGCAATTCAATCCTTCTTCCGCTTGCAATAGCGTTAATTACGCTTTGCAATACGCCGTCCACAACGGCTTTTGTCTCGATTTTTGTCAAACCTGTCGCTTTCGCGATTTCGTCAACGATATCTGCTTTTGTCATACCTTACCTAAATTTTATTTATAAAATAACAACTAATTTATTACGTATTGAAATTAGAAACTCAAATTTAATAATCAGTTAGTTAAAAACAAAATCATTGTTTTAAAAATTTAAAGAAAAGTTAGTTTTTGTGTTGAAATTTAGAATAATAAAAAGTATTTTAGTAATTTGTATAATTCTAATTAAACTTAAAACTACAAACGAAACAAATGGATTGGAACGTAGAACAAGAAGCCGACGATAAAGCCGCGCAAAAGCGACTGCTTGAAAAGGGCAGATTGCCTCGACATATTGCTATTATTATGGACGGCAACGGCAGATGGGCTAAAGAAAAGGGACTCAACAGAACCGAAGGACACAGAGAAGGAATCGAAACCGTTAGAGAAATAGTGAAAGCTTCTTCCAGACTCGGCGTCGAATATTTAACTCTTTACGCTTTCTCAATTGAAAATTGGAAACGCCCCGTCGCAGAAGTAGGCATTTTAATGAGACTGCTCGAACATTACCTTAAAGCCGAACTTGACGAATTGCATCAAAATAACGTTAAAATTCTTACAATCGGTAAAACAAATTCGCTTCCGAAAGTAGTTCAAAAATTGCTTTACAAAGCGATAGAAACCACAAAAGAAAACACCGGCCTAACGCTTACTCTCGCTTTGAGCTACGGAGGCAGATGGGATATAGTCAGAGCCGTCCAAATGATTTCTCTCGACGTTAGAAGAGGAAAAGTCTCGCCGGAAGACATTACCGACGAACTCTTCGCGTCTTATTTGCAAACAGCTTCGATTCCAGACCCCGACTATTTAATTAGAACGAGCGGCGAAAGAAGACTCAGCAACTTCTTGCTTTGGGAAATGGCTTACGGAGAAATCTATATTACCGATAAATTTTGGCCCGACTTCGGCAAAAAAGACCTTTACGAAGCTATTCACGACTATATGGCGAGAGAAAGACGCTTTGGGAAAACTTCTCAACAGCTAACTTCCGAAGAAGACGATAAATCTCATATTAAACGATTTCTCGACGCTTTCAAGTCTTAATGAAATCGGAGCGATAGCCGAAACAATTTTAATAGATTAAAGCAACTATGATTACAATTTTTATAAAATCAAAGTATCAAATTCTAAATTTATGAAAATAAGAAAAATCAATAACGTCTCCGTTGTTCTTTTACTTCTGCTGATTAGCGCTTTTTGCTCCGCTCAATCGCAGATTGCGCAACCGCGTATGGAGCAAAAAACCTATAAAATTGTCGATATAGCGGTGGAGGGAGCTAAATTCGCCGACCCTCAAACCGTTAAAGCGATTGCCGGAATTCACCCCGGAGAACAACTCTCCTTCCCCGGCAACGGACAAGACAAACTACAAACAGCTATAAGAAATCTTTGGCAAAGAAAACAATTCTCCGACGTAAAAATCAAAATCGACAAAATAACCGAAGCGGGAGCGTTTCTGGTAATACAAGTCAAAGAACACCCGAGATTAAACAAAATTGATATATTCGGAGCCGACGAAGTCTCAAAAGAAGACATCGAGAAAAAAGTAGGCAAACAGCAGGGCGAAATATTCTCAAAATACGACGCTTACCTTACAAAGCGTAAAATCAAAAAACTTTACGAAGAAGAAGGCCTTATGTTCGCTCAAATTGAAAGCGACATAGAAGACGTAGGAAACAACAAAGCCAATCTCGAACTGAGCATAGACGAAGGAGTCGAATTCGAAGTCGGAAAAATTTCTTTCGACGGCAACGAAGTATTCGAAGACGACGAAATCGCCGACGAATTAGAAGAAACGCGCACGAAATCTTGGTGGGAAGTATGGCGTTCCGACGACTTCAACTTGGAAGAATACGAAAAAGACAAAGAAAACCTAATCTCTTTCTATAATCAAAACGGCTACGTTGACGCCGAAATTACCGACGACACTTTAATATACAACGAGAAAAACGAAGAAGTTAATATAGAAATTTCCCTTCACGAAGGCGACAAGCTATTCGTGAGAAACATCAACTTTGAAGGCAACACGGTTTACGACGAAGCTATTTTAAAAAGAAGACTGGACTTCGCAAAAGGCGACCCTTACGATTTGGACAGGTTCGAGAAAAATTTGTATCAGAACGAAAACCAAACCGACGCAACTTCTCTTTACGCCGACAACGGCTACTTAGCCGCTAGATTCGTTCCAAAAGAAAAAAGAGTCCCGCCTGACTCCGTTGACTTAACTATTCAAGTTTACGAAAACCAAAGAGTAAAAGTTAGAAGAGTAGATATAAAAGGCAACACAAAAACCAAAGACAAAGTTATAAGAAGAGAACTTTTCACAAGACCCGGCGATTACTTCAACAGGTCGGCTATAATCAGAAGCATAAGAGCTTTGGGCGTAATGCAGTATTTTAATCCCGAAAAACTTAGACCCGAAATAAAACCCGTAAGCGACAAAGAAGTAGATTTGGTTTACAACGTCGAAGAGCGCTCCACCGACCAAATCAACGCTTCCATCGGATTTATGGGAACGTTCGGCTTGACCGGCTCGGTTGGATTAACGCTTAACAACTTCTCCTTAGCCGAACCTTTCCGCGGAGGAGCGGGACAAATATTGAACCTCCACGCCGAATTCGGTCAGGCGAACCGCTACCAACAATATTCAATCGGGTTCACCGAACCTTGGCTTTTCGACGAACCGACAACCGTCGGCTTTAATCTTTACTACTCTTGGATAAGATACACCTATAACCTAAATATAAGAAGAGCGGGCGGGGCTATTAACTTAGGCAGAAGATTTTATTGGCCAGACGACTACTTCCGAGGCGATTGGAGCCTGCGAGTGCAAGAAAACTACGTTCGCGGAGACGGCGGTATATATTACAGAAACGGTTTAACTAACGAGGTAACTCTCGGACAGCGCATTTCAAGAACCAGTTTTAACAATTTGTTCTTCCCGTCTGTCGGCTCAAAATTCGACTTTTCGACAAATTGGGCTATGGGCGTTCTCGGCTTAGGAAACACCGACTTCTTCAAAAACGAACTAAAACTCGAAATGGCGCAACCGCTAATGAAAATCAAAGGCAACGACAGATTAGTTCTTTATTTGAGTTCAAAAGTCGGATATATCGCGACATTTCAGTCGGACACAATGATAAATCCCATAGAACTATTTTCTATGGGCGGCAACGGATTAAGCGGATTCGGCGTTACGCCCCTGAGAGGATATCCCGACCATTCAATCGGTCCGAGGATGGGCGGCAAAACTATGGCGAGGCACATAGCCGAATTGAGATTCGCAATCTCGCTCGACCCTATGCCGATTTACTTTTACGGATTCGCCGAAGCCGGCAACGTTTGGAAAGATTTGCCCTACACCGACCCGTTTAACTTAAAACGTTCGGCGGGAGTCGGGATACAATTAAGAATGAATCCGATTGGTATTATCGGGTTCAGCTACGGATACGGATTCGACCCCACCGCGGACTTCGGAGGTCCGGCGGGATGGAAATTCTTGTTTCACCTAGGACAAAGATTCTAAAGCAATATATTATTTTTAAAAAACAAAAAGGGTTTAAAAATGAAAAAGTTAAGTTTAATTCTAATCATCGCTGTTTTTCTTGTTTCGTCGAACTATTCAAACGCGCAAGGAAAGAATCTGAAAGTAGGCGTCGTGGACGTAGAAATGATAGTGCAGCAGCTTCCAGAAGCCGTAGAGGCGGACAAAAAATTGCAAGAACTAGCGAAAACTTATCGAGACTCGCTAAAAGCTTTGCAACAACAATATTCGGAAAAAATGCAAAACTACAACAAACAAAAATCAATGATGACTCCCGAACAGAAACAACAGGAAGAAGCCGCGCTAAAACAATTAGAGATGACCTACGCTCAATTCCAACAGCAAAAACTAGGAAACCAAGGAGAACTCGCTCAGAAAAGAGAAGAGTTGCTGGCTCCTATACGCGAAAAAATCCAAGACGCTATTAAAAAAATATCGAAGAAAGAAAACTTGGACATAGTTTTAGACAAAGGAAGTCCAATAGTGCTTTACGCCGAGGACAAATTAGACGTTACTTTCAGCGCGCTCGATTTGCTCAAAAGAGGCAAAAAATAATCTTTGTCGAAAACGGTCTATATTACCGTAAACATAAATAACTAAACATCATCTTTTATATGATTAAAAACGTCTTATCAATAATAGCGATATTTTGCGCGTTCCTTTTAAGCGCGGAAACAACGAACGCTCAGAAGGTTGGGTTTATTTCATCCGACCAAATTAGGGAGTATTTCCCCGAAGCCAAGCTGGCTAACCAAAGACTTCAATCTATAGTCGAAGAATGGAAAAGAGAACTGAAATCGATTAGCGAAAACATAGCCGCATTGGAAGAAGAAATCGAAAAAAACAGACTCGTCTGGAGCGACGAAGAAAGAAGACAAAAGGAAGAAGAACTTAGGATTCTAAAAAAGCGAAGGAAAACTTACGCTAAAGAAAAATTCGGAGAAGGCGGAGAATACGACGAAGCGGTTCAAATGCTTATGGAAAAAGTAGAAGAAAAAATCTACGCCGCCACGCAGAAAGTTGCCGCCGAAGAAGGATACGACATTGTTTTCGACAAAAGCGTTCAACCCCTTCCATACGTTAATTTCAAATACGATTTAACCGTAAAAGTCCTCAGCGAACTGGGAGTGGACACAGATAAACTTGAAGAAGAGCTAGAGGCGAAAATAGCGAACGACCCAAGAAACAAAAAGAAAAAATCCAAATACGCTCCCTCACAACGTCGTAGAAGACGCTCTAGAAAAGTTATTGAAGAAAAACCAATTGAAAACAAACAAGAGCAATCAGGCGAGAAAACACCCACAGAGCAAAGCCCAGAAGGCGAAAAGGAACCGATAACGCCCAAAAGCCCTATTAAAAAATGAGCGCTATAAAATAAAACACTTGATTTAACCAATATAAGGAATGAGCTTAACCCCCTCATTCCTTATTTAATTATTTAGGGAGATAAATTTATGAAATCAAAACCTTTATTCGACGTTAAAAAAGCGGCGGAGCTAATAAACGGCGAAACAGAAGGCGACGAATCCGCCCAAATATATAATCTCGACCGAATAGAGAACGCCAAAGCGGGCGATTTAACGTTTTACTACGACAAAAAATTCAAAAGCCATTTCGATTCTCTTAAAGCCGCCTGCGCAATCGTTCCAAAAGATTGCAAAGAAAAGCCCGACGGCGTTTCCGCTCTAATAAAAGTGGAAAACCCGTATTTGTCTTTCGTAGCCGTTTTGAAATATCTCGATTCCCTTAAACCGCAAAAAACAAGCTTTCGCCACAAAACTGCGGTAATATCAAAGAGCGCCGAAATAGCGGATTCCGCCTATATCGGTCCAAATTGCATTATCGAAGAGAATTGCGTTATAGGAAAAAACTCTGTTTTGCGCGGAAACGTTCACCTATACCCCAACGTAAAAATAGGAGCCGATACCATAATTCACTCGGGTGTCGTTTGCTACCAAGGAACCGAAATCGGCGTCAAATGTATAATCCACGCCGGCGCCGTAATTGGCTCCGACGGATTTGGATACGTAGAAACAAAAGAAGGCGCTTACGATAAAATACCTCAAATCGGCAATGTAGTCATCAAAAAAAACGCGGAAATCGGCACGAACGTTACAATCGACAGAGCGGTAGTAGGCTCCACGATAATCGGCGAAGGAGTGAAAATCGACAATCTCTGCCAAATAGCTCACAACGTAGAGTTAGGCGACAACACGGCAATGGCGGCGCAAGTCGGCATTTCCGGCTCCAGCAAAATCGGCGAAAGAAACAGACTCGGCGGGCAGGTCGGCATCGCTGGACATCTCGAAACCGCCGCTGACGTTATCCTCGAAGCGCAGTCGGGAGCCGCAAAATCCATAAAAAACAAAGGAATATACTTCGGCAGCCCGTCAAAAGATAGAATGACGGCTTTTAGAATAGAAGCTTCTCTCAAATCCCTGCCCGATTTATTAAAAGAAGTTAAAAAAATCAAAAAAGCCTTGAACTTAGATTAATCGCCCCGTAAGAAATTCGGTTTCGATTTTTTTGAAACTGAGAAAAAAGTTAAATTGCATAGATTTTTTAAGAAATTATTTGTTTTTTTATTCACAAATTAATAAATGAGAGCAAAACAACAAACGATTAAAAATAGCGTTTCTTACGAAGGAATCGGATTGCATACCGGCAAACCTTCGATTATAACTTTCTGTCCGGCGCCCGAAAACTACGGTCTCCGCTTCGTCAGAACGGATTTAAAGAAAAAACCGGAAATACCGGCGATTGTGGATAAAGTGGTGGATTTATCTCGCGGCACGACCCTAGGCGAAGGCGGAGTAAAAGTTCACACTGTAGAACACGTCTTAGCCGCCCTCGCGGGATTACAAATAGATAATTGCAGAATTGAACTTTCCGGAATAGAACCTCCAGTCGGAGACGGTAGTTCTAAACCCTACGTTGACGTTCTGCTCGAAGCGGGGTTCGAAGAGCAAAACGCCGATAGAGAATTCTTCGAGGTAGAAGAAACGATTCACTACAAGAACGACGAAAAGGAAGTCGATATAGTCGCTCTTCCTACAGACGATTACAGAATAACCGTTATGGTGGACTATCACAATCCCGCTCTCGGCAGCCAACATACCGGGTTGTTCGACTTGGAAAATGAATTCGTAAAAGAATTCGCCCCGTCGAGAACTTTCTGCTTTCTAACTGAATTAGAAACTCTCGAGAAAGTCGGACTTATCAAAGGCGGAAGTTTAGACAACGCTCTGGTAATTATAGATAAATACATAAACAAAAAAGAGCTAAAAGAATTGGGCGAAAAGTTCAAAACAGGACACACTCCAATAGTAGGCGACAACGGATATCTGGATAATAAAGACTTAAGATACAAAAACGAACCGGCTCGACACAAACTTTTGGATATGATGGGCGATTTAGCTTTAATAGGCGTTCCAATCAAAGCGCAAATACTAGCGGCGAGGCCGGGACACGCCAGCAACATTGAATTCGCCAAAAAAATTAGAAAACTATACCTGAAAAAGAAAGAACTGACAAAGTATCAATCCAAACCCCAGAAGGAAGGAACCATATTCGATATAAAGAGCTTAATGCGGATGATGCCGCACAGATACCCTTTCCTTCTTATCGATAAAGTAATCGATTACGACACTGAAAATAAAACTTTAACGGCAATCAAAAACGTAACTTTTAACGAAGAATTTTTCCAAGGGCATTTCCCCGAAAATCCCGTTATGCCCGGAGTTTTAATAATAGAAAGTATGGCTCAGGCGGGAAGTTTGCTGATAGTAAACGAAGACAAAGATTGGCAAAAGAAATTAGTTCTATTTATGAGCATCAAAAACGCCAAATTCAGAAAACCCGTCGTCCCGGGAGACCAATTAGTATTAACCGCTAAACTCGTGAACAAAAAATTCAACGCTTTTTTCTTTCACATAACAGCTGCTGTGGACGGACAAAAAGTATGCGAAGCGGACTTACAATCGGCGTCCATAAAAAAAAATGAGAGTTAAATATGAGTTTTCATCCTACGGCAATAGTATCGGACAAGGCAAAAATCGGAAAAAACGTTAAGATTGGACATTATAGCATAATAGAAGACGACGTAGAAATCGGCGACAATACCGAAATACGCTCCCACGTCGTAATAGCCGACGGAGCGCGAATTGGAAAAGACGTTAGAATACATCCCTGCGCAGTTATAGCCACCGAACCGCAAGATTTAAAATTCGGCGGCGAAAAAACATTAGCTATAATCGGCGATAGAACAGTAATAAGAGAATACGCCTCCGTCAATCGCGGCACAAAGGAAAGCGGCAAAGCCGAAGTCGGCAGCGACTGCTTGCTAATGGCGTACGTTCACGTCGCGCACGACTGCAAGGTTGGCGACAACGTCGTCCTTTCAAATTTGACTCACTTGGGCGGACACGTTACAATAGAAGACTGGGTCGTAACAGGCGGATACGTAAAATTGCACCAGTTCTGCAAAATCGGACGGCACGCTTTCATTGGAGCCGACGCTAAAATCGTCAAAGACGTTCCGCCTTATACGCTAATGGGCAATAACCCCGTAAAAGTCGCAGGAGTTAATAAAATCGGGCTGAAAAGAAGAGAATTTACCACCGAGCAAATTAACGAATTAAACAACTTCTATAGAATCTTACTCAATTCCGGCTTAAACACCAAAGACGGCGTAAAGAAATATCTCGAAGAACGCAAACCCACAAAGGAAATAGAAAACTGCATAGATTTCATAAAAAATTCCGATAGAGGAATCTACAGAAGTTAAACCTTAAGGCAAACGCGCCGATAATAAAATTGAAAGTTTGTCTAACTCGACATTTTATTATTATGCTCGACGTAATCGGCGCCGTAAAAAACAATCCTTCTTTTACTTCGCGAGTAGGCGAATTAAAGTTCGCTATGCGCGACTATATTCAAGAAAGCTACCCAAAAGACGCCGAAGGATTCTCCCCGAACGTCTGGCGCAAAATCGACAGATTCCTCGACTTAGGCTCCACCCGTTCCCTATACACAGGTAACCTTAGCGAAAAAGAGTTAGAACAATTCCTCGATATACTCGCTAAACTCCTGAAAAAAGGAATAGTCGGATACAAATACTACGAAGTTAACGGCAAAATCGAAAAGCATTTTATCGTCCCCTCTATTGCCGAACCTCGCCTAGATAACGCAAAACTGATAAGACGAAACGGAATTTATATATAGATATATACTCATCCAGCGCCTCCGTCCGAAACTACAAATAATCACCCAAACCTCCGTCCGAAACTCCGATTTCGGACGGAACGAGTCTATACTCAATGAGAGGTAAAAATAGATACTAATTAAAAAAATGCCGCAGTCTGCACTTTTCTAATCCCAAATTGGAATTTGGGAATTAGAACAAACGTATCTATACTCATTCCGAAATCCCAATTTCGGAACGAGAGGAAACAAACCTACTTATCCTTAGCCTTCTCCCTACCTTCCAAAATCATCAAAATCTCATCGACTTTTTGCTTCGCCTTATCCACTATAGCTTCCGCTTCTTCCAGCTTCTCCTTTTTGAAGCTATCGTCTTTTATTCCCGGCAGATTGATTAACACGTTCTTATACGCTCCCCAAATGCCGGTTTCGAGCGCCCTCGCTCCTACCTCGACGTCGGATTTCGAAGCTATATTCCCGAGCTTAGCGGCTCCAATCATCGAATCCCAAGCCTTATCGCCTAATCGCATAGTCGTTAACGGAACCTCTATCGCTTTCTTCAAGCCCTCCTGCATCTTCTTTTGCCGATATTCTTTCTCTTCGTCGGTATCTTTCGGTAGCCGCAAAGCGTCCATAAAATCGTTGAAAGCGTTAGTGTCCGCGTCTATCATTGAAATCAATTCTCTCGTCAAATTATGAAGCGGGGGTATGATTTCCCTCACCTCCATCTCTCTATCTTCGAACTTCCTGAATCCTTGCGTCAATCTAGAGACCATACAACCCAAAGCGACGCCTACCGAAGCTATTAAAGCCGCCGCGGAACCGCCTCCCGGCGCCGAAGTCCTCGCCGAAACGCTCTCGACGAATTTTCTAGTCGAAAGACTCGCCAAAGGCTCTTTCTCAGCTTCGTCATCTTTTATCATATACTCGATAATCTTCTCTTCGGGCTTAAACGGAGCTACAGAATTCAATCCCAATCTATCTATAACTAATTGAATCTTTTGCGACTCGTCCAAAATGAACAAATTCTCTTTCTCTATGTAATATTCCGCCGCCATCAGCATAGCCTCGAGCGGTATCAAACCGACAATCTCCGAACCGCCTATACCTATGTTCAATTCTTTAGCGTCTTTTTTCGCTTCCTCGTAGAAAATATGCGGCGGAGTAACTTTATAATTCGTAAGATTCGCCGTTATCTGAGCCATATTATAATCTTCGACGAACCAGCCCATCCCTTTCACTTCCTTAAACTTGCCGGGTTTGTCAGGTCCTCTTCCGGCTTCTCTTAAGTTCAAAGCGATTCGATGAGCTTGATTTTTCGTGCCGTAAACGTTAACGTTATAAGCTATTAGGAAGAATCTCGCGCCCGTAGCTGTCGCTCCCCATTCGGGAACGAATTCGTCGGGACCGTAATCGGGCTTCCATTCTGGCTTCTTGATTTTCTCGGCGAAGCCTTCGTATTCCCCTTCTCGTATTTGCGGCAATTTCTTTCGATAATCTTCCGTCGCCGCTTCCTCGTATAAGTAGAGCGGAATGCCTAACTCCTCCGACGCCTTCTCGGCGAACTTTTTTGAAATCTCTACGCAATCTTCCATTGTTACGCCGGCGACGGGAACGAAAGGACAAACGTCCATAGCGCCCATCCTCGGGTGTTCGCCTTCGTGCTCTCGCATATCGATTAACTCGCTGGCTTTTCTCGCGGCGTTCAAAGCTCCCTCGAGGACAGAATCCGGGTCGCCTACAAAAGTATAAACCGTTCTGTTGGTTCCGTAACCCGGGTCAACGTCTAAAAGATTGCACCCGTCGGCGCTTCTAATAGCGTCGGATATCGCCTCGATAGTTTCCTTGTCTCTTCCTTCCGAAAAATTTGGCACGCATTCAACAATCTTACTCATAAATCTTTCTCTATTGTTTATTATACTTAATTTTGTTAAAAATCTTTTTGCAAAATTATCGTTTACCTAATAACGACAAAAACAGCTTTTTTTTATTATAAAATTTGATTAGATATTTAAATTTACTAACTTTCAGGTTTCATAATATAAAATATCAATACGGTGATAATATGCAAAGAATAATGTTAAAATCAAAATTACATAAAGCTCGAATAACCGAGTCTAACTTATACTACGACGGAAGCCTTACAATTGACCAAGATATAATGGACTTAGCTGATATAGTCCCGTACGAAAAAGTCTTGGTAGTTAACATAAACAACGGCGAAAGATTCGAAACTTACGCCATCCCCGGCGACCGCGGCTCCAAAACTTTCGGACTTAACGGCGCCGCCGCTCGAAAGGGAACTATCAACGACCAAGTAATAGTGATGACTTTCGCCAATTTAGACGAAGCCGAACTGAACAACTTCAAATCGGAAATATTCATTTTCAACGACCAAAACGAATTAAAGGACAAAATCGAAGCGGAAATAGCGTAATTGCAATATGGAAAACTCAGAAAATCTATACGTAGTTATATTAGCCGCCGGCAAAGGCAAAAGGATGAAACAACCCGGCAAAGCTAAAGTTATGACCGAACTTAAAGGCAAAACGCTGATAGAAAGAGTTCTGGAAGACGCCAAAAAGTTGAATCCCCAAAAAATCGTTATAGTCGTCGGTTACCAAAAAGACGACGTAATAGAATATCTCAGTTCGCCCGACGCGGACTACGTATTTGTCGAACAAAACGAACAGCTCGGCACAGGACACGCAGTCGCTCAAGCAGAAAAGATGATTCCGCTCGACGAAGCAAACGTCCTTATCTTATGCGGAGACGTCCCGAACTTGAGATACGAAACGCTAAGCGAATTCATTAGCAAGCATTACAAAAACAACTCCGACGTTTCCGTTTTATCGACAATAGCTTCCAACCCTTCGGGCTACGGTAGGATTGTCAGAAACGACAACGGCGACTTTGTCAAAATAACGGAAGAAAAAGACGCGGACGACGAAGAAAAGAAAATCGACGAAATCAACAGCGGCGTTTTCCTCGTAAAGTCCAATCTACTATTCCCGACTCTAAAAAGAGTTTCGAACGACAACGCTCAAGGAGAATACTATCTTACGGATATTATAGATATATTAAAAAAAGAGAATAAAAGGATATTCGCTTTTCCATTAGCGGATTTTAAAGAACTTCAAGGAGTTAACTCTCCCGAAGACTTGAAAAAAGCGGAAACTTATCTTAAAAGCTTATCGTAAACAAACATAAGGGGCGCAGATGTTAAAATCGATAAATCATATAGGAATTGCCGTGAAGAATTTGGACGAAAGTTTAAAAACTTTCAAAAAAATCTTCGAACCCGAAAACGTTCACAAAGAAACGGTAGAAAAGCAAAAAGTAAACGTTGCGTCGTTCAAAGTCGGCGACGTATTAATAGAATTAACCGAGCCTACGGACGAAGGCTCGCCAATCGCTAAGTTCTTAGCGAAAAAAGGCGAAGGAATTCATCACGTTGCCTTCGAATCGGACGACGCCGAAAAGGAACTAAAAAGACTCTCCGACGAAGGGATAAACTTAATCAACGACGCTCCGCAAAAAGGAGCTCACGAAATGTTAATAGCTTTTTTACACCCGAAATCCACAAACGGGGTGTTAATGGAAGTATGTCAAAAAACTAAATAGATTATCGTCAACTTTTTTTAAAGGAAAAAAATGAAAAAAACACTTTTAGCTCTAATAGTCGCGAGCTTAGTAATCTCTTTTAACGCAAAAGCGCAAAGCTCTCCAGTTTTAGGCGCCGCGGAAAAAGAGATGAACAGATTTATGGATGAACTAAAAGATCGCGAAGTTCCGCCTTATTTTATCGCTTACGAAATAATCGACAAGACCGAAACGAGAATCGTTTCTTCTTTCGGAGAAATCATTAAAGATTCCAAAGACAGAAATAGAACGCTCGACGTCGATTTGAGAGTCGGAGATTACAACTTCGACAACAGTCATATCATTCGCGGCAAGTCTTTCGGCTTTTTCTCTATGGGATCCGGACCTATATATTTGCCTTTGGAAGATAAAGAAGAAGCGCTCAGAGAAATAATCTGGCGCGAAACCGAAAAAGAATACAAAAACGCTATTGAACGATACGGCAAAGCTTTAGCCAATACCGCTGTCAAAGCGGCGGAAGAAGACACCTCGGCGGACTTTTCCAAAGAAGAACCGAGCGAATATCTCGGCGAGGAAATCAAATTCACCATTCAAGAGAAAGCTTGGAGGGATAAACTAAACGAGGTCTCCAAGATTTTCTCCGAATACGACTGGATATACTCCGGCATGACCACGTTTACCTGCGACACAAAAACGAAGTATTTCGTAAATACCGAAGGCTCTAAAATAAAGATGTCGAACTCTTTCGCTCGAATTTATCTATCAATTAGAACGAAAGCCGACGACGGGATGAATTTGCCTCTTTACAAAAGTTATTTTACTTTCGACCCAAAAGACCTTCCCGACGTGCATTCTCTCAAAAAAACGGCTAAACGTCTTATAAACATATTAGATAGCTTGCGAAACGCTCCGAAAATGGAAGAGACATACTCCGGTCCAGCTTTATTATCCGGCGAAGCTTCGGGAGTCTTTTTCCACGAAATCTTCGGTCATAGAGTAGAAGGACATAGACTCAAAGACCCAAACAACGCGCAAACCTTCAAAGGCTCTATTGGAGAAGAAGTATTGCCGAAATTTATGGACGTGATATTCGACCCGACAAAAAAACATATTGACGGCGTCGATTTATCCGGCTATTATAAATACGACGACGAAGGAGTTAAAGCGCAAAAAGTAACCGTGGTAAAAGACGGAATTTTCAAAAATTTCCTAATGTCCAGAACCCCAATCGAAGACTTTGATAATTCGAACGGACACGGCAGAAAGGAAGCCGGCTACAAAGCGGTATCGAGACAATCGAATTTAATAGTCAAAACCGAAGAAACTCATTCTATCAAAGATTTAAGAGAAAAACTCAGAGATAAATGCGAGGAAGAAGGCAAAGAATACGGACTTTTCTTCGACGTCGTTCAAGGCGGATTTACTTTTACTGGCAGAGCTATTCCCAACTCCTTTAACGTAACCCCGCTTCTTGTCTATAAAGTTTACGCAGACGGTAGGCCCGACGAAATGCTAAGAGGCGTCGATTTAATCGGCACTCCGCTGACAACTTTTTCTAACATCGTAGCCGCAGGCGACGATATTGGAATATTCAACGGCATCTGCGGCGCCGAATCGGGCGGCGTTCCGGTTTCTTCGGTTTCTCCGACTATATTAGTCTCGAAAATCGAAGTCCAAAAGAAACCCAAATCGCAAGAAAAATCGCCGATTTTACCCGCTCCGAAAACTAAACTGCAAAAGTAAATTTAGCGATGATTGAAACTCTACATAGCGAAACGCAGAAATTCAACCAAAAATTCCTTTGGATACTAGTATTGTTTGCGGCTCTCCTTCCGCTAACGATTATTATTATCGGCATCGTTCTTCAATACTACTTCCAAATAGATTTTTCCGAAGAGAAAACATCCGCCGAAATGTTCTTAACGGCGGCGCTTATAGCTATTGTCTTCGGAGCCTTCATAGTCTATATGTTTAAATCGAGCAAATTGATAATCGAAGTAAAAACCGACGGCTTTTATTATAGATTCGCGCCCTTCCATTTTAAAGTTAAAAAAATTGGCGTCGGCGAAATCCAATCTTTCGAAATTAGAAAAGTGAACCCAATGCTGGAATACGGCGGCTGGGGTATCAGACACGGCTTTAAAAGAGGAAAAGGCTACGTCGCCGCCGGCGATTCGGGCGTGCAATTCGTAATGAAAGACGGCAGAAAAGTGTTTTTCACTTCGCAACAACCAAAAGAACTCGAAGAAGCTATGAAAAAAGTTTTTAAAGATAATAAAAACATAGAAAGGGATAATAAATGAAAAAGATTTTATCATTATTAATCGTAAGTTTTCTACTGACGCTTAATCCTCACGCGGGCGCTCAGGATTTTATATTCGACGCTATGAGCGACGAACTCGACCGCTCTATGGAAAAACTAGAGCTTGAATCTCTGAAGAAACCATATTATATCGAATACAAAATAAGTTTTAAAACAAGCTACGTAATTCACTCGGCTCTCGGCAGTATAACCGATTCGGACAAAGAAGAAAACGCTTATCTGGACGTCGATTTGCGCGTCGGCGATTATAAGTTTGACAATTCAAACTTTTTAGATTACTCCTCGATGGGTTTCTTTTTCGGATTCGGAGGCGACAATAAATTCCAGAAACGTCCAATACCGTTAAATCCGAGCTACGAATCTCTTCGAAGAGAATTATGGCTGGCGACAGACGGCGCTTACAAACAATCCGCCGAAGTTTACTCGAAAAAACTTGCCGCCCTAAAAAACAGAACCAGAAGAGACACGACGTCGGATTACACAAAACTTCCTCCTAAACAAATAGAATATATCGCCCCGAAAACTGAATTCGACCTAAAAGAATACGAAAACAAGCTAAAAGAAATCTCGGAAGTTTTCAAAGATTTTCCGGAAATTGAATACTCCACCGTAGGTATGGAATTTCTTCCCGAAACCGTTTATTTTCTAAACACCGAGGGAAGACGCTATAAAAAGCGCGAAAACTATACGGGATTAGAAATTGTCGTTGCGACCCAAGCGAAAGACGGAATGCCCTTAATCGACCATTATGTCGCTATCGGAAAATCCCCTGGCGATTTGCCTTCGCAAGATTCTCTTATAAAAGCGGCGCGAAATCTAGCCGCTAGTTTAACAAAGCTTCGAAAAGCGCCGGTGTTATTTGACGCCTACTCCGGTCCGATTATTTTCGAAAAGCAAGCCGCCGCGGAAATTTTCGCGCAGGTTTTCGCGCCTAACCTCGTAACGCAAAGAAAACTAATCACTCCGAAAAGCGTTAGAGAAATTGACGACCACGGCGCTTTTCAAACTAAAATTGGCGGTAGAGTTCTGCCTGAATTCTTATCGGTAAAAGCTATTCCGGGGAAAGACAAATTTGAAGAAACCTTTCTTATCGGCTCTTACGAATTCGACGAAGAAGGCGTTCCGGCTGAAAACGTTACGCTAGTCAAAGACGGTTTCCTCAAAAACTTGCTCTCGTCGAGAACTCCCATTAAAAGGGTACTAGAATCAAACGGGCACTGCAGAGGCGGCGCGGCTATGCTCAGCTCTATCAAATTGTTTCCCGGCGAAGAAGACAAGCAAAAAACTAAAGAACAGCTAATTGATAGACAATTACAACTTTGCAAAGACAGAGCGCTTAATTACGGCATTGTCATAACGAAAATACTTAATCAAAACATTCAATACACTACTTTAAATCGATTAACAAGAGGCGCCTTCAAGATAAAGTCGGACGATAAGCAAAAATGGATTTTAGTCGGATACAAAATATTTCCCGACGGTAGAAGAGAATTGATTCGCGGACTTGAAACAAACGGCTTCGCTCCGCATTCATTTAAGGACATCTTAGAAGTCGGAAACGAATACTACGTTATGAATTATCTCGCGCCGTCTATAACTTCGCCGTACTTTACAAACGGAAAACAATATGTCGGCTCGACCGTTATAACGCCCGATATATTATTCGAGGACGGAGAGATTCGCCCAATCGAAGCCGATTTCCCCAATCCGCCGTTTTTAAGTAATCCGTTAAACAATAATAAATAAAGTTCTAATATGGAAGAGAAAGAAGCAATAAACTCAAACTTGAAAAGCGAACAAAACCAAAGAGAATCCGGCGGCATTTATTTTGTCGCCCTATTGCTTAAACACAAATGGTTCGTTATCGTTATTACGACTGCGGCGGCTGTTTTGTCCGTAGTATTAACTCTTTCAATGCCGAATTGGTACACCGCCAGCGCAAACGCTGTGCCGGCGAAAACGCAATCTTCTCTATTCGACAATATGATGGGCGGACTTTCTTCGGCGCTCCAAGATTTCGGATTGACAAAATTAACGGGACAACCCGGAGGACAATACGATTTTATCGTATTTATGAAAAGCCGCACAGTAATGGATTCCTTGATTAACAAATTCAATTTAGCTAAGGCATACGACATACCCGATTCGCTGCGCTCGCTTATTTACGGCGCGCTGGACGACAATATGGAAGTTACCTACGAAAAAGAAGGAAACTACACCGTAGCCATCGACTCCAAAGACAAGCGCCGAGCGGTCGAAATGGTTAATTACTATCTAGAAAAAGTAAACGATTTGGCGATGGAAGTATCCAGAAAAGACGCCGCTCTCGACAGAAAATACCTTGAGAAGCGTCTGAGAAAAACTGATTCGACTATCAAGTATTTAGCCGACTCGCTGAGCGAATATTCCGAAGACAATTTCCTAATAGCCTTCGAAGAACAAGCGAAAGCGATAAGCGTAGCGTATTCCGACCTGAAATCTCAATTAATCAAACAGGAAACAATGCTGGAAATGATGAAACACCGATACGGAGATTCCGACTCTTACACGAAAGCCCAATCTCTTCTTGTCGAAAAACTCAGAACAAGACTACAAGAAGCCAAGGACGAACCGGGGTTTGCCGGCGACTTCCCTCTGAGAAAAGCCGCGAAAGTCGGAATTGAATACGTAAGATTAGCCTCGGAACTAGAAGCTCTTACAAAAGCTAAAGCATTTCTGGTTCCAATGCTAGAAGAAGCCAGAATAAAAGAAAATAGAGACACCCAATCTTTAATAGTCCTCGACAAACCGATATTGCCGGATAAGAAGTCGCGTCCAAAACGCTCGTTCATAGTCTTAGGTTTCGTTTTCGGAACTTTTGTTCTTTGTTCGATATTGTTAGTCCTCTGGGACGGATACAAAAAATTCAAGGATAAATATAAAACAATAAGCCAATCGTAAACATAAATGAACGAAGAAGCTTTCACATTAAGCTCGAATTTTAACCGACTAAGAGCCGAGAAATCAAAATTCCCGGCTTACTTGACAGCGTTGTTAATATTTGTCGCCGCGGGATTGATTTACTTCGGAACTCTCGGCGAATCGGCGGCTATATCATTCGGAATCATAGCGACAATCGCCGCCGTTTACTTAATCATTAGATATCCCCGTCTTTGGATTTATCTAACTATAGCAATGAATCCATACTTTTTCTTTGCTCGCGGCGAAGAAATCTCCCCCGTTGAAATCGGCGTGGCGTTCTTTTATCTAGGAGCTTTAACTATTTGGATTATATGGTCGCTGGCGGTAAACAAAGAAAAACTCGTCCAAAATAAAGCCGACTTAGCGTTTTTGTTCTTCTTCGCTCTACTCGCCGTTAACGCCGTAATCGCTTACTCTAACGGAGTTAATTTGCTTTACTGGGGACGCGAATGCGCGAATTTATATTTAGCTTTGTTCTATTTACCAATCAGAAAGTATTTTACAGAAAAGAAACATCTCTTGAGATTACTTTTTCTATATCTCGCCGTCGTTTCGGTAACCGCCGGATTGCACTTTTACACTTATTATATCGCTATGCAATCCGACGTGGTTTACGCTTATCAACTTATTACCGGCATAAGCATTAACCAAACGCTTTTTACCAGCGCCGCGCTAATCGGATTCATCTTCGCTTTATATCAAAAAAAATTCTCAAAAAGTATAGCTCTTATTCTTTTCACCGGAATAGCTGTAGCCGGCTTGGTTACTTCGTTCTCGAGAACTTTTTGGGTTCTGATTGCATTCGAAATAATATTCATCCTTTTTTATCTGAAAAAAAACCAAAGAAAAAGGTATCTTTCCTACTTTTCTATAGCCGTAGTTACTCTATTAGCGACGGGACTTTTCGTTTTCCAAGATAAAGCGCAAATTTTTCTCGAAATGGTTGAATCGCGTTTCTCCTCGGTCTCTAAAGGAACCGAAGACGTCTCAGTGCAAGCGCGCCTCGACGAATACGAAAAAGTTGTCGGACAAATATCAAAATATCCCTTAGGAGGAACAGGAGCGGCTAAAGAGTTTACTTTTTGGAATTTCCTAACGGGACAAACCAGAAGAACCCGCATAATTCATAACGGCTACTTATATATGGCGAGAAACTTTGGAATTCCTTTGGCTATTGTTTATTTTTTCCCTTTCTTTTATTATTTGTTTAAAAGCGAAAAATACGCCCGGAAAATCGACGACGAATTTTTCAGGGTTATTAGCTTGGGAGCGCTGACGACGCTAGTTTGTATGATTGTTTCGGATATTACGATGGCGCAAGTAATGCAACGAGAAGGAGCTTTCGTAATAGCTTTCGCTTTCGCCGCTGTCGGAATAGTCGATAAAAACGTAAAAGACGAAAAAATCAAATTGAAAAGTTAAAGGATATGTCGGCAAAATTTACGTTAAAGAGAAAAAAATTCGGAGCGAAGTCCAGACAGACTTTGTTCAAGGTGTTTATCGCTTTATTCGCCGCGATATCCTTAATGCGACTATCTTACCTTCAAATCATAAAAGGAAACGTATATAAACTCGAAAGTGAAACTCAAGCGATTAAAAGAGTTATTATAGAGCCTTTCAGAGGCAATATGTTCGACCGAAACGGCGATTTAATTGTCCATAACGAGCCGTCTTTCGCGTTAACAATAGTAAAAAGCGATTTCAAAGAAGAATCTATCGACTTCTTGGCTTCAATATTAAATATCGAACCGCAAGAAATAAAAAAAGAACTGAACAAATACAAAGGCATCTCGAAATTCACTCCAATTAAAATATACAAAGATTTAGACTTCAAAACGGTTTCGTTAATCGAAGAGTACAACGATTATTTAACCGGCGTGGACGTAGTGGTCGAATCAAAACGCCGATACGATATGGAATGCGACTTGGCGCACGCGCTCGGCTACAACAAAGAAATTTCAGCCAAGCAACTTCAACGGAAGAGATACTATCAACCGGGAGATTTAATCGGGCAATCCGGGTTGGAAAAAGCTTACGAAGAACAGCTCAGAGGTAGAAAGGGAGTGCGATTTGTTTCCGTCAACAAATTCGGCGTCAAAGTGGCGAGCTTCGACAACGGCAGAAGCGACATACCCGCTTCAAACGGCTTCGACCTTTACCTTACTATCAACCAAAGTTTGCAAAAAGAAGCGGAAAAAGCCTTAGAAAAATGGAAAGGCGCCGCCGTCGCTCTTGACCCAAATAGCGGCGAAGTTCTGGCGATTGCAAGTTCGCCAGACTACGACCCTAGAATTTTCAGCGGAAAAATACCGACAGACCAATATAGAAAATTACTGACCGACGAAGACGCGCCAATGTATCATAGAGCTATTATGTCAAAATACGCTCCAGGCTCCACTTGGAAAATGCTAATGGCAATAGCGGCTTTAAACGAAGGCATTATCGACGAAGACACAACGATTCATTGCTCGGGCGGAATCAAATTAGGATATCGCTATTTCAAATGTCACGGAGCGCACGGACCGGTGGACGTCCGGCGCGCAATAAGATTCTCTTGCAACACTTACTTTTATAAAATCGCTCTAAAACTCGGCTTGGAAAACATCCAGAAATACGCTGAAATGTTCGGTTTCGGCGAAATAACCCATATAGACCTGCCGGGAGAAAAAAGCGGAACTCTCCCCACAATAGAATGGGCTGAAAAAAAATTTAACTCAAAAAATATTCCCGAAGGCTATCTTGCCAATTTCGGTATCGGGCAGGGCGAAGTTGGAGCTACTCCTTTGCAAATGGCTAACTATACGGCGATTATAGCCAATAAAGGAACATTGTATCAACCGCATTTGATTAGGCAAATCCACAACAATTTTACGAATAAACGCGAATTCGTAGCTTACGATTCGGTAGATATCCCGATAGAAAAAAATATATTCGATATCGTTCGCAAAGGAATGTACGAAGTCGTAAACAAAGTAGGCGGAACGGCGCCCAACGCGCGACTGCCAAATATAAAAGTATGCGGCAAAACCGGAACCGCTCAAAACGTCGGCAAAGACCACTCGTGGTTTGTATGCTTCGCCCCTATGGACGAACCCGAAATAGCCGTCTCGGTAATGATTGAACACGGAGGTTACGGAAGCGAAGTAGCGGCGCCGATAGCCAAAAAACTCCTATGGAATTACTTTAAATTAGACACTCTTTACGGAAAGCAAATCGCCGAAAAAGATTCGTCCGAACTGGACTCGCAAACTCCGACAAGTTCCACTTTTATTCCGAACTTTTAAACTAATTCGCTCTTAGAGCTTCGGAAACAACCTCTTCAACGTATAGATTTCTTCCCCTCTCGCGCCAAAACTTTAAAGTATCCAAAATCGAATATACCGGAACGCTATCGCGAAAAAGAAAAGCCGCGGGCAATCGATTTATTTCTAACAAATCTTCAAAAGGATGTTTCGCGCTCGTGGAAGTCATCGAATAAATAATATAATTGCTTTCCGCAACTCCCGCCATATCTAAAGTTTTAATCAACTCAACTGGGGATGCAATAATAGAATCGCAAGAAGAACAACTGGGAATCATAAATATATAGAATTTATGAACGCTGGAATCATATAAACTTTCAATATCGCCAACGACGCTATCGTTGGGATTATATTTACTCCATTCGTAGTTAAACCAAGAAAATCCCACTGAACCGATAATTTCCGACTTAGTCATTCTAACCGCGCTTTTTGACGGGCTTGAAGTCTCCTCGCAAGATATAGCGAGCAAAACGATTGAAAGCGCTAAAAATAAAAATATAGTTCTCATCTATAATCTCCGCGTCTTTTAAATACTTTTTTACAATTTATAAAAAATTTTAAAATAAAAAAAACGCTTCCCCTGAAAGAGCGTTTCAAGAGAAGCGTTTAAATTTGAATTTAGGGCGCTGATTACATCATTCCGCCCATTCCACCCATTCCGCCCATTCCGCCGGCTCCCGGCGGCATTTGCGGTTCGCTGTCGTTTTCTTCGGGCTTATCTACAATCGTTACTTCTGTCGTAAGCAACAATCCAGCCGCGGAAGCCGCGTTTTCCAAAGCTACTCTGGCGACCTTTGTCGGGTCAATTACGCCGGCTTCTAATAAATCTTCGAATTCTTCCGAAGCGGCGTTGAAACCATAACCGCCTTCTTTTTGCTTAATGTCGTTAATCGCAATCGACGGTTCCACTCCGGCGTTAGAAACAATTTGTCTCGTCGGCTCTTCGAGAGCTCTTAATACTATTTTGATTCCAACGTCTTGGTCTTTGTTCAATCCTTTAAACTCCTTCAAAACATTCATAGCTCGAATGTAAGCTACTCCGCCGCCGGGAACTATTCCCTCTTCAACCGCGGCTCTCGTAGCGTGCAGAGCGTCTTCCACTCTCGCTTTTTTCTCTTTCATTTCCATTTCAGTAGCGGCGCCGATTCTTATTACGGCTACGCCGCCGCTCAACTTAGCCAATCTTTCCTGCATTTTCTCTTTGTCGTAATCGCTGGTTGTGTTCTCTATTTGAGTTTTTATCTCGTTGATTCTCTTCTGTATCTCCTCTTTCTCGCCGCCGCCTTCTACTATCGTAGTATTATCTTTGTCTATCGTGATTCTCTTGGCGGTTCCGAGATAAGATAAATTGGCGTTCTCAAGTTTGTATCCTTTTTCTTCGCTAATTACCGTTCCGCCCGTCAAAATAGCAATATCTTCTAGCATAGCCTTTCTTCTTTCGCCGAAACCGGGCGCTTTTACGGCCGCTACTTTCAAAGTGCCTCTTATCTTATTAACTACCAAAGTAGCCAAAGCTTCGCCTTCAATATCCTCGGCGATAATTAATAAACCGCGACCGGCTTGAGAAGTTTTCTCTAAAATCGGCAACAAGTCTTTGATAGCTGAAATTTTCTTGTCGTAAATTAAAATATATGGGTCTTCTAACTCCGTTTCCATTGTATCGGCGTCGGTTACGAAATAAGGCGACAAATAACCCCTGTCGAATTGCATTCCTTCGACTACCTCTAATTCCGTCTCGGTGCCTTTCGCTTCTTCTACGGTAATAACGCCGTCTTTTCCTACCTTTTCCATAGCTCCGGCGATAAGGTCGCCGATAGTCTTGTCGTTGTTCGCCGAAATCGCTCCGACCTGCGCTATTTCTTTTTTGCCTTCCACGTCTCTACTAATATTCTTTAATTCTTCGGTAATCTTTTTAACCGAAGCGTCTATTCCGCGTTTCAAATCCATAGGATTAGCGCCGGCTGTAACGTTTTTTATGCCTTCTGCAAATATCGACTGAGCCAAAACTGTAGCCGTGGTCGTTCCGTCGCCTGCTACGTCGCTTGTGTTAGAAGCGACTTCGCGAACCATACTCGCTCCCATATCCTCTACCGGATCCTCTAACTCAATCTCTTTAGCGACTGTTACGCCGTCCTTAGTAACAGTCGGCGCGCCAAACTTCTTGTCTATTATTACGTTCCTTCCCCTTGGACCAAGCGTTACCTTAACGGCGTCCGCAAGCTGGTCTAATCCTTTCTTTAACATTGAGCGCGCTTCAATATCAAAATTAATTAATTTACTCATACCGCTCTCCTTTTGTTTAATTTTATTAACAACTTCAATTTCTTAAATACTAATCAATTATAGCGAATATATCGCTCTCCCTCATTATCATATACTCTTCGCCTTCAACGTTAATTTCCGTTCCGGCGAACTTCCCGTATAAAACTTTGTCTCCCGCTTTAACTTGCAAGGGGAGCGTTTTGCCCTCGTCGTTAATCCTTCCGTTTCCAACGGCTATTACTTCGCCCTGCTGAGGCTTTTCCTTAGCCGTGTCCGGTATAATTATACCGCCCTTAGTTACTTCTTCGGGCTCCGATTGCTTCACAATCACTCTGTCGTGCAAAGGAGTCAGGTTCATATTGCCAACCTCCAAAATTTAACATTTTCAAAAAAATCGTTTATTATTAGCGCTCGCAATTAACGAGCGCTAACGTGATGACGGCAAAATTTTTCATTTATTGCATAATTTTTGGAAAAATTTTTGAAAAATATACGCTGTTCACGTTTTTTTGGATAATATTTATAAGTATATTTGTAGTTATTCGTCTTTTTTCAATATATTGCATATTTAAAGAAAACAATTAATTAAGTAATAAGTTAAATATTTTTAATAATCGGAGCGTCATTATGAAATTTAAAAAGCAATTAAAATTATCGCTTTTACTTGTGGGCGTTTTAATTTTCTCCAACAATATTTGGGCTCAAAACGCCCCTAGCCTTGTTTCTCCTGAAGACGGAGAGCGGTGCGTGGAAACGAACTCTACTTTCGCTTGGGACACTGTTTTTGGAGCGAAGTTATACAGAATTCAAATTTCGTCTTCCTCAACTTTCACTAATCCCGACATATTAAACGCGGTAGTTCCGCATCCTACAAGCACGTTCACGCTTCCCGGAGGGCTGTCAATTAACGATAACGAAAGATATTATTGGAGAGTCAGCGCGTCTTTCACCAACGTAGAGAACTTTTCGCCTTCGAGAAGTTTTGTTACAAAAGGTTCTCCGCCTGATTTATTCGCGCCCGCAGACCAAGAAACTTGCATAGACTTAGAACCGACTTTCTCTTGGAAATCTATGGACAGCGCGCTTTCTTATCATTTACAAGTCTCCCATTCAAGCGCTTTCGCGGGAAACGATTTATTCTACGACAACGACGACATATCTTCAAACACCTTCTCGTCCACAACTTTTACGATTGATTTACCGCAAGAAAATAAAAATTACTATTGGAGAGTTAGCGCTTCATATACCGAATGTAAGTCCGATTGGTCCGAGCCTTTTATGTTCGGCGCTAAACAAAATCCTCCTATCGCCGTCAACCCAGAACCTAACGAAGTGGGAATCTCCATTAACACTTCGCTTTCTTGGACTAGGTTCAGCGCCTCGGCTACTTACGACGTAGATTTGGCTTCGGACAACGAATTTAATAATATTCTCCAATCTTTTGACGATTTGTCTGAAACCACTACAACTCTCACCACTTTGAATTACGACAGCTCTTACTATTGGAGAGTGCGTTCGGAAGGCAACGGATGCGAGTCCGACTGGTCTCAGGCGTATATGTTCACAACTCAATACAACGCGCCAGATTTGGATTTGCCCTACGACAAAAGAATATGCCTTGATTTGACTTACGAATTTAAATGGGAAAAAACTCAAGACGCCATTACCTATCAGCTTCAAATCGCGGAAGACCCTAACTTCAACGACTTGGTCGTAAATAAAAGCAATTTATTCGACCTGTTTTACGAAGCTACTTTGCCCCAAGGCTTAACTACTTATTACTGGAGAGTGAGAGCCAAAGACGAAAACAACTTCGGGGCTTGGTCGGAAGTAAGAGAATTTACAACCACAGTAGCTCCGGTAGAACCGATTTATCCCGCAAAAAATACGGGCGGTATCCCTCTGGAAACTACTTTTAAATGGAGCGACGTTACTAATGGGCTAGGAAACTACCATTTTCAACTTTCAGAATCTCCGAGTTTCGCCGACACTCTATACGACGAACCGGGGCTGACATCGACAACTTTCTCCATAGCCCTCCCGGAAAACGACAAAGAATACTACTGGCGGGTATCGGCTTCTTACAGCCAGTGCGAAAACGAATTTCCCGCTTCGCCTTGGAGTTTCAAAACGGTTATTCCCGCTCCAGAATTAATCTATCCGTCTGACAGCGCCGAAGACGAAACATTTTCAATCTTTTTCAAATGGAGCGAAGTAGAAGGCGCCGACACATATACTTTCTATTTAGCCACAACCCCTAACTTTACTCCGTTAATATACGGCGAGAACGACTTGCCCGTTAATCAATTCTTCTTGCCGAACTTAGATCCGGACACGCGTTATTACTGGCGAGTGAAAGCGGTAAACGAGGACGGCGAAAGCGAATTTTCCGAGACTTACACCTTTACGACAAGTTCGCGCGGTCCCACAGTTCCCGAAATTCAATCGCCTTTAATCGGCGCCGAGCAAGTCGAATTAACCGTAACGCTAAGGTGGAGCGAAGCCGATAGAGCGAACGCGTATCATTTGCAAGTCGTCGAAGAAGAAGCTAACTTCGACAACGCACTTGTCGATGTAGATACCCTAACAACAACGGAATACGCCTTGAGCGACTTGGAAAACGGAACCAAATACTACTGGCATGTCAGCGCCATAAACGATAGCGGAGAAACCAGATTTTCGAACTTAGCCAACTTCACGACAAAGCTATCGGCGCCTACCGAAGAGCCTGTTCTACTAACTCCCGAAAACAACGCTACAAATCAATCGCTTAGAGTTGTTTTGTCTTGGGAATCCGTAACTCACGCTACCGTTTACGAAGTTCAGGTTGCGACGCAAGACAATTTCACCGGCGATTTATTCGAAGAAGACACATTAAATTACGCCACCGAAAAAATACTTCACGGATTAGATACTTCAACGACTTACTACTGGAGAGTCAGAGGCAAGAACAAAACCGCCAAAGGACCTTGGTGCGAAGCTTTCCAATTTACTACTAAAACCGGCGTTTACGTAGACGACGGCTTGGCGAAGGAAATCAATTTCCAAGCTTATCCGAATCCGTTCAGCGAATCGACCAATTTGAGATTCTCCTTATCGGAATCTCAAAGAATCGAAATCACCGCTTACAACGCTCTGGGAATGGAAATCGAACAAATAATAAACAAGAGAGCTTCTCAAGGCGAAAATATCGTCAAATGGAACGCTCCAAAGCTCCAAAGCGGAATTTATTATCTTGAAGTAAACATCGGAAACAGGAGCTTCATTAAAGAAATCGTAATACTAAAATAGACGATAGATTTTATATTAAATTCAAAAAGCCCCGCCGTGAATTTCGGCGGGGCTTTTTTATTGCTATATCTCAAACGTATATACTACAATCCCTCGCGAATAGTTTTTAACCTAAGCTCTCGATGTTGGCTTTTACTTTTTCGAGCGATTGTTTCATACTCTCCAGCTTTTCTTTTTCGCGCTCGACGATATTTTGGGGCGCTTTTTTAACGAAGTTTTCGTTGCTCAGTTTCTTTTCGGAGCCTGCTATGTTGCCTTCCAGCCTTTTTATTTCTTTGGCGAGTCTTTCTTTTTCTTTGTCTATATCGACCGCCCCTTTTAATATTAAAAAGATTTCCGTTTCTCTAACGACTGAAGAAAAAGAGCCTTCCGGCTTTTCCGCTTCGATTTTTGAATCTAATTCCGAACAATTGGCTAAAGCGGAGATTATTTTTTTATTGTCTTCGATGAATTGTCGATTTTTTTCGCCGGAACTTGAGATTACCGCCGGAATTTTCTTTTGCGGCGGCAAGTTAAGCTCGGCGCGCATTCGTCGTATCTCCTCGACTATTAACTTCAAGTAAGCGAATTTGTCTTCAGTTTCTTGGCTAATTAAGTTCTCGTCGCATTTGGGGGCTTTTTGCAAGCCGATTGTTTCGTCGTCGGAACGCTCTTCGAGCAGATGCCAGACCTCTTCCGTTATGAAAGGCATTACGGGATGCAAGAGCTTCAATATCTTTTCGTAAAGGTCGATAACGAATTTCAGCAGGGCTTGTCTATAGGCGGGGCTGTCGGATTCGTTTAATTGAACTTTTACGATTTCGACATACCAGTCGCAAAAGTCCGCCCAGATAAAGTCGTAAAGCGTTTTAGAGTAATCGTTTACTTTGTAATTCGACAGATGTTTCTCGATGTTATTTATCGTTCCGTGGAATCTCGATAAAATCCATTTGTCCGCGAAGCTAAGCTCGTCTTCCGCTAAAGCTTTGTCTTTATTAGCGGGGCAAACTTCGCTAACGCTTTCCATATTTAGTTTTATTAATAGAAACCTGCCAGCGTTCCATATTTTATTGGCGAAGTTTCTGCCGATTTCCATCGACTTAACGTCTTGCTTTTTGACGTCCACGTCCATTCTGACGTCTTGTCCGAGCGGAGCTAAATATATAATAGTAAATCTTACGGCGTCGGTTCCGTATTTTTCAATTATGTTAAGTGGGTCGGGAGAGTTGCCGAGCGATTTTGAGAGTTTTCTGCCGAGTCCGTCCCTTATCATACTAGTAAAGTAAACGTCTTTGAAAGGGATTGTATTTTTGAATTTCATCGTAGCCATTATCATTCGGGCAATCCAGAAGAAAATAATGTCCGGCGCGGTAACCATTAAGTCGGTCGGCAGATAAGTTTTCATTTCGGGCGTTTCTTCGGTTTCCGAATCGGCGAGCCAATTCATCGTTGTCAGGGGCCAGAGCCAAGAAGAAAACCAAGTGTCGAGGACGTCTTCGTCTTGTCTTAGCGAGGCGTCGTCGGGTAATTCTAGTTTTTTTCGGGCTTCCTCTTCAGTCCTCGCCGCCGTATATCTTCCGTCTTCGGCGTAATATACAGGGATACGATGTCCCCACCATAGCTGTCGGCTTATGCACCAGTCTCGAATGTTCTCGAGCCAATGTTCGTAAGTTTTTACCCAGTGATTTGGATAGAATTTTATTTTTCCTTCTCGCACCGGCTTTAAGGCAATTTCGGCTAAGGGCTTCATTTTTACGAACCATTGTTCGGACAAATACGGTTCAATCGCCTCGCCGCCTCTTTGCGAAAAGCCGACGTTGTGGGTATAATCTTCTTCTTTTTCAATCAGGTCCTTTTCTTTTAGCTTTTTTAAGATTTCTTTTCTCGCTTTGAATCTTTCCATCCCGTTGAATTCGCCGGTTTGTTCGTTCAGCGTTCCGTCCGGATTGATTGAGTTTATTATAGGCAAATCGTGTTTTTCGCCAACGATGAAGTCGTTCGGGTCGTGCGCGGGAGTTATTTTAACGCAGCCGGTGCCGAATTCCGGATTGGCGTGTTCGTCTTCGATAATCGGAACTTCGCGTCCGACGTAAGGAACGACGACTTTTTTCCCGACGTATTTCTTATATCTTTCGTCCTTGGGATTAACGGCTACGGCAACGTCGCCGAAAATCGTTTCGGCTCGGACGGTGGCGATTTTTAAATATTCTCCGCTTCCGTCGGCAAAATGGTATTTAAAAGTATATAACTTTTCTTTAACTTCTTTAAATTCTACTTCTTCGTCGGAAAGCGCCGTTTGCGAAAGAGGCGACCAGTTTATTATTCTATTGCCTTTATATATAAGTCCTTCGTCAAATAAACGGATGAAAACTTCTCTGACGGCGTTTGAAGCCGATTCGTCCATAGTGAACAGAAGCCTGTCCCAGTCGCAAGAGACGCCGAGATATTTCAGCTGTTTAAGAATAATACCGCCGTATTTTTCCTTCCATTCCCAAGCGCGTTCTAAGAATTTTTCTCTTCCGATGTCGAATCTATTCAAGCCCTCTTCGGATAGTTGTCTTTCTACTTTAGCGTGGGTGGCTATTCCGGCGTGGTCGTAGCCGGGGAACCAGCACGTTTCGTATCCCTGCATCCTCTTCCATCTGGAGTATAAATCTTGCAGCGTATGATTAAGCACGTGTCCGAAATGGAGAATGCCCGTTACGTTTGGCGGCGGCATTAGTATGCTGTATGTCTCTTTGCCGGTTTCCGACGGAGCGAAAAAAACTTTGTTTTCCATCCATTCGTCGTACCACTTCTTCTCTACTTTTCTCGGTTCGTAAGCTTTGGCGAATTCTTTTTTCATAATTTTATTTTTTATAATCCCAAAATATTGTAAACGGCAAAGATATAAATTTTTGAAATTTATTAATAGTTTCTTTATATTAAAATAAATTATGTTTGAGGTTTTACTAATAGTTGAATTTTTCTTAAGCTTAATTGCAAACTTTTTAGGTAAGTTCGCAATTTTTTACGAAATTTGCCTATGAGTTTTGCGCGCGAGTTGTTTTGTTAAATTTTTGCGGAGAAGCGATAGCTTTTAAATTGTTAATTGAGAGATATTTAAGGATAGATTTTAAAGACAAAGAAAGAGATTTTTAGTTTATTTACAAATAATAAGTTTTATTAGGAGGACTTATGAAGATTAAAAAATTGATTACACAGCTCGCCCTTCCTTCCTTAGCGCTTGGGGCGATAATGCTCGCCAACAGCTGTAGGCCCATGGTTACGCCGGAGCAGATGCAAGAATTAAAAGAGCTGAGGCAAAAGAAAAAGAGCCTGAACGAACAAATAAGCGAAAACAAAAACGAGAAATCGAAGTTAAAAAGCGAGATTGACGCGAGGGAAAGAGAATTAAGAGATTGCAGCGACAAAGCAGAATTCGTTAAGAAAAAGCTCGCGAATTGGCCCAACGTTTGGCCCAATTGGAATCCAAACGAAGAGAAAGAAGGAAAAGAGGAAGAAACTAAATAATTTCTGTGAAAGTTGAACAAAATCAAAAACGGAGAATAAAATGAAAAAATTTGTAACATTTGTTTTGTTTATAGGCTTAGCGGTAGCCGTTTTGCCTTCGAAAAGCTCCGCTCAATGCCCCAGCGATATAGAAGGCGACCCTAAATGTCCCGACGAAAAGCTTTACGAAGACCAAGCTAAAATTCGCATCGAAAAGTTTAAGAAAGAGATTAATATGTTGGAGCAAACTCTTTCAAATTTAGAAGCGCAGATAGCGGAAATGGAAAAGAAATTAAACGGAACGAAAGCCAAACTAAAGGATTGCAACGAATCCGTCTATGAAATGCTCGGAGCTACTCCGAACGATATAGAGGCTTTCAGACAAAAACTAGGCGTGATTGCCGGTAAAGTTCGCTCTATGCAAAGACTTTCCGACGACGTCTTAGCCGACAGACAGGACGAAGTTTACGCGTTGGAAGACGAATTAAACGAGTTGAGAATGAGCAAGATTGCGTTGCTGCCGGAATTCTACAATAAAATCGTCAAACTGGCTAAAGACATTAATCCCGGCTTGATTCGTGAGAAGAAGGTCGAAGAGTATATCGTAAAATCGTGGTTCGAGAATCGCGACTGTTTGTGGAATATATCCGGGAACGTCGATATTTACGGCGACCCGCTGCAATGGCCTAAAATCTGGCAGGCGAATACCGACAAAATCAGGAATCCCGATTTGATTTACCCGGGACAGGTTTTGACCGTTCCGCCGCAAGGTCCTAAGACGCCCGAAGAAGTTAGAGCCGAAAGACGTTATTGGAGACAAAAGAGCCAAGAAATGGAAGAAAAGAAAGAAGAACAAAGTAAAGGCGAAGGCGCCGAATAAATTGCAAAAAATAAGCGATACAATAACATTTTGTATGAAAGCCCCGCTGACGGTGTTCAGTTGGGGCTTTCGCTTTTTTGCGCAATTTAGAGTAAAATCGCTTTTGTTACGTCTAGCTATTTAGAAGGGGAATTTAAAAGTTATGTATAACAAACTAAATTATATTTGTAGAACTATTTTGTAAAACTATATGGAAGTAAAAGAAAAGAAGCTTAAACTAAACGACTTTGATTTAATAGAATTGCTAAATTACGACGAAAGTTATTTGCGTCTTTTCGACAATAGATTCAGTTCCGTCATTACTTTAAGGGGCAACAGCTTAATAGTAAAGGGAGACACCGACGAGATAAGGTTGATAGAGATGATATTTAAAGAATTGGCTTATATGCTCAGGCGGAACGGCAATTTGAAAGTGGAGGAAGTTAATTCGGTTATAGAAATTTTGGACGATAAGAAAATCGAGACTAAAAAGACAAATAAGGGTTCCACGATTTTCTGGGGGCTGAAAGAGCCTATTAAAGCTCGCAACTCGAAACAAAGAGATTATTTCGCGAAAGTCAGCGAGAACGATTTAGTGTTTTCAATCGGTCCCGCAGGAACCGGCAAGACTTTCTTGGCGGTCGCTATGGCTTTGGCGGAGTTGAAATCCAACAGAGTCGGCAGGATTATTATATCCAGACCCGCCGTTGAAGCTGGCGAATCTTTGGGCTTTTTGCCCGGCGATTTAGCCGAGAAGCTCGACCCCTATTTGAGACCTATAACAGACGCTCTGTTCTATATGATAGGAGCTGAAAAGCTGAAGTCGATGATGGAAAAGAACATTATTGAGATTACCCCGTTAGCGTATATGAGAGGAAGAACTTTGAATAACTCTTTTGTCGTTCTCGACGAGGCTCAGAATGCTACAGTATCTCAAATGAAGATGTTCTTGACTCGAATGGGAACTAACTCTAAGGCTATCGTTACCGGCGATATAACCCAAATCGACTTAAAAGATAAACATAACTCGGGGCTTGTGGACGCCGCGAAAATTCTGAAGGGTATAAAGGGCATCGAATTTGTCTATTTCGAAAAATCCGACGTAGTAAGGCATCATTTGGTCTCGAAAATAATAAACGCATACGAGCAAAACGGTTTCGCGCCTAAGAAGAGCGAGTAAAAGACAATTAATATTTAACGAATAGCGGAAGTAAGTGCTGGAGTTTTTCAAAATAGGTTTTCTAAGCGTAACTATTATAGATTTAATCGACATTGCTATAATAGCCATTCTCGCGTTCTCGCTGTATCGGGCTTTAAAGGATACGGTAGCGGTTCAAATACTGATGGGCTTGATGATTCTCATCGGCTTGCAGTTTATTTCGGAAGCAATTGGCCTAAAAGCCGTAAGCTGGATATTGCGTACGATTGCCGATATTTGGTTGCTCGCTTTCATAATATTGTTTCAGCCGGAATTGCGCAGGTTGCTCTTAATGATAACGCGAAGCCCGATATTTAAAGCTTTTGGAAAATCTAAAATAGCTCAAACAATAGACGAAGTCGTAGAAGCGGCTATAGAATTTTCCGAAAAGCACATCGGCGCTTTGATAGTATTTACTCGTTCTCAAAACGTAGAAATGACCGTCGATACGGGCGTTCAATTGAATTCAATTGTTTCTAAAGAGTTGTTGGCTTCGGTATTCAATCCGAAGTCGCCCTTGCACGACGGAGCGGTTATTATTGAAAATAAAACTATAATCGCCGCGCGCTGCGTTTTGCCTTTATCGACGGTAACCAAATACTCGGGAAAGAACTTAGGGACTAGACATAGAGCCGCCTTGGGTTTGTCCGAGCAAGCGGACGTTGTCGTTTTGACGGTATCAGAGGAAACCGGCGCTATATCAATAGCCGAGGGCGGGATGATGACAATCGACATAGAGAAAGACGAATTGCATTCCGCTTTGAATTATAAGTTGTCCGAAAGGGATTACAATCCAGCCGCCGCCGGAGCGGATTAATTCTTTAAATCAATAATATTCAAACGATTATGAATAAAGAAAATATTTTTTCTAATCCTGAATTACGCGAAAAAAGAGAGAAATTGAAAAGACAACTAAAAGCGAGAGGAATAAACGACGAAAACGTTTTGTCCGCTTTTAGCAAAGTTCCGAGGGAGTTTTTTGTTTCGGAAGCATACGAGCATAACGCATACGAAGACAGAGCCTTGCCGATTGATTGCGGACAAACGATTTCCCAGCCTTATACTATCGCTTATATGCTGGAAGAGCTTAACGTAAACCCGTGCGATAAGGTTTTAGAAATTGGCTCGGGCAGCGGCTATCAAGCGGCTTTGCTTTATTCAATGGACGCCGAAGTTTGCGCCGTTGAGAAAAGCAAAGTTCTTTTGCGGCAGTCGGAGCGGCGTTTCGAAGCTCTGGGATTAAGCGTTAAAACTATGGCGGGCGACGGAACGCTGGGCTGGGAAGAGGAAGCCCCGTTCGACGGAATAATTGTTTCCGCCGCCGCGCCTTATCCGCCGTTCCCGTTGAAAAGCCAATTAAAAATTGGCGGCAAGCTCGTTATTCCAGTCGGCGATAAGACAACTCAGGAGATGAGAGTCATAACGCGCAAAGGAGATAGCTCTTTCGACGACGTCGGAAAAGATTACTTTAAGTTTGTGCCGCTAATCGGCGAAGAAGGGTGGGAAAAATAACGAAGAATACAAGTTCAGCGAGCGAAAAGAACATCGTCGTAATTGCGGGAGCGACGGCTTCCGGTAAAACGGGAGCGTCGATAGAACTCGCTAAAAAATTGGATATTGAAGTAATTTCCGCCGATTCAAGGCAAATTTACAAATATTTAAACGTCGGCACAGCCACTCCGAGCGAAGAAGAATTAGCCGCCGTAAAGACTTGGTTCGTTAATATTATAGAGCCGGACGAATATTACAGCGCCGGCAAATTCGGCGACGAAGCCGAAGCGAAAGCTCTGAATATTATTTCGCTCGGCAGGCTCCCCGTAGTTGTCGGAGGCTCGGGGCTATATATAAAGGCTCTTTGCGAAGGCTTTTTCGACGAGGCGAAACTTCCAAAAGCGAGGAAAGAAGTAAGAAGAGATTTGAACGCGCAAATGAAAGATAAAGGAGCGGATTATTTGTACGAAAAATTAAAGGAAGTTGATTTAGAATCCGCCGAGAAATATCGAGATAAAAATCCAAGAAGAATATTAAGGGCTTTGGAGTATTATTATGCTACCGGGGACAAACTTTCGACCGCGCAGAAAAAACACAATAAAAAAAGAATAGTGAAGCCTATTTATTTTGGAATAAAATTTGAGCGGGAAATTCTATACGATAGAATAAACAGAAGAGCGGAAAAGATGTGGAAGCGAGGATTAATAGAAGAGACAAAAAGAGTACTGGATATGGGCTTTTCGCCCGATTTGAATTCATTGAATACGGTGGGATACAAAGAAGCGATAGCGTATTTGAACGGTAAAATGAGCGAGACCGAGGCTTTGGAGTCGATGAAGAAAAACACGAGACGTTACGCTAAAAGGCAAATGACTTGGTTTAAAAAAGTTGAAGGAATGAGATGGCTGGAAGGCGATAATGAGCAAATCGCCGAACAAATATTGAAAAACTTGAAACAGCGATTTGATTAAATATAAATCGCTTTCTAAAAATGAAATTATGGGAAAGTCTTTAAAAACATACGTTATTTTATTATTGACGCTGACGTTTATTATAATAGACGTTACGACAATAGAGAGTTTAGACGAGAAATCGAAACTTCTGCCGCCTCTAAACGAATTGCAAAAAGAAGAGGCGATTGAAAATCTTCAAAACGATATCGACAAAGCTCTTTCTTCGTCCAAATTCAGACGCTCGAAAATTAGCGTCGCCGTTTATTCTATTGACGAAAATCGTTATTATTATAAAAAGAACATTACGGAACCTTTGACGCCCGCTTCCGCTACGAAACTTTTTACGACTTTTACCGCTTTGTACGCTATGGGAGAGGATTTTCACCTGAAGACAAGCGTTTTCTATACGGGTGAAATTAAAGATTCTACTCTTTTCGGCGATTTATACTTATACGGAAGAGGCGACGGATTGCTTTCGTCGAACGACATAGATAGTCTGTCTGCTATGATTTACGAGAAAGGCGTTAGAGTTATTAAAGGAGAAGTTTACGGAGACGGCTCTTATTTCGACAGAATCACCGACAGAAAAGAATACAGCGGCGATAGGGACAGGGTATCGCCTTTGCCGCCGATAACGGCTCTTTCCGTCGAGAAAAACACCGCCAAGCTTATCGTTTCAACAAAAGGAACCGACTTGGAAGTGAAAACAAAGCCGCCCTCGGACGCTTTTAAAATTGTTAATTCCGCAAGGAGACGAGGCGGTTCGAGGGGGTATAACGTCGCTCCGGTTGATACTCGCAAGGATAAGAGATATAAAATTCATAACAGGCGCGGCGACGCTCTCTGCCTAAATTCTCCAAGAAGAAGAGGCGTCAGAACCTACAGCGAAGCAATGAAGGACGGCAAGCAAAAATTTGTCGTTTACGGGAGAATGTATTCAAACAGAGAATACACATACGAATTTTTCATCAAAAATCCCGCTTTAGCCGCCGCCGGAGCTTTGAAGTATCTTTTAGAAGAAAAAGGCGTTAGAGTGGAAGGCGAATACGGGGAGAAAAGTCTTGAGGATAGGGCAAGAAAGGAATCGACTGTTATAGCGGAAGTATCTAAGCCATTGAGGGAGATAGTTTATCAGACAAACAAAAACAGCGATAATTATTTGGCGGAAACGCTTTTTAAAACGATTGGGGCTTGGGGAGGCGGTTCCGGAGACAACGCTTCGCGGACGAGAAAAATTGAAACAATGACGGCGCAAAAAGCGGAAATATATTTTAAGGGTTGTAAATTAAACGACGGTTCGGGCTTGTCGCGCCGAAATAAACTAACGGCTAAATCGTTAATTAGCTTATTGAAAAAAAATATTTATTTGCCCTTTGGCGGTTTTGTTATAAGTAGTTTATCCATAGCCGGATACGACGGAACTTTGGGAGACAGAATGATAAATTCGATAGCTTTTTATAACGTAAGAGCCAAAACGGGCACTTTAAGAAACGTAAGCGCGTTGGCGGGCTACGTCAAAACAATGGACGGAGAAACGCTGGCTTTCGCTTTTTTATTTAACGGTAAATACGTTTACGATTATAAGTTAAAAGAAGACGAACTGGCGACTTTGTTGGCGGTTTTTAGCGCTTACTGATTTTACGAAGTTTGGTTTAATTATTCGAAGTTGCGCTTATGACGGATAAGATAAAAGTATTAATCGTGGACGACCAAGCCCTTGTCCTCGACCTTCTTTCGAAAGGGCTTTCAAAATACAAGGAAATAGAAGTAGTCGGCACGGCTACTAACGGCTATTTAGCTTTTAACGAAGTTAACAGAAACGACCCGGACGTAATCGTTCTCGATATGGAAATGCCGACGATGAACGGCATCCAGTTTTTGCATCGCTTGATGCCTCGCAATCCGATACCCACGGTAGTTTTAAGCGCTTTGACCGACAAAGACTCAAAGATAACCAAAGACGCTTTCGAAGCCGGCGCGGTCGATTTTCAACCGAAACCTTCCGGCGGAGCGAAAGCCCTGCCTAAGCTTTTGGGACATTTGGTAACTAAAATCAAGATGGCGGCTGGAGCGGACGTTTCGCATTGGAAAAGAGCAAAGCCCAAAAAAGAGGAGAAAAAAGAAGAAAAAACTTTGCCTTCGACGGCTTTAGACAGGCAAGCGAAAACGGACAATATAATATTGGGTATGGGAGCTTTGGACGCGACGAAAGATTCGAGCAAGATATTGAAAATTTACGCTTTAGGTTCTTGCGTCGGAGTGTCTTTATTTTGCGAGGCGAACGGCGCGGCGGGATTGAGCCACGTGGTTTTGCCTTCGTCTAATTCTGATAAAGAGAAATCGAAAGAAACTCCGGGGTATTACGCGGACACGGCGGTGGACGAGTTAATCAGGCGAATGCAGGGACTCGGTTGCAAACAATCGTCTCTATACGCGAAAATAGCCGGCGGAGCTAAGACGAGAGCCGAAATAAGCGATTTCTTCGGAATTGGTCAGAAAAACGCGATTGCGGTAAAAGCCGCGCTTTTAAAACGCGGGATAAAAGTAAAAGTAGAAGATATCGGCAAAGACCTTTCGAGAACTGTTACTGTTAAGCCCGGAACGGGCAAGGTGGTTGTTTACCATCCAGAAAAAGGCAATTGGGAATTATAATATATTACCCGTTGCTACGGTTCTTTAACGTCTTTAAATTTTCTATTTAAAAATCCGGCGGATAAATTTAGGTCAAAAACATAAAATACAGTTGGTTATGAAAAAGTTATTAATCTTAAGTTTAGCGTTATTTTTTAGCTTTTCGAGTTTGGCGGCGCAAGTTGAGTCGAAGTATATAACTAAGTCGGAAAGGATAATTGATAATTTACGTTCCGGCAACTACGAGCAGATATACTCCGAATTCGACGCAAAGATGAAATCGGTGTTTCCAGTCGAACGAATAAAAAGCATTTGGGGTAATTTAAAAAAACAGTCGGGCGAGTTCAAGGAGATAGTTCAAAGAAAGCAGTTGAAACTGGAAGAACACGAAGCCGCCGTTCTTACTTGCAAGTTCGAAAAGCTGTATTTAGATTTTAGGATTGTATTTAATTCGGATTATCAAGTTTCCGGTTTTTTTATGTCGAGAAACTATAGTTTCGTGGAGTTTCGACCGTCCGAATACGTAGATACGACGAAATTCGAAGAGAGAGAGATTGAATTCGGAGTGGAAGGCTGGAAGCTGAAGGGCGTTTTAACTTTGCCTAAGCAAGCCGAGGACGACGAGGTTCCCGCCGTTATTTTAGTTCACGGTTCCGGTCCGAACGACAAGGACGAGTCAATCGGTCCTAACAAGCCTTTTCGCGATTTAGCTTGGGGTTTGGCTTCAAAGGGAATAGCGGCTTTCAGATACGATAAAAGAACTTTAGCGCATCAATTGAAAGCGGCGGCTCTGGTTGACTCGCTTACGTTATACGAAGAAACCGTTCAAGACGCCGTGGAAGCTTTTAAGACATTAGAAGAGCTTGAAGTTATCGACGACGACGAAATTTTTATACTCGGTCATAGTTTGGGAGGAATGGCTATACCGAGAATTGCGGAATACATTTCGCCCGAAGGTTATATCGTAATGGCGGCGAGCGGCAAACCGCTACACAAGAATCTTTTGCAACAGTACCGCTACGTTTTTGAATTGAGCGAAGGGTTGGACGACGAGGAGAAAGCGGAGCTGGATTCATTAAAAACTAAATTGAGAAGGCTGGAGCGATTAAAAAAGAACGAAAAAATACCGTCGGAACTTTTACCAATGAATTTGCCGGCTAAATATTGGTTGGATATTAGAGATTATCATCCGGCTAAAGAAGCTAAAGAAATTGACGAGAGAATGTTTGTTTTGCACGGGAGCAGAGACTATCAAGTGCATAAAAATCAGTTTTATAATTGGCAAAATACTTTGCGGGAACGCGACGACGAGGTTAAACATAAATTATATCCAAAGTTGAATCATTTGTTTATGGAAGGAAGCGGCAAATGCTCGCCTTCGGAATATTATATAGAAAATCACGTGGCGGAATACGTAATAGACGATATAGTCAAATGGATTTTAGAGGGCGAATAGGTAGTCCGGTCTTTTGAATCCTTTGTCTTTGGCGTATTGGACGTATTCTTCGAATTCTTTTTTATCCACTCTTCCGTTGATTTTCGGATATTCGCTCGCTTTGTATGAAGGATAGTATTGGTCCATAAGATTAAGATAAGTATTCGTTCCCAAATTCTCCGCGACGAAATCAATTATCTCTTTAGTGTCCGACTGATTATTAGGCAATACGAGGTGTCTGATGAGCAATCCTTTCGTAGCCGTTCCATTTTTAATTTCCAAATCGCCTGTTTGTCTTTGCATTTCGAGAATAGCTTTTGACGCTCTTTCAAAGTAGTCTTCGGCGTTGGCGTATAACGCGCTTTTTTCCGGGGAGAAGAATTTCAGGTCTGGCATATAAATATCGACTAGTCCCTCCCAAAGTTTCAAGGTGTTTACTTTTTCATAGCCGCCGCAATTGTAAACTACCGGAATTTTTAATCCGTAGCTTTTGGCTTTATCGATTGCGTTAATAAGTTGAGGGGTGTATTGCGTCGGCGTTACTAAATTGATATTGGAGAAATGAGCGGCTTGCATTTCGAGGATGATTCTGACTAAAGAGCTTTCGTCAATATATCTTCCTTCTTTAATATGGCTAATATCGAAGTTCTGGCAGAAAGCGCATAGTAAATTGCAGCCTGACAGAAAAATAGTTCCTGAGGCAGCGTATCCGACTATTTCTGGTTCTTCGCCAAAGTGGGGACCGTAAGAAGCGATTTTCATAGCCGCCCCCATTCCGCAGTCGCCGGACGAAGAAGCGGTTCTATCAACTTTGCATTCTCTCGGACAAATCGAACAGGACTTTAGAAATTTGTTTACGTCTAACGGCATAATTTGTTATGTATTTATTGACGGTAAAGTGAAAGAGAAAGTCGAGCCTTTTCCTTTTTCGGATTTAACTTCTAATTTCCCTTTGTTTTTTTCTACGAACTCCTTTGACAATATCAGTCCTAAACCGGTGCCTCTTTCTTTTTTAGTTCCTTGTCTTACGTATTGTTCTTCTATCGAAAATAATTTATCTATATGCTTTTTGTCTATTCCCACCCCTGTGTCTCTTACTGTTATTTTTATTCCGTCGTTTAAGGTTTCGCTTTTAATTTCTACTAAGCCGCCTTCATCGGTAAATTTAATGGCGTTTGAGAGTAAGTTTCTTATTACGGCGTCTATCATTTGATAGTCGAAACGTCCTAAGGTGTTCGGCTTGACCATGGTTTCCAATGTTATATTTTTCTGTTCGGCGTTTTTTTGGAAAAGCATAGCGTTGTTTATCGCTAGTTCGTATATGTCGAATCTGTCGGGTTTGAAGTCTATTCTATTAGTTTGTACTCGGGACCAATCAAGCAATTGTTGAAGTAACTTATAAAGGTTTCTAGAAGTTTTATGAATAGTATCGACAGACTGACGGATTTCTTCTTCGTTTAAGAATTCGTAATTTTCTTTTAGCGACTCGGATAAATGCAAGAAAGAAACAAACGGTCCTTTTAAATCGTGGGCGATAATCGAAAAGAATTTATCTTTGCTCGCGTTTAATTCTCTCAATTTCTTTTCGGATTTCTGAAGTTCTTTGAACAAACGTTTTTGTTCTTCCTTGGCTTTTTTCTGCTTGGTAATGTCTTGAACCATTCCTATCGATTTGAGAACATTTCCCTCGTCGTCCTTTATGTGATAGCACTTTTCGTTAACGTAGCGAATTTCGCCCGAAACTTTTTTAATTATTCTATGTTCTATTTCGTAACTTTCCTGTCCTTTTTCCAACGACGATTCGTAGGCGTTCGTAACTTTTTCTCGGTCTTCCGGATGAACGCTTTCGAGAAACGCCTCGTAGGTCGCGTCAAATTCCCGCGGCTGTAATCCAAAAATTCGGTAAACCTCGTCGGACCAAATGAGTTTATCGTCGATAAGATTTAATTCCCAACTTCCTAAATTGGCAAGCCTTTGCGATTCGTCTAATAGTTCCTTTTGCTCTTTTAGTTTCGCTTCCGCTTGTTTTCGCTCGGAGATATCTCTGACTACGCTGAGTATAGCCGGTTTCCCTTCGTATTCGATTGTTCTGCTGTGAACTTCGACGGGGAATTCCGAGCCGTCTTTTCTTTTATGAACGCCTTCAAAAACTATTCGCCCTTTTTCTTTCAGAGTTTTAATTTTATCTTCGTATGATTCGTCGAATTCGGCGGCGTCAATATCCAAAGGAGTCATTTGTAATAACTTTTCTTTCGAATAACCATATCTTTCGAGAACGATGTCGTTGATTTCTAAAAAATTTCCTTCCGGGTCGTGAATAAATATAGCGTCGCTGGAGTTATTGAAAATATCTCTGAATTTCTGCTCGCTTTCGCGTAAAGTTTCCCCGGCTATCTTGCGTGCGTCGATGTCTTCGACTAATCCAATCAATACGACTGTGCCGTTCTCTTTGTTTTGTTCGGTAATGATTCCAGTATCTTTAAACCATTTGTATGCTCCGTCGCTTTTTTTAATTCTATATTCTACCTCGTAGTTTTCTTTTTTTCCTTCTAAGCAGTCTCTCATAGCTTGCATCGCTAATTCGTAATCGTCGGGATGCAATAAATCCGTAAAATCTTGATAAGTTTTAAATCGCGAAGGCGAATATCCAAGTAATTCGGCTTTTCTATCGTCGAAAATTACTTCTCCGGAAGGTAATCTCATTTCCCACCAAGCTAAATTACCCGCTCTTAAACCGGCTTCTATTCGCTTAGATAGTTTTCTTTGTTTTTCTTGGACTTTTTTGCGTTCGGTAATATCTCTGAAAGTAGCGTAAACTTGGAAAGGATTATTCTCGTTTTCTCTAAACATAGGCGTAGAATTAATGCTTAACCAAGTATAATCTTCGTATTTTGGATTGAATACTCCCATTATCATATCGTGAACAGGTTTGCCGGTTTTGAGCGAAATCATAGCGGGATGTTCTTCGCCGGGGAATTCCGAGCCGTCTTCTTTTATCGCTTTCCAGCGCTTATCTATCGATTTCCGACCCATCATTTGGTCTAGAGTTAGACCGAGTAATTCTTCCGCCGCCGGATTAGCCGATATTATATTTCCTTTGGCGTCTTGATAAACGATTCCGTCGTTCATTGTGTTAAATAAAGAGCGGTATTTCTTCTCGCTTTTTCTTAACGATTCCTCAGCGGATTTTCGTTTTTCTTCGATTTCTATGTTATGCAAAGCGATAGATAAATCTTTAGCTAATTCTTCGAATAAGACTAGTTCGTCTTTTTCTTTACTGAAACTTTTGGGTATAGAAACGGTGATTATTCCGTAAACGTTTTTTTCGAAAGATAGTCTTCGAGTCAAACCGGAGCAATTTTCATATTCGTTGGATAACGGACAGTCTCGGCATTCGTCTTTAGGATTGTCAACTACTATTGTTTCGTCTCTATTTGAGGCTTCTTTGAAGCATTTAGTAAATTCGCCGCGTCCAAGCTTTTTCTGCATTCTTTCGAATTCGCTTTCAAATCCGGAAGAAGCTGTAAGAATTACGTTATTATCGCCGTCCGTTAAAGCTATCCAAGCGTTGTTGTATCCTCTGGTTTCTATAAGTTTGTCGCAGACGCCCTTAATTAATAATTCGCGTTGGTTTTCTCTAACCATTAGTTTGCCCGCGTTACGTATAGAGTTTAATATCTGTTTTATATGAGCTTCGCGACGTTCGGCTTCGGCGAGCTTAACTACCAAATTTTCGCGTTCGCCTATTATAGCGTCAATCTGGCCTTCTCGCAAAGATCTTAAAGCCGCTTCGGCGTTTTCCAAACGTCTTTCTATCTCTTCGTAGGTCGGTTTTTCTTTTTTTCTCATCAGGTTATTAAGAGTATTCCTTGTTTTACAGCCGCCGTCTTATATTCTTTTTCGATTTACTATCGATTATATTTTCTTCGGCTCTTTTTGAATCTAATTTACCTTTTAATATACGTTTTTTTAAATTACAAACAAAGTTACGTATTTCTAAAGAACAAAAAAACTATCCTCGCGGATGGAATGTTTTGTGCGCTTCCTTTATATATTCTCTGTCTAAGTGAGTATAAATCTGAGTCGTTGAAATGTCCGAATGACCGAGCATTTCTTGCACTGCTCTCAAATCCGCGCCGCCTTCAAGCAAGTGCGTCGCGAATGAGTGTCTGAATGTGTGCGGGTGGACGCGTCCTTTCAAATCCGCCATCTCGGCGTATTTGGCGATTATTTTCCAGAGTCCCATTCTGGATAGCTTCGAGCCTCTTTGGTTAAGGAACAAGACGTCGTCTGCCGTTCCTTTTTTATTGAAACGGGGGCGCGCTTTTATCTTGTATTCGTTTATCCAATATAAAGCGGAGCTTCCTATAGGAGTGATTCGTTCTTTTGAGCCTTTGCCGAAAATTCTGACGGCTTCGGCTTCGTAGAGTATGTTTCTCTGCTTTAAGTTTAGCAGTTCGGAGGCTCTTAAGCCGCAAGCGTATAAAGTTTCAAGGATTGCTCTGTCTCTAATGCCGGCTAGTTTTTTTACGTCGGGGCGCTCCATTATTTTTTCGACTTCTTGGATATCTAGAGCGTCGGGGAGTTTCTTTTCCAGTTTAGGAGTTTCCACTATTTCCGAGACGTTCGCTTCGATTTTACCCGTCGATAGCAGAAATTTGAAAAAGCCTTTGATAGAAGACAGGTATCTCGAACGGCTGTTAGCCGACAAACCGATATTTTTTAGCGTCGATAGGAAATCGCTGATATCTTCGTGAGAACAAGTTTTGTAATCGGCTTTTGAGTTGCCGTTTAGATATTCGGCGAACTTGGTTAAGTCGTTTTCGTAAGAATGCTTGGTGTTTTCGGATAAGCCTCTTTCCAAAGAAATATAGTTAATATAGGCGTTTATCTCCTTTTTATAGCCGAAAGGCAAGGAGGATTCAATATTTTTTGTTCTATTTTTCATTTTATCAGTCGGCGTTGCCGGAATCTGGCTTTTGCGGCGCCTCCTTATATTCAACGCGCTTATGGCTCGAGCCCAGAAGGCTTTTAACGCAAGCGCCTTTGATTATTTTCAAATCTTTAAGCGTTAAATCGCCTTCGTCGAATTGACCGTCGAGCAATCTTTCTCTTATGTTTTTATCTATTTCTTTTTCAAGTTTTTCTTTATTGTTGCCAACGAGTCTAGATATCGCTTCAGAGAAGTCGCATATCATAACGATAGCGGTTTCTTTGCTGGAAGGTTTAGGACCGGGATAGCGAAAATCTTTTTCTTTTACTTCGTTTTGGTCTTCGGCTTGTTCGAGAGCCGTCGCGTAAAAGTGCTTTATTAAAGTCGTGCCGTGATGAGTCGGAATAAAATCAATTATTCTTTGCGGCAAATTATATTCGTGCGCTAACTTAATGCCCTCGGTAACGTGTCGTTTTATCGCTTCGGCGCTTTTTTGAGGCGTTAAGAGATTATGCTTGTTTTCGGTTTCAATTTGGTTTTCGACGAAATATTCGGGTTTTGATAATTTGCCTATGTCGTGATACAAAGCCCCGACTTTAGCGAGTAAAGGATTCGCTCCAATAGCTCCGGCGCATCTTTCGGCTAGGTGCGCTATTGCTAATGTGTGTTGGTAAGTTCCAGTCGCCACTTCGCTTAGTTTATTTAACAATGGGTGATTTTGTTTATCGAATTCTTGTAATCTTAGGTCGGTGGTGATATTTGAATAGCGTTCGAGCAATAGAAGCGCTCCGAAAGTTAACAAGGGCGAAACAACGGCGTTAAGCCCCGCTATCATAATCTGATTTAAGCTCGAGCTTATTTCCGCCGTTCGCTCGAGTGAGAACGCGGCTATTCCAATCAAGAAACCGATGAAAACGTAGAAAATCGATTGAAACATTTGGGTGCGGTTTTGTATGTCTCTTACGGTGTAAGCCGCCATCGCTCCCGCGAATAGGAGGATTAGACCGGAGCTGTAATCGGTTCCTCTAATGCCCGAAACAAGCAGCGCCATTGTTACAGTAGTGTAGAAAGCCGTTCTGGAATCGAATACTATCGCCGCCAGCATAGCGAACGCCGGAATGAAAATCCCCAATTCAATCGGCAAGTCGGACGGAATTGTAATGGAAAGCCAAGACAAAAAGCCCGACAGCACTAGCAACGAAGAAAGTAACGACAATTGGAAATTGTCGGAGAAAATTCTTTTTCTAATAAAGAATAAATAAATAAGGAGCAGTCCGTATATGATTCCCGAATGCAGGAAGCCTCCGAGAAACGACCAGAAAGAGTAAACCACGTCGCTTTTTAGCAACTTAGATTTTTCGTAAGAGGAGAGTTTTTTAAGAATTTCCTCGGATACGACTTGCCCTTTCGCGACTATTACTTCTCCTTTGCGAACTATTCCTTCGTGTCGCGGCACAGATTTGGCGGCGGCTTCTTTAGCCTTGTCGGTTAGCTCGCTGGAAAAATGAAGATTTGGGAAACTAAGATGGTTGACTATTTCCAACGCCGTCGGCATAGCTTCTTCAGAAACTATGTTGGATAGATAGTCTTTGGCTTCAGAGTTCAATTTGTTCAAATCCGTTAAGGTTTCTTTTTTATAATATTTCTTAACGTTCGGATTGAAATGCGCCGCTATTTCCTGTTGTTCAATCGACGATAGGGATACGTCGATGAAACCGTATTTGTAAACCTTCTTCATAAACGCCGCTAGATTGTAGTATATCTTTTTTACGTTCGTTTCGCAGTTTTTGTCTTTGATTTTTCTGAATTCGTCGATAATCGATTCTTCAATTTCGTCGGTATTGATTTCCACTGTGTCTTTACACATTAAGGAAAGATTGGCGTAAATTTTTTGCAACTTCTTTAAACATTTATTCTTGGCGTCTTTGTCGTAGGCAAATGCCTTTGGCGTTTGTTTTTTAGCTTTGTTTACTTCGGATTGATATTCGTTATAGTTTTTAAAAATCGGGAAATTGTAATCGGCTACGATTTTCGGTCCCGTCCACATATAACCCGGAATAGTTTTGTATTCGAGCGACTGGCTGGTTTCAAAGTCGAAGTGAACGGAAAAGAAAAACGTTAGCAGCAAAAGAGTCGTTAAGAAAATTAATATCTTAACGTACCAAGAGCCTTTGTCCTCCTCTTGGTCTTGATAATACTGCAGAGTTTGTCTGTAGTTGTAGTTTTTAAAAAAACTGGATTTTTTTGCCATATCTAATCGTCCGTTTCTTTGTATTTTATAAAAATATATCTTAGAAGCGAAATAACCAAAAGTTTTGTAAAATCGAATCGACTCTTTTTTCAATTTTTTTGGAACAAAAAATCAAATTTTGTGTAGTTTGTTATTAAAGGAAACTAGTTTCGCGGAATTAAAAAATAAAGTAAGAAATGTTGTTTAGATTTTTGGAGGTAAAAAATGAAGTATTTTGAGAGATTCTATAAGCTGTTGATTTTGGCGGTTGTTTTATCGGTAACTGTGAGTTCGTTAGGTTTCGCGCAAGAAAGCGAAGAAGCCGAGAAAAATCCAGGAATTGAATTTATGATAGAGGAGAAATTCAAGATAACTCCGGAAGAAGCCATTGAATATCAGAAAACGGGAAAAATCGGTTCGTTCAAGAAATTCGAGAAAAAAGAATCGAAAAGCAAAGTTTTGGGCAATAGAGAAACTTCGGTTTCCGAAGACGAACTTCCCGAATCGGAGATTCACGCCGCGATTAATCCAACCGATTCTAATAATATAATTATTAGTCCTATTAGGATGAACCAGAACGCTATGTACGGCGGCGATATAAGCGAGATGATGCTTTGCCCCGTATATTATACGACCGATTTCGGCGAGACTTGGGCGAAAAGCGAGTTTAAAAACAAGTTGAAAAGAGAAGACCTGATGCCCGCCGGCGGCGGAGACCCTATATTAGTGTTCGACAACGAGGGCACGGCTTATATGTCTTGGATATATATGTCGATGAAGATGAGCGGAATGATGCCAGATTCGACTTATAATTCGATGCACTGGGCGTATTCCGAGAACGGCGGCGGCGATTGGCAAAGAGAAGACGACGAGTATATAGCATATACACAAGCGAAGTTCCAGCAAAATCAAACATACGGATTAACGAACTTCTACGATAAGCAATGGATGGCTGTTGACCGTTCAAATTCGGAGTATAGAAACACTGTTTATTTGTCTTTGACGAGTATGAGCGAAACCGGCGGCTACGAGATGCAAGTTTATCGCAAGAGTCCCGACTCTTCCGTATTCACGGACGAACCGGCGATAGCGAATAAAAACGATTACGCAGTGGCGCAGTTTACGCAAATAGACGTGGATTTGGACGGAGACGTGCACGTAGTATTCTGGGGGACGGTGGATAACGAGCAAAATTCGCTATACCACACAGTTTCTACCGACGGAGGCAGAACTTTCGCTCCCGAGACTAAGATATGCGATTTCTACTTCGCCGGCGGCAAGATGATACCGGGAGACCAATACGAAGAATTCAAAGGATTGAATCCCGACAGGCTGTATCCTTGCCCGCAAATGAAAATCGATAAGTCGAACGGAAACCATTCCGGCAATATATACGTAACCTTTACGGCAGTCGGTTTGGAAGGAAACGACGAGAACGGTTTGGACATTTACTTTACAAGTTCCACCGACGGCGGCGAAACTTGGAACTCTCCTTACGTTGTAAACAACGATATGAAAGAAAAACGCAATTGTCAATTTTACTCGACGGTTGACGTTAATCCGAACGGCGTAGTCGTTTTAGCTTGGTACGACAGAAGAAACGACGTGGCGGACGCGGAAACCGATTATTATATGGCGTATTCATTTAACGGAGGAGAATATTTCAGAGAGAATTTCAAGGTTACGACTCAGCCTACCGATTTTAACACTGTGGGCGAGATGAACAGTGATTTCGGAATTGGAGAATACAACGCTTTGCTGACGACGAAAGGATACGCTATACCCGTGTGGGCTGACGGAAGAAGCGGCGACGGAGACTTGAACGTTTACGCGGCTTTCGTTCCGATTGAAGAAAATCCGTCTGGCGTAGATAGAATATCGCAATTGGACGGGCGAATTCGTTTAAGCGAAATAACGCCCAATCCCGCCAACGACTTGGTTAACTTGAGCGTTTACCTTGAGCGAGCGAGCGACGTAACGGTGAACTTATATAATATTAACGGCGAAATCGTGAAAGAGCTAAATAAAAATTTGGCGTTTGGCTCGAACGAAGTTAAATTGAACGTATCGGATTTGCCGGGCGGAGAATATTTCGTTTTGGTCGATTCGTATTTAGGTTACGCCGTTAAAAAACTAATTGTATCGAGATAATGGAATGTTTGTATAGTCGAGAATTAAGTAAATCTGATACTATAGTTAGAATCGCCGGCGAAGAAGCCAAGCACTTAAAAGCTTTGCGCTTAAAAGCCGGCGATTCTTTTTTTGTCGTAAACGGCGAAGGCTTGGCGGCGAAAGCGGTTGTCGATGAAATCGACAAAGGTCGAACGAGAGCTAGAATTACTGAATTTTACGAAGAATTCGGCGAGCCTTCGGTAAAAATAGCTTTGGCTATTGGAATTTTGAAAGATAGGAATCGATTTGAATTCGCCGTCGAAAAAGCGATAGAATTAGGCGTTTCGGAGATATTTCCCTTGATAACGGAACGGAGTCAGAAAAAAGAAGTTAATCTCTACAGATTGCGCGCGAAATCTATAGCGGCGATTAAGCAATCTATGCGTTCGAGAATCCCAATTTTTCACTCGCCGATTAAAATCGACAAAGTCGAGAAGAAATTCGATAAATTTCCAAACATAGTTTTAGCGGACGCCGAAGGCTTCGAGCCGGATATAAAAAATATCCGAGACGACATTCTCGTTTTAGTCGGACCCGAGGGCGGCTTTTCGCCGGAAGAACTTAGCAGATTGAAAGCGAACGAAAAGTTGTCTCTTTGGCGTTTAAGCGCGAGGAGATTGAGAACCGAGACAGCCGCGGTTTCCGCGCTTTCAATAATTTCCTCGTTTATCCGATAATATTTGGTATATTGTTTGCTAAATTTGTATCGATATGTAATAATTTTGCGGGATTAGTTTATGGAACTTGAATGGTACAAATGTAAAAAAGACGTGTGGTGCGAATTGAACAAATTAGATTTAGACCATAGATATGTTAAATGGTCTAAAGGGGTTTATATAATTTGGTATCGTTTGCAAGCTAACGTAGTGGTAAAAATAGGCGGCGGAAAAATCAGGGACGAATTAGAGAAAGAACGAGAAGAACTCGCCATTCAAGCCTTCTCGAAATACGGCCTAAAAGTTTCTTGGGCGGACGTCCCCAAATCCCAAATAGAGCCGGTAATGGCTTATCTTTCGCGCAAAATAAGCCCGAAAATACCTATCGACGATATAGACAAAAGCAAACAAATCGAGGTTAATTTACCTTGGGAGGAGTAACAGGCGAGCTTTGAGGCAACCTCAATGACGCATAGAGGTCATCCTAAGGAAGCGAGACTTCTGTAATTAAGATTTTTGCCCCCCTCCCCTCTCCCAAAATATTAGAAAAGCTCTTAATATTACTTATGAATCAGTCTTTAATCCCTTAACTTTCTGATTTTTTGTCTGGCTTCTTCCAAATATATCGAATTGGGATATTCGGTAATTAATTGAGTCAGGGCATTTATCGCCGATTCCTTATCTTTTTGTTTTTCATGAAACTGACTTATTAACAGCAAAGCTTCGTCTTTGTAGATGGATTTAGGGTAGTTTTCGAGCAGTCGGTTTAAGCTCTTCAAACCGCTTTCGTAGTCGGCTTTTTTGTAATACAGCTTAGCCGCGTCGAGAAGGCTTCTTTCGGCTAAGTCCTTTCCTTCGCCTAAATCGGCGGAATATAGATATAGCTTCAACGCCGAGTCTATTTTATTTTGTCTTTTGTTTAGTTCGGCTTTCGCGTAAGTATTTAACGCTTTTATCATATCCTTGTTGTCGTCTATTAAGACGGCTTTTTCCAGAGCGTCGTTGGCTACGTCCGAGTCGGTGTTGGAAGCCAGTCTTGCGAACGAGTTTTGCGCCGAATCTAATCCTTTTTGATAAAACAGGATTTCCGCCATTCCGTATTCGGCTTTTATGCTTTCGTTAGCGTTTATTCTAGCGTATTCTTTCTCTGTCTTTTTATAAATATTATACGCTTCTTTGAGCTTTCCTTCGGAAACGGCTATTTCCGCCAATAAATTAAGCGCTTTCGCGGCTAAGCTGGAGTTAGGGTATTTATGTATTATTTCGCTTAATTCTTTCTTAGCCGTTTCGTTGTCATCAAGAAATTGAGTTGAGATTGTAGCTATTCTGTAACGAGCTTCTTTGGCGAGGTTGTTTTGGGGAAACCTTCGGATTATTTCGCGATAGCGTTCGATTATTCTTTCAGCGTCTTCCGGCGATAATTTCGAGCCGGTTAACGTCTTCTGTTCCAAGGCTCTGGGGTAGCCGTAAAGAGCCGAGCTTAAATATTTGCTTTGTTTGTCCATAGAGATTATGTGTTCGTACGCTTTCAGGGCTATATCGTACTGGGCGTCTTTTCTGGAGGAATTAGCGAAATTGATTACTTCTTTGCCGCCGGTGTTTAGCTTTTCGTCTAATTCTTTATAGATTTCGAAGGCTTTGTTCAGCTCGCCGATAGTTCTTAAATACCAAGCGTATATTTTCATTATCAAAGAATTTGGTCTGTCTTCGGTTTCTTCTTTCAATACTTCGCCGACGTATTGTTTGGCGTTTGGCGATGTCAGAAGAGCGGAGATTCTGCCTTGAGCCAAAGCCAAATCGCGGGTTTTGTAAAACAGAGTAAGTATTTCTTCCATTCCTTTTTTATAGTCGCCGGCGATTATATATAATTCCGAAAGTTCGTTGGCGAAAACGTCGTGTTTGTCTAGATTATCTCTGCCCTCGAGATAAGCCTTAATAGCTTTTGGAAATTGTTGAGCGTTCATTTGCGATTCGGCGACGGTCTGGTAAGTCGATTTCAGTTCCGGCGATAAGTCTATCGCTTTTTCCCAAACGGAGTTCGCCGAATCCACTTTGCCCAGTTTCCAATAAAGCTCGCCTAATAGAGCGTAGTTTTTTACAGTTTCGTCTCTTTCTAATTGTTTTTTTACGATGGGAGCGAGTTTGGAGAATTTGTTCTGCGCTTTCAGATTTCTAACCACGCCGTCAAAGTAGTTAGCGTTATTCGGATACTTCTCGTGTAGCTCTTTAAAAAGCCGAGCCGCTGTTTCAAAGTCGCCGCTTTCTTCGAATGATTTGGCGAATTTAAATTTCGAGCTCGAACTCTGCGCTTGCGCCGCGAAGTTCGCCGACGCTATTAATAATAAGACTGCAACTATTTTCATTATTCTCATATCGTTTTCGTAATATTAAGCGTTAAAATTCGATAGAATACTTTTAAGACGAAATCTATCTTTGATTGTTGCTAGCGGAGCGCGAAGATTTTGATAGATTTGGAATAATTTTATTAAGTTGCTTTTTTTTCGGCAAAATCAAACGAGAAAAATGGCGGACGAAGTTAAAAATAAATTCCACGCTCGGACAATCGGCTTAATCGGCTTTAGTCATATGTCGCACGACATTTACACGGCTTTTCTGCCGCCTTTGCTGCCGCTGTTAATCGATAAATTCGGGTTGAGCTACGCTTTGGCGGGGTCGTTGATATTCTTAGTGCGAGCGCCGTCGATAATAAGTCCGTTCATAGGTATTTTCGCCGATAGAATCGGTCCGAAGTATTTTATTATAATAGCGCCGGCAGCTACCGCCGCGACGATGAGTTTTATAGGATACGCCCCTTCGTTTTATTTTCTGTGCGGTTTGCTTTTGCTGGCGGGCGTTAGCTCGGCTATATATCATGTTCCCGCGCCTGCGGCTATAAGGCGCATAGCCGGAGATAAAATAGGGACGGGAATGTCGTTTTTTATGCTCGGCGGCGAACTCGCAAGAACTTTAGGACCGATAATTATTTTAGGCGCGGTTTCGATTTGGGGACTGGAAGGAACTTACAGAACGATGTTTTTGGGGATAGGCGTTTCCCTAGTTTTATATTGGAGGTTGCGCAAGTTTAATCTAAAAAACGAAGAAGCCGCCAGAAAAAGCGTAAACGGACTGAAAGTCGTTCTAAAAAGATTGAAGCCCGTATTTATTATCGCGGGAGCTTTGGTAGTTTCAAAGTCGTTTATGATACTGGCTTTAACGTCCTTTTTGCCGACTTATTTGACTTCCAAAGGAGCTAGTTTATGGTTGGCGGGCGCTTCGCTGTCGATTATCGAGATAGCGGGCGCTGGAGGAGCTTTCGCTTCGGGTTCTATTTCGGATATTATCGGCAGGCGAAAAATGCTTCTCATAGTTTCCTTAATAGCGCCGGTTATAATGGTCTTGTTCGTTTACGCGGACGGTTGGGTTTTGTTCCCAATTTTAATTATTCTCGGGCTGATGGTTTTCGCTTACAGCCCCGTGGCGATGGCTTACGTTATGGACAGTGAAAAGGAGTATCCCGCTTCGGCTAACAGCGTTTTTATGACATTGAATTTCATGAGCGGCTCGATTGTAGTTCTTTTAATCGGCTTTTTAGGCGATTTAATAAGTTTGGATTACACCTATATAATAAGCGCGGCGCTGTCGCTCGTCGGCGTCCCGTTTATATTAAAGATGCCGAAGGACGGGAAGAAGGCGTAAGGATGAGACTGAACGTTAACCGACCGCTTTAGCTGTCGGCTTGCGTTAAGCGGCTTCTTAACGTTAGCGATAGCTGAAACTATCCGTTTCCGTTGTTTTCCTCGTTCCGTCCGCTCCGCGGCGGAATGCATACTAAGACGCTCCGCGTCGATTTTTTTAATGCCGCGCTGAGCGCGACTGAATGTGTCCCCAACGCGGGAGCGTCGGAACGAGCATATTAAAAAAAATTTAAAATTTTATTTGGTTTGTATTAAATTATGTTTTATATTTGCATTGGGGTATTATAAGTTCATATATATATATATGACTTACGGAAATAGAAAAAGAGGAAACGTGAATTTGCCTAACATAGTGGTTTTAGAAGGGCAAAGATTAAAACTGCCAAAATAAAGGACCGGCGAGAGTAAGTCGCATCGCCGGTCCAAATATTGCGTCAACGAGTGTTCCCGAGTTTAAGACGTTATACTCGCAATATAACCGCGGCTCGGAAACGCCGCCTAAAATAACCAATTATAAATATAACAATTTTGGAGGAAAAAATGAAGAAATTAGTTGTTTTATTGTTATCGCTCGTCTTTTTTAGTTTAAATTACGAATTGAACGCCGATTGTCCTCAAGGATATGAGTTAATTGATTATAACGATGTTTATGTAATTGAGGAGAACGGGCAAGTAATACACGAATGCAATGTTACAATAGAGCTATGCTGCAAATGGGATAACGACGCAAAAAAAATTAGAGTGGAAATACACGATGTTTACTCGTTGGCAGAAAGCGGAGAAAGAAATTGTTTGTCTTGGGTAATTTCTTGGGCGGACTTCTTTTCTTGGTTAAGTGAATCAATTGTTGAAAATGCAGATTCTTTATGCGCACCAGAGTATCCGCCTTGCGATGATCCTGAAAATTCATATTATGAATTGGAAATCCATAAAGCAAAATGTTGGAGGTTTGAAAATGATATTTATCCGGACGACCCGGGCGGTAGATTTTATCTTAAAATCAAACCTTGCGACGATGAAGTAGAGTGCGTCGAAGTTTGGAGGTTGTGTTTAGATTACAATTATTCACCTCCAAAATTACAAAAGGAATTTATAAATAAATACTTAGTTGGCGCTCCAACTTGTTCTACCGAAGTCCCAACTATACCGCCAGAAGGAAAAGGCTGGGATGACTACTGGGTAACCGGTTGCTTTGACAGGATAGATTGCGAATAAATATTTGAATTGTATTAAGCGGGGTATAAAATCATTGAATATACCCCGCTGACGTATATTTTACTATTAAAAATTGAGGGTATATTTATGAAAGAATTCTTTTACTTCCTATTCGTTTTCTTTTTAACTCTTAATGTATTCGCTAGAAACGACTTGCTCGAAAATTTCGAATATTACAGAGTCTATACTAATTACAACGGCTCCGCTTATAACGGTTCCAGTATTTTAGTTTACGGCGAGGGCGGCGTTTTGGTTAGAACCATAGACGGCGGCGAAACTTGGACGCAGATAAACCTAAACGATACGTTTAATATAACAAGCGCAGTAAATTTGGGAGGAGATTATTTTGCTACTACGAAAACAAATCGTTTGATAAAATCGACGGACGACGGCGTAAACTGGAAAGAATACAAACTGGGTGAAGAAATTAAGACTTTAAGAGTAGCCGTTTACGAAAATAGCGTATATTGCCTAACCGATAAAAGCGTCATAAAATTATCGCGGAATTTGGAAAATTTGAAAAATTTTCTTTTAGAAAGCGTATCTCTCGAATCAGATTTATCTGTTAACGACGATTATTTAGTTTACGCCGCCGGCGAAGGTAAGTTGGGCGTAATAAATTTAAAAACCGAGAACGAGACAGTCTTAAATATGCGGGATTTAGGTTTGTGCGAAAACTGCGCCGTACCCTACGATTTATATAATATTGAGGGGAAAATATATTTTTGTCAAAATCACGACTTATATAGATACGATATTAATAAAGACAATTCAGAGTTGATTTTTCATCCAATAAAAAGCGGGAATTACGCTTACAGCAACGGCGAAATATACGAGTTATACAACGTATTTTTCACGCACTTGAATTTGGATTCAATGTATTTTGTTAAAATCGACGAAAAAACGAAAACAGCGACGTCAATAAAGGCGTCGGGCAACGATAGATATATAAGCGAATTGGAGTTTCGCGACGTTTCGTTTATTTCAAAGGATACGGTTGTAGCGGTTGGCGCGGACAAATTAATTTATTTTTCCTACGACGGCGGACAAACTTGGAATTTAAAATCTCACTTTAACTGCAGAACCGAACACGGAGATATTGTTCGTTTCGATAAGTTTAAAGCGAGCCGAATTAGCGACCACGCAAAATTCGTTAAAACAACGGACGGCGGAACGACTTGGCTTCCTCAAAAAAATTACGAACCCATTTTCGCTAATAGACACTTCGGAGATTTTTTAAATTACGGAACGACTTATTTTAAAAACAGTCAATTGGGATTTCAATTTAGGGTTATAGTAGCCAGTACCGGCAAAGACACTAATTTTGCCTATACGAGCGACGGTTGCGAAACCGTAAAATTGAAATGCTCCGATGGTCTATCGGGTTATTTAGACAAAGATGCTTTATTTGCGATAACTAGTTTGGATACTATAATGTTTATATTTCCTGGATTAGTGCCTAAAACTTTTTACAATTATACAATAATATATAAATTAGACGAATCGCTTGACGAAGTAAATAGGACTGTACTTGATTCGGCTCACATAATATTTATGGATAAATTCGAAGATGGGGCGCTATACGCCGTTACCGTAAACCTAAAAAGCCCTCGAAGCGAAGACGGTAGTAAAATTTACGACAATAGATATTGTAGTTTACTTAAATCGAACGACAACGGATATTCTTGGCGAAAAGAACTTGATTTTTGGAAGGGCTATCAATACAAGCCGCAACCGCTAAAGAGCGTTGGAAACAATATTTTTCTGAGTATTTTTAATAACGAAGAGGATACTTTTTTCAGGCATCTTTATAAATTAAACGTAAAAACTAAAAATATAGAGAAAATTTATAGTAGAGAAGCTTATTATTTTGCCTTTAACGGCGTTTGCGAAATAGACGATAAAATCTATTTAATTGGTCGTTATTTCAATGAAGACAACAATTATACAGACGAACTTTTAGTAAACGAGGACATTAAAAATAATCCAACCGAATGGGAGGCTTTAGAGCCTCACGACAGATACGGGATTTTTGTTCTTTTCGCTAAAAACGACAGTTTAATAACGATTCATTCATACGATTCTTTGATGCAATCACAGGTCGTTTGGTTTGCAAAAGTAAAAAAAGGGACAAGCGTTAATGATATATCAGTGAATTCAATGAATACTTTATATATGTCGTCGCCGTATCCTTTGCCCGCAAAGGAAAAAGTAAAAGTCAGGATTTGGTGGGATAGAAGATACAATATTAAAGAAGCCGATATAACGGTTTCGAATATTTTAGGTGAAAGCGTCGCTACAGACAATCAATTCACTGTGAATAATATAAATTCATATTCCGGGGTACTGATATGGAATTTTAAGGATTTAGGTCCAGGAGTCTATTTTATAACGATAAAACTTAGGGAATTCGTTCGTTCTGTTCCAGTTATCGTTAGCGAATAAGTTTTTTTGTAATAAGCCGCTTTTTTCTAATTCACTCATACCGAAACGCGTCTCTCGTTCCTGCGTGTCTCATTCCGAAATTATAATTTCGAAATGAGGACGGCGGCGTAGGACAAAGAGAGAAAACTTTATAGCAAGATATTTTGACAATCTAATGAAATTTAATAAATTAGAGATAGAAAATATTCTGTTTTGCATTAAAAGGAGATTGAAGATGATGAAAATTCTGCCGTTTATCGTTATTATTCTAACAGGCTTTCCTAAAATGCTTCTATGTCAGTCCGATACTTTGATTATTAATTTGAAAGACGGAACGACTGAGAAAATCGCAGTCGGCGAAATTAAGAAATTAGAATTTGAGAACATTGTCGGCGTCAATGATTTATTTAGTAAAAGCCAAGGATTGCGGCTCAAAGGCAACTATCCAAATCCATTCAACGAAACTACCGCTATCGAATTTGAAATCGACAAGCCCGGAAACGTCGAGATATTTATTTACGACAATTCGGGGAAAAGGATAAATACGCTGACTCGGCAAAATTGTCCCAAAGGTCAAAACCGGCTCGATTGGGATTGCCGAGATAAAAACGGTCGGGTAGCGCCAAGGGGGGCGTATTACTACGAAGTCCGCTTCGGCGGCGAGGTTCAATCTAAGAAGATGTTAATAGTGAAATAGGAGAATAAGATGAGAAATATTATAATAATTATGTCGTTAGTCATAGCCGCCGGAGTTTTGTTCGCTCAAGAGCCGACTTTAAAGATTTATTTGCAAGACGGAAGCGCGACTGAAAAGACTTTGCGGGATATACAAACGCTCGCGTTTAAAAACGACGCTTTTTCCTCAAGAATGACGATTTACAGAGGCAACGACAGCGCCGACGCGATTTTCTATTTGGATAAAATTGATTCTATTACTTTTGTTAATGATTTAGAGCTTGTCGTTTTTGAGCGAGACAGCGATTTTACATACTCTCTTATTGATATTGACAGCGTAACAATTGCTTCTTCCAGCATTAAAATCATTACGATAGGCGAGCAAGTATGGGCGGCGAAAAATTTAAACGTTAGTCTTTACAAGAACGGCGACTCGATACGCTATTGCGAAACGGAGGACGAATGGGAAGAAGCCGGCGAGAATGAAGAGGGCGCTTGGTGTTATTACGAAAACGACTCGACGAATGGCGAAATATACGGCAAGCTATACAACTGGCACGCGGTAAACGACCCTCGAGGTTTGGCTCCTAAGAGCTGGCATGTGCCGACCGACGAAGATTGGAAAAAGTTGGAGATGAGCGTCGGGATGTCTCAAGAGGAAGCGGATTCGTATGGCAGTCGAGGCGAGGACGAGGCTTGTAAGCTTGCCGGCAGGGCGGATTTATGGGAAGATGAAGATTTAGAGGATAATGATAATTTCGGAACGAGCGGCTTTTTAGCGCTTCCGGGCGGCTACCGATTCTACCGTGGCTCCTTTGACGGTATAAGTAGATACGCTTATTTCTGGACTTCTTCCGAGAATAACGAGTCGAGCGTGTGGTATAGACATCTAAGCTTTAATCACGCTTACGTAACTCGACGCAATACTGTTAAAGGATTCGGTTATTCGGTTCGACTCGTTCGAAACGACCCAGTAAGATAGAAGCGAAATTGAGTTTATTTGTTATATAACGCGTCTCTCGTTCCTTCGTATCTCATTCCGAAATTATAATTTCGGAATGAGGACGGCGGCGTAAAATTGCAATTTCGGAATGAGGATAATGTTCCGTCCGAAATCGGAGTTTCTGACGGAGGGGGTAGAATAGAGCGCTGGACAGCGAGTAGTTATTATTTTCGTCGTTAATACCGCTTAAGAAGTTTCTATTGTTTATTTTTGTAATAAGTCGTAAATAAGTTAAGCGGTTTATGAATGACAATAGAAATATAAGCGGACGATATAAAGATTTGCTCGGCGAGTCTTCCGAGAGGATTTTGGTTATGGACGGCGCGATGGGGACGATGATTCAAAAGGAGAGACTTTCGGAAGAGGATTACGCCGGCGAGCGGTTCAAGAATCATAAGAAAGCGCAAAAGGGCAACAACGATATATTGGTTCTCACGCAAGCGGAGCTAATCAAAAACATTCACTCGCAATATTTACGGGCTGGCGCGGATATTATCGAGACGAACACTTTCAACGCGAATTCCATTTCTCAAGCGGAATACGGAACGGAAGATTGCGTTTACGAAATCAATTACGAAGCGGCGAAGTTAGCGAAAGCCGCCGTAGATGAGTATAGCGAAGAAAGCGGCGGGAAGGCTTTCGTCGCCGGCTCGATAGGTCCGTCGAAACTTTCGGCTTCTATGTCGCCAAAAGTGGAGAATCCTGCTTTCCGCGCCGTTGACTTCGATTATCTTGTTAAAGCGTATAAAGAGCAGGTACGCGGCTTGGGCGACGGCGGCGCCAATATTTTTCTCGTGGAAACCGTTTTCGACGCGCTCAATTGCAAGGCGATACTGTTCGCTATTTCCGATTACGCCGAGTCCAAGGGCGCGCAAATTCCGGTAATGATAAGCGCGACAATTTCCGACAAAAGCGGCAGAACGCTGACGGGGCAAACGATAGAGGCTTTCCTGATTTCCGTTTCTCACGCGAAGGATTTATTTAGCGTCGGCTTGAATTGCTCGCTCGGCTCGAGGCAAATGGAGCCGTTCATAACGGAGCTGTCCGAAAAAGCGCTTTATCCCGTTTCGCTATATCCGAACGCCGGGCTTCCTAACGAGTTCGGCGAATACGACGAGACGCCGGAATATATGGCGGAGGTTCTCGGCGAATACGCTCGCGAAGGCGCGCTAAATATTGTCGGCGGCTGCTGCGGCACGACGCCGGAGCATATCGAGGCGATTGCCGAAGCGGTAACAGACGTCCAACCGAGGAAAATTCCCGAAGGCGACAGACATTTGAAACTGAGCGGACTAGAGCCGTTGGCGGTTCGTCCCGAATCGAACTTTATAAATATCGGCGAAAGAACGAGCGCCGCCGGCTCGGCGAAGTTCAAGAAGTTGATAGCGGCGGAAGATTACGAGGGCGCTTTGTCGGTCGCTCGCAATCAAATAGAAAACGGAGCGCGATTAATCGACGTTAATATGGACGTCGCAATGCTCGAAAGCGAAAAAGCTATGGTCGCTTTCCTCAATCATATCGCTTCCGAGCCGGACATCGCGAAAGTTCCGATTATGCTCGACTCGTCGAATTGGGAGGTGTTAAAGTCGGGATTAAAAAGGCTGACTGGCAAGGGCGTCGTCAATTCGATTTCCCTTAAAGAAGGCGAAGACGTTTTTATCGAGCGAGCGAAGCTAATCGGTAGATACGGAGCGGCGGCGGTCGTGATGTGCTTCGACGAGCGAGGGCAGGCGACGAGCTACGAGAGAAAAATCGAAATTGCCGAGAGAGCATATAAGTTATTGACGGAGAAAATCGATTTTCCGCCGGAAGATATTATTATAGACCCGAACGTTTTGACAGTAGCGACCGGGATTGACGAGCATAAGGACTACGCGCTAAATTTCATAAAAGCGGTCGAGTGGATAAAGAAAAATCTGCCGTACGCGAAAACCAGCGGCGGCGTGAGCAATCTGTCGTTTTCGTTTCGCGGGAACAACGTAATTCGCGAAGCGATGCACTCGGCATTTTTGTATCGAGCGATAAAAGCGGGTTTGGATATGGCGATAGTGAACGCGGGGCAGTTGGCGGTTTACGAGGAAATCGAGCCGGAGCTGTTGGAGCGCGTCGAGGACGTTTTGTTGAATAAACGCGAAGACGCTACGGAAAGATTAATTGAGTTTGCTAAGGATTTAAAAGACGAAGCGAAGGGAAAAGACGTCAAAAAAACCGTCTGGCGGGAGTATTCCGTAGAGAAAAGGCTTGTTTACTCGTTGGTAAACGGAATCGCCGATTACGTCGAAGAAGATATTGAGGAGGCTTTCAATCAATCCGACGAGCCTTTGGATATAATAGAAGGACCGCTGATGGACGGAATGAACAAAGTCGGCGAGTTGTTCGGTTCCGGCAAAATGTTTCTGCCGCAGGTCGTCAAAACGGCTAGAATTATGAAGAAAGCGGTGTCTTTTTTGACGCCGAAAATCGAGAGCGGATTAAGCGAGGAATTGAAAGGCAGAAAAGCCGGAAAAATACTGCTGGCGACGGTCAAGGGCGACGTCCATGACATTGGAAAGAATATTGTCGGCACGGTTCTCGAATGCAATAATTACGAAATCATCGACTTGGGCGTGATGGTTCCAACGGAAAAAATAATAGAAGAAGCTCTGGAGCGCGAATTTGATATTATTGGCTTGAGCGGATTAATAACGCCTTCGCTAGAGGAGATGCAGTCGGCGGCGAAGAGGCTCGACAAAGCGGGTATAAAAGCGCCGCTGTTGATAGGGGGAGCGACGACGTCTAAGCTTCACACGGCGGTTAAAATCGCGCCGCATTATAAAGGAGCGGTTGCCCACGTGCCCGACGCGTCGAAAGCCCCGAATATAGTCGCGAAGCTGACGAGTTCTAAATCAAAAGAGGAATTTTCCGCGAATATAAAAGAAGAATACACCGCGCTGAAAGATAGATACGAGCGAAGCAAAAAAGAAGGCGGTTTTGTTTCATTCAGTGAGGCGAGGCGCGAGAAATATAATATTAATTGGACGGATGAGCTTATTCAGAAGCCGAAAAAAATGGGCGTTTACGTATTCGACGATTATCCTATTAAAGATTTGGCTGAATGGATTAATTGGACGGAGTTCTTCTTAGCTTGGGATTTGAGAGGCAAAGTTCCCGATATATTTAGCGACGAGAAAATCGGCGAGCAAGCGCGCAAATTATACGACGACGCAAGGCGTATGCTGGACTGGATTATCGAGAATAGAGCGTCCAAAGCCAAGGCGGCGTTCGGGATATTTCCGGCAAATTCCGTTAACGAAGACATAGAGGTTTACGACGAAGCCGGCAAAGAAACTACAGCCGTTTTTAGAACGTTAAGACAGCAGAAAAAGAAGGAAAGCGGCGGATATTTATCCGTAGCGGATTTTGTAGCGCCTAAGGGCAACGGCTTTAAAGATTATATCGGCGCTTTCGTAGTAACGGCGGGCAAGGGTATAACCGAATCAGCCGAGCGTTTCAAAAAAGAAAAAGACGATTACTCGGCTATTATGATACAAGCGCTGGGAGACAGGCTCGCTGAGGCATTCGCCGAGAAATTACATAGAATTGTAGCCGCGGATTACTGGGGCTACGAGCGGCAGGATTGTAAAAGTTCTAAATCATACGAATATTCGGGAATTAGACCGGCTCACGGCTATCCGTCTTTGCCCGACCATTCGGAAAAAACGACTCTTTTCGAGCTTTTAGACGCTAAGAAAAACACGGGCGTAGTATTAACCGAAAGTTGTATGATGTCGCCGGTGCAGTCTGTTAGCGGATTGTATATAGCGAATCCGAAAGCAAAGCATTTCGCGGTCGGGCGAATCGGCGAAGACCAAGTTAAAAATTATAGCGAAAGAAAGAATAAGAGCGTCGAGGAAATAGAAAAATGGCTCTCCTCTATTTTAGCTTATTAAATTTTCTTAAATTTGCAAAGATTTAATAACAACAAAAGAACGGTTTATGGCATATAGAGATTTGTTTAGCGAGAAGGAATGGGCGACTTTGGAGATTTCAGTGTTATGGATATTCCAAGCGGTAGCCGGCGCCGACAAGAAAGTGGACGTACAAGAACTCGACGCTTTGTCGTTCGTTCAAGACAATTCGGATAAATTTCGCAACGACTTGTTAAAAGAAGTACTTTCTTCTTTGAAGTATCACATAGACAACATTTCCACCGCTTACGAAGTCGATACAAGAGAAATCGGCGTCGGATTGAGGGAAATGGCGGATTTACTCGAAGATAAAATCCCTTCCGAAGAAGCTTTGTTGTTTAAAAAGTCGTTATTAGCTATCGGTATGTACGTAGCCTTCGCTTCGGGCGATATTTTCAGCTCGAAAATGAGCAATTTGGAGTCGCAAATAATTATCGAACTGTCTTTATATATGCGAATCTCAAAGCAGGAATACAGAGAATCGCCCACCGTAGAAGAATTAATGAAAAGATTTTCGACTTGATTTTTGGCTTGAAGTTTATTTTAGAGGCGGCTGTCTCGTAACCTACTTTGGTGAATTTGAATCCCTACGAGTAAAAAGTCTGTCTCAAAAGTAAAATTCATTATCATTTTCTAATATTTGACTCGTCTAAAAAATCTCCGTCTCTGGATTCTCTCTTTCGAGGAAATGACGTCTAGAAGTCATTCTCAGCTTGACTGAGAATCCAGAGAAGAAGGCGATTTATAGATTCTTATCGTTAGAAATTGCAATAACATTAATACAATTGAGTTTTTAAACAATTTTACTCGACCCAACGCTCCCGCGTTGGGAAGCATGCAGCCGCGCTCCGCGCGGCATAGAAAGACAATCGACGCGGAGCGTCTCGCTATGCGTTCCGCCGCAGAGCGGGCGGAACGAGTTGAAAATAGGCGCCAATTGTGTGACGCCTCAAGATTGTTAATCAAGCGAATTGTTCTCGGCGTTTTCTTTGTCGCCTTCGAATCGCGCTAAACTAAAAGCCGAATCGACGCCCAAATCATATATTTTGATGTCTTTTCTTTTGCCTTCGGGAGTTATAACGAGAGCCAACATCATAATAAGACTTGTGCCTAAAATTACGAAAGACAGTATGCCGACGCTAAAAGAGCCAATAAGATACGCCGCCGGAATTGAGTAAAACAGCAGAATCGTTATTAATCCTCTCGGGGCGAGAAAGACTTCGGGGAAGGTTTTAGTTTTAAGAAAGAGCTTAAAATTTATATATCTGACAAGGTAAATGATTAATAGTATCAGCAAACCTATGCCTATAACTTTCGAATCTTGAAACACGCTTAAATTTATTGACATACCGAAGGCTATAAAGAAAAAAGTTCTGATGACAAAAGCCGTTTCCGCAGTAATCATTCGGAAGTCGTCAGCTATTTTTTCCATCGCGTTAAAGTCGATTAAATAGCCAAACGCTCCTTTGAAGAATATTTTGGAGTTGTTCATTACGAGACCGAAAATCAATATTATCAGAAGCGAGGACATATGTAATTTTTTGCCGATAGCGAATAGCAACGCCAAGATAGCTATCATAAGAAATAATTTTACTTCGCAGCGCAGTTTTTGAAACAAAAAGACCATTAAATAGGAAAGAACGAAAGACAATACTATAGTTAATAATATATTGCCAAAGCCGCTGAAGGATAATATTTCGCTTGACGGTCTCAAAATAAGAAAGTTGAATAACATAATTCCCAAAATGTCCGAGAACGTCGATTCGTAAATCATAAATTCTTTTTTGTCTTTCGCTAAGTTATGCACGCTTGGAATAAGCACGGCGCTGCTGACGACCGAAAGCGGAATAGCGTAGGCTAAAGAGTTAATAAAAGGTTCGTTTAGGAGATTTTGCACTACGAGAGCGATGGAAATCGAAGAGATAAACAGAACTATAAAAGCCAACCCAAAAGATTTGAGAATCATACCAGATTTTTCGGCGGATAGCTTTAAATCGACGGCGGCTTCAAGAACTATCATAATCAATCCGACTATGCCGAGAATTTGAAGAACCGGAAAGATTTTCTCGGACAAATAAATATCGTAGCTCGCTAAAGAATAGTTAATGATTATGCCGACGGCTATTAGCAGCAACACCGACGGGATATTGAATCGCCTCGAAATAATATTAAATAGATACGACAGTCCGATTAAAACGCATAACGCTATAATCAAAATGTAAGGGTCGGGCATAATTAGAATCTTTTTGTGTTATTAATTGAAAATTAATAATCGCAATATAAAGAATTTTACGGAAGGATATTAAAAAAAGGATTCCCCGCCAAAGCGAAGAATCCTTATTTTTTTCTATGCGATTAACTATAGTCGTTCTTTGTGTTGCGCGTCCACAACGGCAATAGCCGCCATATTCAAGATGTCGTTAACGTCGTCGCCCATTTGAAGGACGTGGACGGATTTGGAGAATCCTTGAAGAGCCGGTCCGATTGCGTGCGCGTTGCCGATTTTGGTCAGCAGTTTATACGCGGCGTTGCCGGCTGTTAAGGTTGGGAATATAAGCACGTTAGCGCCGTCTTTTAGTTTGCTGAAAGGATAAGCGTCTTCAATGATACTCGGAACAACCGCCGTATCCGCTTGCATTTCGCCGTCAACCATCAAATCGGGGCATTTTTCTTTTATTATTTCCAACGCGTCTTTCATTTTTTGGCTTTCCTCGTTTCTCGCCGAGCCGAAGTTGCTGTGAGACACTAAAGCTACCTTTGGCGTTATATCGAAGTTCTTAGCGAATTCAGCCGCCATAAGAGTGATTTCCATAATGTCGTGTACCGAAGGGTTAATGTTAACTGTCGTATCGGCGAAAAAGTATGTGTTGGATTTTGTCGAAAGAATATAAAGTCCCATAATTTTCTTATATCTTTCGTCTTTCCCGACAATTTCGAGAGCCGGTTTCAATGTGTCCGGATAGTTCATCGTCAAACCGGAAAGCATAGTGTCGGCGTCGCCGAAATGAACCATCATAGCGCCAAAGTAATTCTTTCTATGGAGCATTTTTTTCTTTGCGTCCAGACGGGTTACGCCTTTTCTTTTTCGCTCTTGATAGTAAGTGTCAATATATTCATCTAATCTATCAAATTTCTTGGGATTGACAATCTCGATATTTGAAATATCGTAATTATGCGCGTCGGCTACCTCTTGAATTCTATCTTTTTCTCCAATCAGAATCGGCTTTGCGATATTTTCGTCTAAACAGAGTTGCGCCGCTCTAATTATCTTATGCTCGTCGCCTTCTGGAAATACGATTCTTTTCGGGGCGCTTTGAGCTTTTTGGTATATTCGCGTCATAATTCTTTCGACTCGTCCCATTCTTATTTCTAATTGCTGAACGTATTCGTCGAAATCTTCGATATTTTTCCTTGCTACGCCGGTATCTATAGCGGCTTTAGCTACTGCGGGAGCTTCCCAAGTCAATACCCTTGGGTCTAAGGGTTTCGGAATAATGTATTCCGGACCGAAGCTCATTTCTTTTACGCCGTAGGCTTGCTTTACGTTTTCAGGCACTTCTTCTTTAGCTAAATCCGCTAAAGCTTTAGCGGCGGCGATTTTCATTTCTTCGTTAATAGCCGTGGCGTGAACGTCTAACGCGCCTCTGAAGATAAAGGGAAAGCCTAATACGTTGTTGACTTGATTCGGATAATCGGAGCGCCCCGTAGCCATTATTACGTCTTTTCTGGCGTCGAGAGCGTCTTCGTAGGTGATTTCGGGGTCTGGATTAGCCATAGCGAATATTATAGGTTTATCCGCCATTGATTTAACCATATCCTTCGACACAACTCCGCCTTTCGACAATCCGATGAATACGTCGGCGCCTTTCATTGCGTCTTCCAAAGTCCTATTCTCGGTTTCAATAGCGAATTCTTTTTTGAATTCGTTCATTCCGTCTTTGCGCCCTTTATATATTACGCCTCTCGAATCGCATAGAGTAACGTTTTCTTTCTTTACTCCGAGACTGATATGGAACTTAGCGCAAGCGATACCCGAAGCTCCGGCGCCGTTAAATACAACTTTTAAGTCTTTGAGCTTTTTACCGACTAATTCGGCGGCGTTTAGCAAAGCCGCTCCGCTTATTATTGCGGTTCCGTGTTGGTCGTCGTGGAAGACCGGAATTTTAAGACGCTTTTTTAATTCTTGTTCGATATAAAAGCATTCGGGTCCTTTTATATCCTCTAAGTTTACGCCTCCAAAAGTAGGCTCTAAAATCTCGCAAGTTCTAATAAGCTCGTCCGAATCTTTAGTGTCGGTTTCAATGTCAAAAACGTCGATATCGGCGAATGTTTTGAATAGTACGCCTTTTCCTTCCATAACGGGTTTGCCCGCCAAAGCCCCTATATCTCCAAGACCTAAGACAGCGGTGCCGTTGGAAATAACCGCCACCAGGTTTCCTTTGGCGGTATATTCAAAAGCTTTCGATTCGTCGCTATCGATTTCTCGGCAAGGTTCTGCTACGCCCGGCGTGTATGCCATCGAAAGGTCCCTTTGCGTTACGCAGGGCTTCGTCGTCGTAACTTCAATTTTACCTTTTCTATCTCTACTGTGATAATCGAGCGCGTCTTCTTTGCGGATTAACATTTTTATTTTTCTCCTTAATAATTAAAAATAAAAGACTAAATAATATAAATATAAAAAGCTCCGCTTTGGGAGCTTGTGGCAATTCCTTGTTTTTAAAAAGCTTATTTGATTTCCTTGTGTTTTGTATGTCTTCTTAAAAAGGGATTGTACTTTTTCAACTCCAATCTGCTGGGAGTGTTCTGACGATTCTTCTTTGTCGTGTATCTAGAAGCCGGTTTTCCTTCCTTTTTAGCTTCAGTGCATTCCAAGGTTACCGTAATTCTTTTATCTTTTTTCGCCATTCTTTCTTCTCCTTATTTCTAATTCTGTTAATTTATTGAAATACAAATTTACTAACTATTGAAAATGAAAACAAAACTTTTTGAAATCAAATCAATCTAATTCGAATAATAAATTTTGTTAATCAGTATATTCCGGTTATAGCGATAAAAACGGTTACAGAAATCCACTTTTTTTCAACAAAAGCGGAATATTTTTTGATTTTACGAAAAATTTTCAGATTTTATAGTAAATATGGATTATTGGAATAAGATTTACATTATGTCAGCAAATCTTTTTAGAGCCTCTGAAACAAATATTTCAAGTCAAAGGAGTGTATATGACAACTACAGATTTACTTTTAATTTGCGTTGCGGCTTTTCTTACGGTTTTTATAATACTAGTGGTTCTATCGTTAATAATGCGACTGATAATCTTAATCTTTCCGCAAAAAGAGGAAGGATTTGACGGCGCGACACTTTCGGCTATAACGACAACATACCAAGCAATATATCCGGGAACTAAAGTTACAAAAATCGAGGCAGAGAAATGATTTACACAAAGAATTCTAAAACAATCAGGGTAATGTTCACGCCTTTCCGCGACGGTCTGCAAAGTTCTTTTGGAGGAAAGGTAAGGCTTAAAGACTTTTTGCCGGCGATGAAAGCTTCGGCGGAAATGGGAATTCGCCATTTTGAATTTGGCGGAGGAGCGAGATACCAAGCCCCGTTGTTTTATTTAAGAGAAAATCCTTTCGAGACGATGCAGTCCATCAGGGACGCCGTTGGTCCCGACGTCGATTTGCAAATCCTAACTCGTTCGGTTTCGGGCGTAACTTTGACAAGCCAATCCGTTAAGGGATTAGAGCTTCAAGCGCGATTAATGAAGGAATACGGAACGACTTGGGACAGGAATTTCGATTATATGAACGACACTCGAAATTTGATTAACACGGGCAGACCAATAGTAAAAGCGGGGATGCATCATCAAGTTTGCATCGCTTTAATGGGTTTGCCGTTTAAATCCGATAAAGTTCATACGGCGGAATTCTATATTAATATCGGCAAAAAACTGCTCGACAGCGATATACAAATAGACAGCATTTGCCTGAAAGACGCCAGCGGCACCACCGACCCAAGAACTATATACGATACGGCGGTTGGGCTTAAGAAAATAATGCCGCCGGAAATGCCTCTGTGGCAACACACTCACGACACCGCCAGTATGGCTGTAGCCTGCTATATGGCGGGTATAGAAGGCGGAGTGGACGGTATAGACTTGTCCGTTAGACCGATGGCTAGCGGAACCGTTCAACCGGACGTCAGGTCTATGGAACACGCTTTGAAAGGCACGAACTATAAACTCGACGTCGAAGGCAAGTGGATGAACGAAATCGAGAACCTTCTCAACGAAGGAATGAAAGATTATCAGTTTAATCCGACTACGACGACCGCCGACGCGCGCGTTATCGGCTTTCCAATGCCGGGCGGCGCTATCGGTCCTAACGTTCACATGATGGTTAAAGCCGGAATTTTGGATAAATACAGCGAAGTTCTGGCGGAATTTCCAATTGTCGTCGAGGCGGGCGGCGCTTGGACGAGCGTTACGCCCGGAAGTCAGCAATATTGGTTGCAGGCGTTCAACAACGTAATGTACGGCAGGTGGAAGAAAATCAACGACGGTTTCGGGAGAGCGGTTTTGGGTTACTTCGGCAAGACGCCGTTACCGCCCGACCCTAAAGTCGTCGAAATCGCGTCGAAACAACTTGACTTGCCGCCAATTGAGGGCGACCCATTAGAAGCGGCGCCGAAAAATATAGAGCCGGCGAAAGAAGCTTTGCAAGAGAAAGGCTTGCCGGTAACCGACGAGAATATCTTTTTGGTTCTTTCCGCTATGACTCCGGGCAAGAAAATAGAAGCGAACGAAGGCATTAAGCTATTAACCGGCAGGGGCAAGATAGATATTCCATTGAAAGAAAAAGAAGAGAAGAAGAAAGAAGAGAAAAAGAAAGAGTCTAAACCGGAAGCGCCGCCCAAGATTTTTGAACCCATTACGAGCAAATGCGTCGTCGAAGAGGACGGTAAGATACGCAATTTCAAAGTAACGGTTGAGCCTTCGGTTAGCGAGGGTAATAAGGAAAAAGCGAGCGAAGAAGCGTCGGAGAAAAGCGAACAATCGGCGACGCCGGTTTATTCGACGTTTACCGGCTCGGTGGAAATAGCCGATATATTAGTTAAAGTCGGCGATTCGGTTAAGAAAGGTCAGGTTGTAGCGCAAATCGAAGCGATGAAAGCTCAACACGACATAAAAGCGCCTTGCGACGGCGAGGTCGTCGATATTCCGGTGGGAATCGGAGACGAAATCGATTCTTCAAAACCAATATTGAAAATACTAAAAAAAGGTTCGATGGATGGGCAAATATTTTGAACCTATCATAGACTCAGGCTTTGCTAATTTATCGCTAGGCAATATCGCGATGTTTGTAATCGCCGGTATATTAATATATCTGGCGATAGCTAAAAAGTACGAGCCGCTTCTGCTTATCCCTATCGGTTTCGGAGCTATTTTGGCGAATTTGCCTTTGTCCGAGATGAGCTCTTACGCTGACGGAATAATGGGATTGATTTATAGAACGGGAATAAAAACAGAGTTGCTTCCGCCAATAATTTTTCTCGGCGTAGGCGTTTTGACCGATTTCAGACCGTTGCTAGCAAGACCGCTTACTTTTCTTTTAGGGGCTTCCGCGCAAATAGGGATATTCATAGCCGCTATCGGGGCGGCGTATTTGTTCGGATTTTCTCCTAAAGAAGCGGCTTCGATAGGTATTATTGGCGGCGCCGACGGTCCGACGTCGATTTTTCTTTCGAGTCAAATGGCGCCGCACCTTCTCGGACCGATAGCCGTTGCGGCGTATAGTTATATGTCGCTCGTGCCGATTATTCAGCCGCCGATTATGAGACTGCTGACGTCGAAGAAGGAGCGAAAGATTGATATGCCGCAAGCCAAACCCGTATCTAAGACGGCGATGATTTTGTTTCCGATAATTACGGGCGTCGTAGCGTCTTTAGCGATACCGAGCGCGGCTCCTTTGCTGGGAATGCTGATGTTCGGCAATTTGCTTAGGGAGTGCGGCGTTACCGAAAGATTGCGAAAGACCGCCGGAGGTTCGTTGACTGATATTGTAACGATTTTTCTCGGCTTGGCGGTCGGAGCGACGATGGAAGCCGGATTGTTTTTAAAGCTCGACACTATAGGAATCTTAGTTCTCGGCGCGTTCGCTTTCGCTTTTAGCACGGCGGGCGGAATTCTGTTAGCTAAGATAATGAATATATTTTTATCGAAGAAGAACAAAATCAATCCTTGCATAGGCGCGGCGGGAGTATCGGCTGTGCCTATGGCGGCGAGAGTCGTTCAGCAATTCGTTTCCGACGAGACCGACGGCGAAGTCAATCCGATTATGCCCGCGATGGGTCCGAATGTAGCGGGAGTTATTGGTTCGGCGGTCGCCGCCGGAGTGTTCTTGACGCTGTTGGGGTAGATACGACA
>CAZDXB010000012.1:0-88088 GCA_964509335.1 uncultured Hyphomicrobiales bacterium | reverse complement strand
ATCGGGCGGAGAGGTAATGACTCGCCGTTTCCAAACGGTTAAATAATACCGACAGTTCGATAGAATATATAAAGCCCTTTCGGCAAAACCGAAGGGGCTTTTTTTGTTTGTTAGAGAGTTAATTTGTATGATTGAAAATAATTTATACTATTTAGTTTGAAATTAATTAAATTTGAATATATTATTAATACGTTATTTTGAAATAAATTTATTAAGATTCGAATTAAAAAAGCGCGGCGTTATGACAAAAAAGTCAAAAAATTCATACAAGATTTTAACTTTTTCCGATTTTATTTTTATAATTATATTATTGTTAAGCGTTTATTTTACGGCTGCTTCCACCGAGATAGCTTATAAGCTAATTGGAGCTTCGTTGATAGTTTTGAGCGCTTTGAGATTAGTTTTTTCAATAACTCAGAGCGTAAAAATTATATCGGAACATAAGAAATTTAGCGTGAATGAAAACAACGCGACTGAGGAAAGGAAAATAACAAAAGAAGTCCCAAAACAAGATAAAGAGGAAATTGACGACGAAAAACCTGAGCAGAAAGCGACTGAAGATATCGGGGAAGAAGGATTTAGAATAATAGATAAAAACGGCGAAGAAGAGGGCGCAAACGACGAAGATTCCGACGCAATCAAAACAAGCGCGATTAAGCAGGGCGGAGAAACAAATGATAAGGATACTGAGAAAAAAAAGGAAGCCGCAGGCGGAGCCGAAAAATTTGAATCGCAAAGTAACGAAGGCGAAGAAAAGCAAAAAGCGAAAGATAAAAAGAAAAGTATAGATTTAGAACCTAGAGAGGAGTTCGAAACTACTATATTAAAAATACTGGACGTTCTGAAAGTTTCTACGAACGGGACTTCGGCTTTGTTTTTTTTACATAATATAGGAGCGAAGGAATTAATAATCGAGTCTTACGTTTCGAATTTTGAGGAGAAAATTCAGAATAAAAAAGTCATTCCGGTAGGCTCGGATTTAGTTTCTAAAGTTGTTAACTCCCGAGCGATAATTATAAGAACCGATATTGACGAAGGTTTTAGGAGAGACGCAATACCTTATTACGAGGGGGACTCTGAAGTAAAATCGTTTATGGGCGCTCCCGTATATTTCGACTCCTCTGTTACCGGCGTTATTTGCGTAGATTCAGCAGAAGAGGGCGCATTCGGCGAAGAACAAGGGGAACTGATAAAAAAATATTCCGATTTGCTGGCTGATTTACTTAAAAACTACACCGAGAAATACGACTTGGCGATTGATTCACATACATTGAACTTTATTTCCACTTTTGAAGATTTGATGAGAAATAAAGGAGCTTCAGTAAATTCGATTGTCGAATCTGGTATGGATACGGCGTCTAAATTAATTCCCGACAATGACATAGGGGCGGTAATGTATGACTGGGAACGTAATTGTTGGGGCGTAATAGATTTCCGTAGCGCTAATGGTTTCGATTTAAGAAGCGAAGTCGTAGATTTGGAAAACTCAATGGTCGCTCCGACTTTGTTAAACGGCAAGACCATTTTGACCGAAAATCTCAAAACGGGTTTAAACAGAGTAACCAAAAATGAGCGGAAAATAAACGAAGGATTTTTCGCTTCAGCGCCGATAAAGTCTCGTTCTAATATATACGGCGCTTTTTACGCCGAGGGCGACGCCGAGCCGGGATTTAGCGAGAAGGATTTGAAACTGTTAAAGATATTGGGCGAAAAAGTCGGCGCGGCAATAGAGCATCTCGAGTTTTCGAAAATTTTGAGGGAAAGCGCCATTTACGACCCAACCACCGGATTGGTTAACACGCCCGCTTTTCAAAGAAAATTGAAAGAAGAGATGCAAAGAGCCAAGGATTTCGACGCTTCTCTTTCGCTCTGCTTAATTCAAATTGATAAATATAAGTCGCTCGACCCAGAAAAGCGCTCCGATAAATCTGAGAGGGCTTTGCTCCACGTCGTTGACGCCGCTCGCGGCAGATTAAGGGATTACGATTTATTTGGCAGAGCGGACGCCAAGGTATTTGGCGTTTTGCTGATAAATTTTAATATTAACGAAGCGAAGATATGGGCGGAACGATTAAGGAAGGAAATCGCCGTAAACCCCGTGAATTATAAATCGGGTAGCTTCAACGTAACGGTATGTATAGGAGCGGCTGAAGCAGTCAAAGGAGAAAGCGAGGACGAATTTTTAGAGAACGCGAGAAAAGCTCTGGAGATTTCAAAGGGAAAAACTAATTCGGTCTCGATTTTTGAATAAATAATACGTAGCCGCGAAAGGCAGAGATAGTTATGAGGAATTTAGATATTTTAACCGAACAAAAAGAACTTGTTCAAGGAATAATCGACGAGTTAAGAAACGAAGTAAAGCCGCTAAAATTAAACGAACTAGCCAAAAGGCTTTCAATTAGGTCTGACACTACCGAATACGTTTTGCTTAAAACGGTTTTAAAAGAACTATGCGACCAAAAAGTAATCGAGAAATCTTCAAGAAGAAAATATTCTATTAAAGGCGAAGAAGATTTTAACACAATAGAAGGCGCGATAAAGATAAAAGGCGGAGCGGGTTTGGTGAAGTTTACGCGAAACGGCAAAGCTAGAAAAGCGAGAATTAAGCGTAAACATTTAAATACCGCTTTTGACGGCGACAGAGTGTTAGTCAGGCTTTTGAAATCCAAAAAAGACGGCAAGCCGAGAGGCGCGGTAATTAAGATATTGAAAAGAAGACCCGTTAGAATTGTCGGCAAAATTGAATACGATAACAACTTTTATTTCTTTGTTCCCGACGACGACAAATATTACGTCGATTTTCTGATTAATCCCGAAAGATTACACGGAGCGCAAGACGGCGATAAAGTGAAAGTTAGGCTCGTAAGGTGGGACAATCCGCAGAAAAGCCCCTTGGGAGAAGTCGAGGATATAGTCGTTTCGTCGGAAGGAGCGGGCGAGTTAAAGCAAGAGCTTGATTCGATACTGGACGAGTTTTCATTGCCGCTCGATTTCAGCGGAGAAGTTAAAGAGGAAACGGCGGGGATTAGTAAACCGGATATTAAAAGGCTGTTAAGAAATCGTCTCGATTTGAGAAAAGAAGAAATAATCACTATCGACCCCATAGACGCCAAAGATTTCGACGACGCTGTGTCATTGAAATTTCTGAAAAACGGAAATAGCGAGCTTGGCGTTCACATTGCGGACGTGAGTCATTTCGTCAAAGAAGAATCCCAAATAGACAAAGAGGGCTATCGAAGAGGCAGCAGCGTTTATCTCGCCGATAGAGTTGTTCCTATGTTGCCCGAAAAGCTCTCGAACGAATTATGCTCTTTGAAACCCAACAGACTGCGTTTGGCTTATTCTGTGATAATGCAAATAAATCCCAAGGGCGACGTCGTAAATCATAAAATTGCCGAAACTATTATCAAGAGCAAAAAGCGGTTTAATTATAAACAAGCGCAAAATATAATAGAAAGCGGCAAAGGCGATTATTCCAAACTTATTATTCCTATGCACAAGCTGGCTCAAAAGCTAAGGGCGAGAAGATTCAAAAGCGGGGGAGTGGATTTTGAATCGTCCGAAGTTAAATTCAGGTTCGACAAAAATAATAACCCCGTGGAAGCTGAGTTAAAGAGAAGTCTCGAGGCTAATCAGATGATTGAAGAATTTATGTTAATCGCCAACAAAACAGTCGCCGAGCATATCAAGAAAATTTCGAGAAAGCGCAAGGACAAATCAAAATATCCGTTTTTGTACAGAATTCACGACGACCCCGACAAAGATAAATTAAAAGAGATTTTGCGATTCTTTAGAGCTTTGGGAGTGAAATTTACCGTTAATAATTATTCCTCGAAAGAAATAAACAGGATAGTAAAGCTCTTCGAAGGGAAGCCCGAAAAACCCGTCGCCCATCAAATTATATTAAGAGCGATGGCGAAGGCGGAGTATTCGAACGAAAATATCGGGCATTACGGTTTAGGTTTTAAGGAATACGCTCATTTTACTTCGCCCATTAGACGTTATCCGGATTTGGTTATTCATAGATTATTGAAAGAATACGCCGACGGTCGAACTTCCGCTAAAAGAATTAATTATTTGGATTCGATTTTGGGTAAAATTGCAGAGCATTGCACGGAAACCGAGCGCGAGGCGATGGAAGCTGAGAGGGCTTCGGTTCGAGCCGTACAAACTTATATGGCGAGGAAGTATCTCGGCAAAACTTTGCAAGGGACGATTTCCGGTATTACGAGTTTCGGAGTGTTCGTTATTTTGGATAAGTTTTACGGCGAAGGATTAGTTCATATAAGAGATTTAATCGACGATTATTATATTTACGACGAGAAGAATTACCGATTGATTGGCAGAAGAAAGAAAAAGATTTTGAGGTTCGGCGACAGAATAAAAGTTAGAGTCGTTCACGTAGATTTGGAGCATAGAAAAATCGATTTGGATTTTGTGGACCAAATGAGTTGATTAAGAGTATGTTCACGGGATTAATAGAAGAGATTGGAACTGTTCAAGTCTGCAAGCCGATAGGCGGAGGCAAGAAAATACAGGTTCGAGCGGAAAAGATTATGGACGACGTGAAAATCGGCGATTCTATTTCGTTGAACGGAGCTTGCCAGACCGTAACTTCTCGTTCGGAGACGGTTTTCGAGGTCGAGGCTGTAGAGGAGACTTTGAGGAAAACGACTCTGGGTAAATTAGCGGCGGGAATGAAAATCAATCTCGAAAGAGCCGTAAAACTCGGCGACAGAATGGGCGGTCATCTGGTTCAGGGGCACGTCGATTGCGTCGGCAGAATTATGTCGATTCGTCCCGAAGCTACCGGCAAACTCGTCGAAATCAGCTATCCAAACGAATACAGCAAATATTTAGTCGCCAAAGGTTCCGTTTGTATCGACGGCGTTAGTCTTACCGTCGCGAAAGCGGAACCGATGAAATTCCAAATAGCGGTGATTCCGCATACTTGGGAGGAGACTATTTTTAAGCATATCAAAACCGGCGAGGAAGTTAATTTGGAATTCGATATTATTGCTAAATACGTGGAATCTCTGACGGCTTCCGACGCCGATACGTCGAGTTCGGGCGGCGGTTCGGTTTTAGATAAATATATTGACCAGCCGCGTTATTAATGAAAATCAGCTTTTAATTATTTTGTTGAATATAAATTTGGACGGTATTATGAAAATGAGAATCGAAAAAGACACGATGGGCGAAATTGAAGTGCCGGCGGAAGCTTACTGGGGAGCGCAATCGGCGCGTTCTTTAATACATTTCCGCATAGGGACGGAAAAAATGCCGAGAGAGATTATCAGAGGTATGGGAATACTTAAGAAAGCCGCCGCGCAAACGAACGCGGAACTAGGCTTGTTGGAAAAAGACAAATTGAAGTTAATAGAAAAAGCCGCCGACGAAGTTATCGAGGGCAAATTGGACGCGCATTTCCCGCTTTCGATATGGCAGACCGGCTCCGGCACGCAAAGCAATATGAACTCGAACGAGGTAATAGCAAACAGAGCGATAGACATAGCGGGCGGCGAAAGAGGAAGTAAAGACCCGATTCATCCGAACGACCACGTAAATAAATCGCAAAGCTCGAACGACACTTTCCCGACGGCTATGCACATAGCGGCGGCGGAGGAATTGAATAACAAGTTGCTGCCAAATTTGGCGCTGCTTCGCACGACGTTCAAGAAGAAATCCGACGAGTTCAAAGATATAATAAAGAGCGGCAGGACGCATCTTATGGACGCCGTTCCTTTGTCGCTCGGTCAGGAATTTTCCGGATACGTAGAGCAATTGGACAAGGCGATTGAGCGAATAAATCTGACGTTGCCGCATTTATATCAGTTGGCTTTGGGCGGCACCGCCGTTGGCACGGGTTTGAACACTCACAAGAAATTCGCCGAGAAAGCGGCAAAGAAAATCGCCAAAATTACGGGCTTGCCGTTCGAGACGGCGCCGAACAAGTTCGAAGCTCTGGCGGCGCACGACGCTATAGTTTTCGCGCATGGCGCGCTTAAAACATTGGCGGCGTCGCTGATGAAAATCGCCAACGATATTAGATGGCTGTCGTCGGGACCGCGCTGCGGTTTAGGCGAGCTTTTGATACCGGCGAACGAACCCGGCTCGTCGATTATGCCCGGCAAGGTGAACCCAACGCAATCGGAGGCTATGACAATGGTCGCCGCGCAAGTTATGGGAAACGACGCGGCGATTAATGTAGCCGGCTCGCAAGGAAATTTCGAGCTTAACGTTTTCAAGCCGGTAATGATTTACGACTTCTTGCAAAGCGTAAGATTGTTAGCCGACACATGCAAGATGTTCAACGATTATTGCGCCGCCGGAATTGAGCCGAACAAAGAGAAGCTCGATTTCTTTATGAGAAACACTTTAATGCTTGTAACGGCGTTAAATCCGAAAATCGGATACGACAAATCGGCGAAGATAGCGAAAAACGCGCATGAAAAAGGAATTTCGCTCAAAGAATCGGCTGTAGAACTCGGCATTTTGACGGAAAAAGAATTCGATAAACTCGTTAAGCCGGAGGAAATGTTAGAGCCGAACGTTAAGTAGTATTTTGACTCATTCGGCTGTCTAAAAATTCTATTGCATCGAATTTCGAGCCCTTCGGGTAAACCCGAAGGTTGACATAAAAACGCGACTATCGCGTGATTCCAAAGAAACGTCAACCTCAAGGTTTACCTTGAGGGGAAGCAAAATTCTACTTATGGGACAGCGCCATGAGTATTTCCGTCTATCTCCTTCCTAAATTACAATTTCGGAAGGAGGATAAATTACCATTTACGAAGGAGAATGATATTGCAAAAATGATATTTTCGCACAGCCGCAGAGCGGACGGAACGAGAAGAAGGAAGTATGTCTAACGTAAAATCATGAATTTCTTCAATTCGTAAGAGGTTTTTGAGCCGTCGGCGTTTATTTTGACGACTTTGAATAAGTAAACGCCGGAGCCGAGGGCGTCGCCGTTTTTGTCTTTAAGGTTCCATTCGACGCCGCCGTCGCCGTCCTTTTCGCGCAGGCGGCACAACTCGTCGCCCTCGGTAGAGTAAATTACCACTTCCGCTTTAGGCGGTAAGTTGGCGAAGTAAGCAATATCGCTTTCGCTTGTCTTTATCGGATTCGGGTAGGCGTAAGCGTCTTTGCCGTCGTCGGCGTATAATGTAAAGCCGATAGAGGAGCCGGGACCGGTAGTCATGTTCGCGCCGGACGCGTTGGTTACGTTTTTCACGCTTACGACGTATTCCTTGCCCGCGGCGAGAGCTGGTTTAGATTTGTCGAATTCGAGAAAAACGGAGAAATCGTTCTCTGGATTATTTCTTACGTTAACGACGCCGCCGTAAGGCGATAGCTCGTAGTTAGATTCGTTCAGGGCGGACGCGCTTTCCACCGGCTCGGAGTAATATAATAGCGCTTCGACCGACGAATTAACCTCGATTCTTTTCAGAAACAGCTCTTTTTCGGCAGAATCTTTATGCATAGTGAATTGCAGCTCTTTCGCTATTGTCGGAGTATTGTGTCTGTCTCGGAATGACAGAGCGTTTAATATTAGCTCGCCGTCGGGAATTTTCTCGTCGAAATGTAATATAATCGTCGTGTCGCCGACCGGCGTCGCCGTCGAAGGATAAGCGAGGAATTCGTTCGCTTGCGTCATGACTTCGAATTTCTTCGGCTCTATTATTTGTTCGGGCAGGTGATTTTCGTAGTAAACCAAAAGCGTATTTTGATTGATTGCGTCGAGGGAGAGCGGTCTTATGGGATTATGCGTGAATATATCGACGAAGTTCGAAATTTCGCTGTATTTGTTCGGAAAGCTCTCGTTCGTCGCTCTGACGACAAATTCGTAATTGTGTTCGGGCTTTAAAGTGTCGATAAGGACGAATGTCTCGGTAGTTATGGCGGCGGTATATCCGTAATAGCCTTGTTCTTTGCGAATCATGCGTAATATTTCGTAAGTTTCGGCGTCGTCGGAGGCTTCCCATTCCAAGCGGGCTGTCTTGTCGTTAACGGCGTAGCCGCGTAGGCTAAGCGGAGCTTTGGGCGCGCTTGAATCGGCGATTTCAAAAAAGCTCGTTCGCGAGAAAGTAGTAAAGCCGATTTCGTTTTTGCCGTTGCCGTCGAAATCGTAAACTACCGCCGAGTTCGCGTAGGCGTAGGGATATGTCCATATCGGAACGAATTTTTCCGCGGCGGCGTCCCAGCTAAGAATGTAAAGGTTTGGGAAGGCGGAAAGAATTATTTCGTCGCCCGCGACGCCGTCTAAATTGCCGGCGGAAACGCCGTTTTTGTAGTCAAAGCCGCCCCGAACGCCGTATATTTGGTCTTCCCAGAGCGTTTTATAATTATTCGCGCCGTCGCTTTTTATTATTTTGTATGTCCATATTTTTTCGCCTGCGTCTTCTTTGCCGAAAATGTTGGACGCGCCGAAATTCATTATTAGTATTTCCGGCTCGCCGTCGCCGTCGATGTCGGGCGACGCCATGTATTGTTCGCTGGAAGAGTTGACGTAAGGATAACTGTATTCTAAAATGAAATCGGAGCTATTGTATTCGTAAATAAAGTATCTGCCGCCCCTTTCGCCGAAGCATATTTCATAATTTCCGTCGGAATCGAAATCGCCTGTGGCTAAGCCGGGATAGGTGCCAATAATTACATGCGGATTGGCTTCGGCTATAATTCGATATTTGCCGTTAGAGTATTTGAACGCTTTGTAGGACGTGTCGTCGTGGACTAATAGCTCGTCGATGCCGTCGCCGTCGATGTCCGTCATGTCCGCCGCCCAGAGGCGCGATAGCGAATCGGCGAATAAAACTTCGGAAAAAACGGAGGAGTTCGCGTCTGCGGCTTGAAATAGCGCGCTTTGGTAGCTTACCGCCGCGAATATTTCTTTTAAGCCGTCGTCGTTGGAATCGCCGACTCCGCGGGGAATCCATGTGTTATTTAGCGAGTCCCTTTGCTTGAATTGTCCGTTTTCGAAAACGTATGTTTTAACGCCGCCCCAAGTCCCCGCCGATATGTCGTTTCCGACGATTGCGGGTTTGTTGTCGTTGTATAAATCGGTTACCGTTTCTTCCAAATGAAGAGCGGGCGCGCCGTATTCCTTTTGAACGAACGTTTTTTCGGGGATAGTTATATTATCCGGCTTGAAAGTGAAATTATAAACAGCCGTGTCGCCGTCGGAACGAACGGCGAGCGCTCTAGCTTCTACGCTATCGTAAGCGGACAAGTCTTCGTCGATTAACAATGCATGATAATAATCTTGCCGCCTGTAATCGCTTATTCTTCTGTATTCGACGTCGGCGTTTTGCTCTCTATATTCAATGAAAAACTTCGATTTTTGATTTGTAACGGCGAAAACAGCGGTTCGACGTTTGTTTTTAAATAATGGGTTTCGCGTTTTTAGCGACGCGAATTTTAAATTCGATTCACTAGAACTAACGTTTAGCGATATTCTTCTCTCGATTGTTTTGGCGTTGGTTAAATTGACGACGAGGCGGACGACTATATTAGTGTCGGGAACGCCGCTTAAATCCAATAACGCCGAGGTGTCGCGCTTTACGCGCGTTTCGCCGTTTGAAATAGGAATCCAATCTTTGGGCGAATAGCCGAGCCCGTAATATATATTGTAGGATTCAAACAAGCGGGCGAAGGAAGTAATTACTATTGGCAGTTCTTGCGTTTCGTCTTTGTCGAAATAATCTTCGTTTTGAGGATAATGGATTGATACAATAGCGGAGCCTACCGTGTTGACGGCTTTGCCGGCGTTCAAGACGCCCGCGCCCGTATAAATGTCCCATCCTTCGGCGCCGGCGTCGGTAGCGGAAGATTCGATTACGCCTAATAATTCTTCGGGCGAGTAATTAGAATTTAACTCTAATAACAGAGCCGCCGTCGCCGCTACGTAAGGCGCGGAAAACGAAGTGCCGGAGCTTTTAGAATAATCGTCGTATGGTTCTGTAGAATAAATACTACTGCCGGGAGATATTAGATTTAATCGCATGCCGTAATTGCTTCGTGAGTCTCGTTCGCCGCTTTCGACGCTCGCGCCGACGGATACGACTTCTTTGTAATCCGACGGATAGTGAGGCAAAGCCCAATTGTTGTTGCCGGCGGAAGAAGACATGAAAACTCCAGATAAATTAGCAAATTTCACGGCGTCGTGTATAATAGTCGAGGAATAAGGCTCGCCAAAGCTGAAATTCAGTATTTTCACGCCTTCCGTTACGCAATAAACGATAGCTTTTGCGATGTCGTCGGATTCGGCGTTGCCCGTGGCGTCGAAAGCTCTAGCCGTAATTATTTTAGAATCGTAAGCTAAGCCGACGACGCCTTTGTTGTTATCTCGTTCGGCGGTTATAACGCCGGAAACGAATGTTCCATGTCCTTCTTCGTCGTTAGGATTGGGGTCGTGTTGGCGGGCGTCGCCTATATTCATAATAGTTTGGTCAACAAAGTCGTAGCCGATAACGTCGTCGGCGTAGCCGTTGCCGTCGTCGTCGAGTCCGTTAAGGTCGCCCGTTACGCCGTTTACGGTATCGTTCGCGCTCCAAGGGTCGAAAACGCCGTTGCCGTTCAGGTCTTCGGCGGAGTTAACGCGCAAGCTATTGATTAAATCAGGATGTAAGTAGTCGATTCCGGTGTCGATTACGCCGATTAATACGTCTTTTCCGCTTGCTTTCTCCCAAGCTTTTTCCGCGCAGATAGCTTTTAGCGCCCACTGGTCGGGATAAAGCGGGTCGTTCGGCTTGCCGCTATTAGGCGGGCTTTCGACGGAGTATATATAATTCGGCTCGATGAATTCTACGTTCGGATTCGACTCTAATTCCGAGAGTATTTCGCTTGTTGCGCCGCTTTCGGAGCCGGATATTAAAAAGTAGTTCGAAAGCTCTTTCAGCGCGTCTTTTTGCGCGGCGGAGAGCTTAACTTCGTTCTTTCTATCGAACTGGCGGTTTACTTGGAAAATTCGCTTGAAGTCGGCGTTTCGCTTGCCGAGAGTAGTTTCGGCTTTTTGAGTATCGTAGCCGGATTTAAATTTCACTATGTAAGAAGAGTTGTTATCTAAAGAACTGGCGCGGGTTATAAGCGCCGCAAAAAGAGCGATAAAAATTAATATTTTTTTAAAAATCATTTTTCTTCTTTATTACTTTCCAAAAGATTATTAGTATTGACTTTTAATATAAGGAAATATTTTTGAAACGAGGAATGGGAAATGATTTTCATAGGTAATATAGGGAAGGATTACGACAGATTCGCCGAGAAGCTGAGGAGCGGCGGCATAGAAGGCGAGAGTTTGTTTCAGTTGGGCGACTTCGGGATTGGCTTGAGCGACAAGGAGAATGTCGAGCGTAAATTGAACGACGTCAATGAAATATTGAAAAGCGAGTCGGCTGTATTGTATATTATCAGGGGCGACTGGGACAATCCGTTCTATTTCACTGAAGAAAACTTCGTTTATCGCTCGAACGTTCGCTTGGTTCCGGATTATAAGACAATGAAGTTAGGCGACTACAAGATTTTGCCGATTGGCGGCGGTATGGCGTTCAATCGCAAGCAGAAGCATAAAAAAGGGGAGTTCTGGAAAGAAGAGAAGATGAGTTTAGAGGTTAAGCGAATAAAGAAAATACGGGGCGTAAACCTCGTTATTTCGCACAAGCCGCCGTCGTTCGTCTTCAATACGGAATTCGAGGACGAACTGGTCGGCGATTGGTTCAGGGGCGACTCTTGTATGGAATACCAGCTGAACAAGGAGAGAGAGGATTTGAGGATGGCGTTCAAGTATTTGAAGCGGCGCAATTCGCTGAAATACTGGATATCTTCGCATCTGACGTATCCGGAGCGAAAAGTAAGGGACGGCGTCGAGTGCGTCAGCTTGGACGCGTTCGAGTTTTTTAGGGCGTGAAAGGGGTGAGACAGGATTGTCTCAAAAATAAAAAGCGCTTTGTCTTTTCTTATATCTGCGCGTCAAAAAATCTTTTTACTGGATTCCCGCTTTTGCGGAATGACGCCATAGTAGTCATTCCCAGCTTGACTGGGAATCCAAAGAAAACGATTATTTTTTGAATCTCATTATTAGACATTGTAATATTGCCGATACAATCGAGGTTTTAACCTCATTCCCAAATTAGAATTTGAGAATGAGGCTGGAGATTTCGCTCTTGTCGTTTTATACTATTTCACAATCGCTATCGGGACAATTTCCCGAACGTATTTCGAGTTGAAAATTAAATAATACCCGCCGTTGTGGACGTCGTCGAGAGAAATCGTTATTTCCGAGTTTTCGCTCAAATTTTTGAACGTTTCTTTCTTTATTTTTTCGCCCATATAGTTGCATAAAGTTACGGTAGCTTCGGTCGCTATGAAACCGGAAGATTCGTATTGCGAAGGAATGTTGAGCGTGATTTCGTCGCTCGTCGGATTAGGATAAGCGACGATTTCGGTTAGTTTGTTTGGCGTCGTTTTTTCCTCTACCGACGTGAATTCTTTACAACCGATAATATTGTCGAGTTCGCTCGGGTCTTTTACATTCATAAATAAGTTGTCCTGCCATTCGCCTTCCGCCGAAGCTAATTGTTTTAGCGCTTCCAAGTTGTCGTCGGAAATCTCGGCGCCGTCCAGAACTACTACGTATATATGGGCGTTTCGCTGTTTGGCGAGGCTAAATATTTCACTGATTCGAATAGGACCGCCCCACTTGGACAAATGATTGCCGTCGGTAATGAAAACGATAACCGGTTTGTATCGGGCGACGTCGGGCTTGCAATAATGCAAAGCGCTTAGCTCTCCCCACCAATTATATCCGTTTCTATGTAAAAAAGCGGCGTTGTAATTGGTTCCGGAGCATAAATCGGGAAGATTGTCTATCGCGTATAGCAAACTGTCTTTAAACGCGGTGAACGGTCTGATGGGTTTTGGGTCTTGTTGCGGCAAACCTATAGCGTCGCCGCAAAAAGTAACTACGGCGGCTTCGGAGTTTTGCATATTTAAAGAAATAATCCAGTCCATAGCTAAATTTTTCTCTATATCGATTTTCAGCGCGTCGTCCAAATCTTCGTTCATTGAAGTAGAAATATCGAGGACAAGTATTGTAGAGCATTCGGCGCGTAAAATACCGCGAGCCAGAAAGATAATCGCTAAGGCGATAACGAGAAGGTAGAGCTTGCTTTTCATTTTGGACTCCGTGTTATTAACAATCAATATTAAACAACTATTAATATATTTTAATTCTATATATTAAATATTTTCCAAAAAAGCAAATAATTCGTAATATTTTTTAAAAATAGTACTTTTTACTACAAAATGATAACTTCCGGCTCGAGTTTTATTCCGAATATTTCATAAATTGAGTTTTGGATTTGTTCGGAGAAATCTACTATATCTTTTCCAGACGCGTCGCCGTGATTGACGAGAATAAGAGCGTGTTTGTCATAAACGCCGACGTCGCCGCTTCGTTTGCCTTTCCAACCGGCTTTTTCTATAAGCCAGCCGGCGGATATTTTATATTGTTTGCCGTAAATTTTCCGGCTGTTTATTTCGGGATGCGTTTCGGTCAAGGCTTTTAATTTTTCTTCGGATACGATTGGATTTTTAAAAAAACTGCCGGCGTTTCCGATTTTTTCGAGATTGGGAAGTTTTTTCCGCCTCAAGCGGCAAACGGCGTCGAAAACGTATTGGGCGTTTGGTTTCACCCAAGGGAATTTTTTTATTTCGTCGGCTAATCCTTTGTATTCGAGGTTCAACTTTTCCTTTCTGCTAAGCTCGTAATTAACGGAAGCGACGATAAATTTGTTTTTCAGTTCTTTTTTAAAGATTGAATCGCGGTAACCGAAAGCGCACTCGTTTTTGTCCAATGTTTCGAATTTTTTCTTTGCTAAATTGAATCCTTTCAGCGAAACGAATAGGTCTTTTTGTTCGACGCCGTAAGCTCCGATATTTTGAACGGGAGCCGCGCCGACTTTGCCCGGGATTAGGGCTAGGTTCTCGGCGCCGTAGTATTTGCTTTTTACGCAGGTTTGGACGAATTTGTGCCAAAGCTCTCCGGCTCCGACCTCCAGCGTTATGGATTCGTCGGTTGATTCAACGATGCGCATACCCTTTATATCGGAGCTGAGAATCAATCCGTCGAAGTCTTTTGTAAATAGGACGTTCGAGCCTCCGCCGAGTATAAAGATACGATTGTTTTCAAATTCGTCGGTCTGAACGATTTTCTTTAAGTCGCCGTCTTTTTTTATCGACGCGAAGTATTTCGCTTTCGCATCGACGCCGAAAGTATTCAGCGATTTCAACGGATAATTTTTTTCGATTTTCATAATATTCAAATTAGTTATTAATCGAGAAAAATAAAAATTAAGAGGTCAATATCAGGAAAGCTTCGCTTTGATTCGCAGAAAAAGCTCTCCTCCTTCCGAAATTCCAATTTCGGAAGGAGTTAAGGAGATAGAAAAGAAAAAGACTTACAAAATCGGAGTTTTGTAAGTAGGGGAAAAAGCATTCATCCTTCCTATTCTCATTCCCAAATTAGAATTTGGGAATGAGGCTGGAAGGTAGAGCAGGCATCCCTGCCTGCTTCTTATTGTTCTGTCTCCCGCTTCTTTTTATTCCGTCTCAAGCTGGGAAGCTTGAGCTACTATTAAAATTTTCTGAATTTCGTGCGGAAGGGGGGATTCGAACCCCCACGTCCAGCAGGACACTACCCCCTCAAGATAGCGCGTCTACCAATTCCGCCACTTCCGCTTGAATAGGAATGCAAAATTAAGAACGACTTTTATATTTGACAAATAAATTCTTTGAAATATTTGATTTGGATAAAATATTTTGTATGTTTATCTTTGTAATTTTAAGGCGTCGTAGCCAAGTGGTAAGGCGGCGGTCTGCAAAACCGCTAACGCCGGTTCGAATCCGGCCGACGCCTCTTTTTTTGATTATGTTGAATTAACGAGAGCGAGATGAAAGGAACGGCTAAGGATTTAAGAAAAGGCGCCGTAATAAAGCTGAAGGGCGAACTGTTTCGTATTATCGAATATACGCACGTTACGCCCGGCAAAGGACCGGCGCACCATCAAGTTAAGCTCAGGAACTTGCAGACGGGAAAGCTTTCAAGCGCTAGGTTTAGCGCCGGCGATAAAATCGAATTTGTTAGAATAGAGCAAAGAATCTATCAGTATCTATATAAGGACGGTCCGAATTTGTTTTTTATGAATCTGGATAATTACGAGCAAGTTCCCGTAGAGGCGGATTTAATCGGAGACGACATCAATTTTCTGAAAGAAAGCAACGAAGCGGAACTCGCTTTTGTTGACGACAAAGTAATCGGAGTAGAGCTTCCGCCGAACGTAGAATTGGAAGTAACTTATACAGAACCCGGAGTAAAAGGCGACACGGCTACGAACGTAACTAAGCCCGCGACCTTGGAAACCGGCGTCGAAGTTCAAGTCCCTCTCTTTATTAACGAAGGCGACGTTATAAAAGTTGACACTTCGACAGGAGAGTACGTAGAAAGAGTAAATAAATAATTTTTTCTTTGCGGTAGAGCTTTGTATCTATCGCGCGATATCCCGTAACAATTAACGGAGGAAAACAATGGATTTAGAATACGTAAAGAAACTAATCGAAATATTCGACGAAAGCGCCGCTTCAGAGTTGAAGATTGAAGAGGAGGGATTGAAGATTAAGATATCTAAGAAATCGGCGGAAAAGAACGGAAGCGCTATAGTAGAAACTCCGTTAGAAAGAATTGAGCAAAGCTCCTCGAAGTCTGAAACCGAAGTCGTCGAAACTCCTCAAAAAAGCGAAGACGAAGAGGATCCGGCTCCGGAAGAAGACGGTCATAAAGTTAACTCGCCGATAGTGGGAACGTTTTATCGCTCTCCTTCGCCTGACTCGCCTCCTTACGTGGAAGTGGGAGACAGAATTAATAAAGGCGACGTTTTGTGCATAGTCGAAGCGATGAAATTGATGAACGAAATTGAAAGCGACGTTTCGGGCGTGGTCAAGAAGATTTTAGTGGAAAACGCCCAGCCGGTTGAATACAGTCAGCCTTTATTTATAATTGACGCCGAATAATAAATTTCTAAAAAGAGATCCCAAATGATAAAAAAGATACTAATTGCCAACAGAGGAGAAATAGCTTTACGCATAATAAGATCTTGCAAGGAATTAGGGATTAAAACGGTAGGCGTTTATTCCCAAGCGGACAAAAATTCTCTGCACGTCAAATTTGCCGACGAAGTGGTTTGTATAGGTCCGCCGACGAGCAAGGACAGTTATTTAAAGATATCGTCGATAATATCCGCGGCGCAGATTACCAACGCCGACGCTATTCATCCAGGATACGGTTTTTTAGCCGAGAACGCCGATTTTACGGACGTTTGCAAAGAAAGCTCGATAAAGTTCATCGGACCTTCGGCGAACGCTATTAATAAAATGGGGCATAAATCGGTAGCTAAAGAAACAATGCAAAAAGCCGGCGTGCCGGTAGTGCCGGGAAGCGACGGACCCGTTAGGGATTTGAAGGAAGCGAAGAGAATTTGCGACGAAATCGGTTATCCGGTTTTGTTGAAAGCCGTGGCGGGCGGCGGCGGCAAAGGTATGCGTTTCATTGAGACGGAAAAACAGCTGGAAAGAGCGTTTTTCGCGACAAAAAGCGAAGCGGAATCCTCTTTCGGAAACCCCGACGTTTATATTGAAAGGGTAATAGATAACGCTAGACATATCGAGATTCAAGTTTTTGGAGATTCTCACGGCAATTACGTTCATTTGAACGAAAGGGAATGTTCTTTGCAACGGCGTCATCAGAAATTAATAGAAGAGGCGCCCTCGCCTGTTGTAGATAAGAAATTGAGAAGAGTTATGGGCGACAACGCCGTAAAGGGCGCGAAAGCTGTCGATTACGAAGGTCCCGGCACGGTTGAATTTCTCGTCGATGAAGACAAGAATTTTTACTTTATGGAGATGAACACTAGAATTCAAGTCGAGCATCCAGTAACCGAAGAATCTTTGATAGCGGATTTGATTAAAGAACAGATTATGATTGCGGCGGGTGAAAAGTTAAGCCTGAAAAACGAAGAGCCAAAACTGCACGCTTTGGAATGCAGAATAAACGCCGAGAATCCATACAAAAATTTTCAGCCGTCGCCGGGCAAAATAACTAGTTTGCATTTTCCGGGCGGGCACGGCGTTAGAGTCGATTCGCATATTTATCAAGAAGCTCAGGTCCTTCCGTTTTACGATTCTTTGCTCGCTAAACTGATAACTTTCGCTCCGAATAGAAAAGAAACTATCGCTAAAATGAGAAGAGCGCTGGACGAATTTGTTATCGAAGGAATCGATACCACCATACCGTTTCACAGGAAGATGATGGACAATCCCGATTTCATTAACGGAAATTTCGACACTAAGTATTTGGAGCGAGTAAATTGGCGAGAATTATAAAAGCGAAATTCTTTTTTATATAAATCTAAAAATATATAAATTTGTTTGAGTTAAAATTGAATTCTTTATAAATTAAAATACGGTGAGCAATATGAATTTTCCAGAAGGTTTAAAGTACACGGAAGACCACGAATGGATTAAAATGGACGGCAATGTCGGCGTAATAGGAATAACCGACCACGCTCAAGGCGAACTCGGCGATATAGTCTTCGTCGATATCGACGAAGATTTGGAAGAAGTTACCAAAGGCGATACTATCGGAACTATAGAAGCGGTAAAAACAGTAGCCGATATCTACGCGCCTCTTACCGGCAAAGTAAAAGAAGTTAACGCGTCAATCAACGATTCGCCGGAAATCGTAAACAAAGACCCTTACGGCGACGGCTGGATGGTTAAAATCGAAGTCGAGGACGCTTCTCCTTTAGATGAACTAATGGACGCCGAAGCTTACAAGAAACATATCGGGCAATAGTCAAGCGCGTTTACAATTTATATTTTGTAAAGACGAGTTTTTAATTAAGCTCGTCTTTTTTATTTTATGCGATTAAGTTGTAAATTTAAAATCTTGTTTAAGAAGAAATTCATTTTGTTAAAATAAATCGAGGTATGAAGATGATTAAGAGAAACGCTTTATTTCGTATATTTTCAATATTCTTAGCTACGGTTTTCGCGTTTTCGTACGCGTCTTACGGTCAATACGAACAGTATTACGAAGAAGCTCCTAATATTTCCGGTTGCGAAGCCGGAGTTTTGAAGCAATCGGAAAAGGACAAAGTTTTAACGTTATTAAATAGAATCAGGAACTTGCACGACCTGCCGCCGTTCGAATACGACTCGCAATTCGACGACGAGGCGGCGGAAATATCTTTGATTATCGTGGCTAATTTCGCCGACCACGGCTTCAGCCAGCAAAATCACCAGCCGCCGCAGAGCTGGCATTGCTGGTCTCAAACGGGCTACGACGGCGGAACTAGCAGCAATTTGTTTTACGGCGGCGGAACTAGGACTTCCGAAACGTCGGTAATTTCTTGGTTGAACGATCGCGGCGTTAATGTTCTGGGCCATAGAAGATGGATTTTAGACCCATTTGTGAAATATATAGCTTTCGGAAGAGCGGACGGCGTTCCTATAAACGGCTCGAACACAATTTCCGGAATGGCGTTTTATTACGACGCCGACAGGGAAGCGAATATTAGTTCGCTAGACAATGATTATGTCGCGTTTCCCTATGGAGATTATCCGCCCAGCTATTACGACCACGGCTGGTCGGTTATGTCGTTTACCGCTATTGGCGACAGAAGTAGTCGTTGGGCTAACAATAGCGATGTAGTTTCATATAAATCAACGATTGACGGCGAAGTAGTGAACGAGGTAAAAGTCGAGGTCGAAGATGAAAGCGGACACGTCGAAGAGTTTACGCCGGAGTCTGGTTTAGGCTGGGATTACGGCGGCTACGGCATTCCGAATTGCTTGATTTGGCAAATGAGAAATTTAAACGAGCAAGAAACATACCAAGTAAGAGTTTACGACGTTCGCATAAACGGACAGAACAGGGATTTTAGTTACGAGTTTACTTTAACAGACCCATTTATTACCAAACCGAACTCGCCGAGCTTGCAAGCTCCGCCGAACGAGGCGACCGAAGTGAATCCGAACGCGACGTTCGAGTGGTCGGTTATAGGAAACGCGGACGAATATATTTTGCAGATTTCGGAAACCGGCGAGTTTTCCGAGGACGATATTATTTATGAGAATTTGTCGATAAGCGAAGAAGAAGTAACGGTATCCGGCGTTTTGGAACCGAAGACGACTTATTATTGGCGCGTTGCCGGTTCTAATAACGCGGGCAGTGGAGAATGGTCGCCGATTTGGAGTTTTACCACTACCACCGCGCCGGATTCTCCTACGCTAGCCGGACCGGCGGACGGCGAATCCAACGTTTCTTTAGGTCCCACGTTGAATTGGAATTCAACGGAAAAAGCCGACAGTTACGATTTGCAAATTTCCGAAAGCGAAGATTTTAATTCCACAGTAGTTGACACGCAAAACATTGATGGAACTACTTGCGAAATTGAGCAAGGAACGTTAGCTCCTGAGACGGAACATTATTGGCGCGTTCGCGCTTTTTCCGACGTTAGCGGTTACAGCGCTTGGTCGTCGGCTTGGAGCTTCACGACTGCGGCGGCGGCGCCGGGGGCGCCGGACTTGCTTTCGCCTCCGCAAGGCGCCGAAGACCAAAACGCTCAGTTGACTTTAAGATGGGAGAACATTCCGGGAGCTAGTTCTTACGACATTCAAATTTCAGAGGACGTTAGATATCCTGAATGGGCTATAATGGTCGATACCAACGTGGCGGGGAAAAATACTTTGAGAGTTCCTCCGGGGGCTTTGGATTTATTGTCTAGATATTTCTGGAGAGTTCGGTCGATAGGTCCCGGCGGAGAAAGCGATTGGTCTCGCAACGGACGCTTTGCCACCGGCGACGCTTCTTCCGTTGAAAAAGAACATACTTCGATAGCTCAAGTAAGCGTTTATCCCAATCCGACCAACCAAGCGACAAATATCCATATGACGCTCGAAGCTTGGGATAATATTGATTTGTCTATTTACAATTCCGCCGGAGAAAAGGTTCAAACGTTAATAGACGGAGAAACCGCTCCCGGCGATTACATTTTGAAGAATATCGGCGGCGCTCTTCCCAGCGGAGTTTATTATTATAAGTTGAGCGGCGCTAAAGTTTACGAGAGCGGGAAGATATTTATAATAAGATAACTCAAGGTTGGATATGGCGGCTAAATTAGCAAGTAGGGATTGTCTCGTAAGCTCCCGTCAAGGTAAACCTTGAGGGGCTGTCTTGAAACTCGATTGTATTGACAATATTGCAAAGTCTAATAGTATGGTTCAAAAAATTATCGTCTTTTCTTAGTCTCCTTCCAAATTCCAATTTGGGGAGGAGGTATACAGTTGGGAAAAACGCGGGATTATTAAGATAAATATAATTTTAACGGAGCGATAGATGGACGTTAAAGAGACGATAGCGGCGTTGGGTAGAGAATACGGTTCTTATAAATTTAACGAATCGAGCGCCGACCCTTCGCCGTCAAAACAATTTAAAGTTTGGTTCGAAGAAGCTTTAAAGGCGGGTTTTTTAGATCCGAATTCCTTAGCTTTGGCTACGGCGGATAAACAAGGGAAGCCGTCCGTTCGGACTGTGCTTTTAAAGAGTTACGACGAGAGAGGCTACGTTTTTTACAGTAATTATAATAGCGAAAAAGGCAGAGATTTAGCCGAAAATCCTTACGCTTCGATGTTGTATTTTTGGGATAAATTGGAGCGGCAAGTTAGAATAGACGGCAAGGTAGAGAAGATTTCAGAAGAGGAGTCGGCTGAGTATTTCAAAACGAGAGATTATATGAGCAAGCTCGGGGCTTGGGCTTCCAAACAAAGCGAAAAACTTCCTTCCAGATTTAAGTTGATAAGAAAGGTCGCCGTATTGATGGCGAAGTATCCTAAGGAAGTTCCTCTGCCGCCTTTTTGGGGCGGATATAGACTAATACCAGATTCTTACGAGTTCTGGCAGGGCAGGAAGAGCAGATTGCACGACAGAATTAAATACGTTAAGGAAAAAGGAGAATGGACTATATTTAGAATTTATCCATAATCATCGGAAATATTATGCTTAATAAGATATTAATAATCGCGATTTCAATAGTTTTATTTTCAACGGTTTCTATAGCGCAAGAGAAAGTTTGGTTTGCTAAAGCTGAAAAGGCTTTCGAAAAAAAGAACTACGAGGGCGCGGTCGAGTATCTGACAAAAGCTCTTGAAATAAGACCCGATTATAGAATGGCGCTTTATTACAGAGGGACAGCTTATCTATATCTTCGTAAATACGATAAATCTTTAAAGGATTTCGCCGATTTAATTGAGTTAGCTCCTAATTTCCCCGACGCTTACAATAGCAGAGGGTTATGTTATAGCAATATGGGCGAGTACAAAAAAGCCGCTAAAGATTTTCAGAGAGCCGCTTCAAAAGATTCGACGTTCGCCCAAGCTTATCTGAACTTAGGCGACGTATATTTTTCTTTAAGAGAGCCAAAACAAGCGGTTGAGGCTTTTTCCAAAGCTATTGAATTGTCGAAAGCTAAACCGGAGACTTATTTGCGTCGCGGAGCTTCTTATTATTTACTAGATAAACACAAGGAGGCGGCGGAAGATTATACAAAAGCGATTGAAATGGGCGTTAACGGGGCGCAAGTTTATTATAATAGGGCTAACGCGTATTTTAAATTAGGCGAGTACAAAAAAGCCGTCGAGGACTACTCGGAGGTAATAAAGCGAGATTCTCTGGATATTGAAGCGCTTAACAACAGGGCTTTGGCGTACAAGGAAATCGGGCTTCCCGAGAAAGCCGAAAGAGATAATTTTATAGCTAATATGATAGAAATAGGAGTTTACGATAAAACTCCCGTAAATAGAATCAATTTTAAAGAATATAAATTTTTCGACGCTCAAATTTCCGTCAAAGCCCCAGAAGATTGGACGGTTTTTTACGATACTACCGACTACGGCGCCGAGATGGTTGTTACTAAAGATTCGATTCATACTTTTGAAGAAAGATACGCCGTCGGAATAAAATTGACCGTTGATTCTGCCGTCAGCGACCGTTATGAAGCGGTTTCCGCGAAAGAAATATTAAATTTATGGCTTGAAAGCTCGAAATCAAACGCAAAAAAATCTTATAAGGAGTACGAAGAACTTTACCAAAGAAAATATGAAAAGGCGGATTTGAAGGGCTTTTTTACCGAGAAAAAAATCTTAATAAGCGAGAATTTATATCCGATAAGATTATACGAAATAGTTCTAGTTAAAGACGGATTTTTATTTTACGCCTATTTCCAATCTCCCGAATACTTCTTCGATTATTATAGAAAGATATTCGAGAAATCAATTAAGTCGTTAGAAACAAATTATTAACGGTTCGGCTTGAATACTTGCTTTTTCCAAGACACGTTTCGTTTTAAAAGCAGAGTCGGGGCGACCAATTCCATCAGAACGAAAAAGAAAATCGAGGGGATAGCCCATTTTATAGCTTTGTATTGCTTTAATCGCAAAGCCGAAGGAAGTATTACCAAAAAATCTCCGATAAATCTCGCCGCTACGAACGCTATTAGCCATATAGGTTGAAGCGTTATTAGGGAATATACGATTCCGAACCATACGGATAGGCTGGACAGAACAAATAGAACCGCTATCCAGCCCAAATCGAGCGCTCCAATTGTCCATCGATGATGTTGATTGAGATAATCTTTAATAGTAGCGCAAGGTAAAGTTTCTACCGACGAGTTTGGACGAGACAGATATCTTATTTTTTTGCCGGATTTGAAAATCGAGTGCATAAGGGCTAAGTCCTCGGTTACCGAAAAGCTGATGCTATAATACCCGCCTATATTATCAAAATCCTTTTTTCTTACCGAGACGTTGTTGCCGTAGCAACTTAGCGGAGCGTTAAAAGCTATTCCGGCTATAGCCATTGTATGTAGGTATAGCCATTCGGTCGCTTGGATTATTCCAAAGAAGCCTTTGGTTTTCATAGCCGTAAAACCGGCGGCGAAGCCTAGCTTTGAATCCGAGTAAATGGACGCCATCGTTCTAATCCATTTGGGATTTACCGCGCAATCGGCGTCCGTCATTAATATTATTTCTCCTTTGGACGTGTTGATTCCGGTTTGCAAGGCTCCCGGCTTCCCTTGTAGATTTTTTATTCTGGAGCTTTCGGTAACGGTTTTGAGCTTAATATTTGAACTTTTGTTCTGGAAGGATTTGACAATTTCTGCCGTTCTATCCGTTGAGCGGTCGTCCACAATGATTATTTCGTATTTATCATTTGGGAAATCGCTCTGGATTAGAGATTTTAAGCATCGCGCGATATTTTCTTCTTCGTCTCGAGCGGCGACCACGACAGAGACGAAAGGAATATCTTTAGGGTCGATTAGTTGCGCCGGTTTGTTTGCTTCAATGTAAGAGCCGATTATAGTGAATACTTCTCTAAATAAGAATATTCCAAGCGCGATTATAAGAATAATTGTCATATATATTTTTGCCTTTCTTATCTAGTTTTGTTCGTCAGTCAATTTTACGATAACGCTGAATTTTTATTTCAACAAAATCGCGATTTATTCGTTAATTAACGCTTATTTCGAATGCGAATTTAACAAATAAATGAAAAACGTCGATTTAATAAACGGACCGATAGATTCGTCGCTAAGGAAATTCGCTTTGCCGCTGGCGGCGAGCTTCCTAATACATATGGTTTACCATTGGGTAGATATGTATTACGTGAGCAGACTGGGCGACGAAGCGATGGCGGCGGTCGGAGTCGCCGAGCAATTGCTTTTCTTCGCGTTCGGAATCGGTATGGGCTTTGGAGTCGGAACGGGGATAATTGTAGCTAGAAGAGTCGGCGAAAAAGCTTACAAAGAAGCCGGCAGAACCGCCTCTCAGGCGTTGGTTTTTATGTTTAGTTTCGCTCTTTTAATTGCGGCTACTCTTCATTTTATGATTCCCGTCGCTCTGGATATATTGAATATAAAAGGATTGGTTCGCGAATACGCTCAGATTTATCTTTCTATTATTTCTCTTGGGATGCCTTTCAATTTCCTGATTTTTCAAGTGAACGCGATGATACGTTCTTCCGGCAACTCTATAATACCTATGATTATACTGATTACCGCAAACTTATTTAACGCCGTTATATCTCCCTTTTTTATTTTTGGAATCGGTCCTTTTCCCGAATGGGGCATATTCGGAGCCGGCTTCGCTACGGCTTTAGCTCAATTTTTAGGCGCGATAATAGCGAACTTCATTCTTTTTGTTAAATTTCATAAAATCGAAATTAGTTTTAAAAAGTTTAAAGTCGATTTCGGGATAATATATAATATTTTGAGATTAGGCGTTCCGGCTTCGCTGCAAGTAAACGCCGTTAGCGTCAATAGAATGGTTTTGACTTGGATGACCAATCTTTTCGGAGCCAACGTGCTAACGACTTATATGCTGGGACTAAGAGTCGATTTGCTGGTCTTTATGTCCATATTCGCCGTGGGAGCCGCAGTTGAAATTACGACGGGGCAAAATCTTGGAGCTAAGAAAATCGAGCGCGTCTTTCAATATCATAAGTCGGCGGTTAAACAATTGTCCGTATTGATTTTTTCTTTGGGGATTGTAGTGTTTTTCGGAGGAGAATACTTCGCGCGGATTTTCACCGACAATCAGGATATAATCGATAAGATGAGCGTTTATTTGAAGATAATTTCGTTTTCGTACGTGTTCTTCGCAATTGGGATAATATCTATTAGAGTTATAAGCGGAGCCGGCGATTATTTTCGGAGCTTTAAATTGGTGGCGGCGGTCTTGTTTATTATTCAGACGCCCTTGGCTTATATTCTATCGAACGCTACGCCGCTCGACCATAGAGGGATTTGGTACGGAATTTTGGCGAGCCAGATAGCCTTCGCAATAATTGCTATTCAAGCTTTGAAAAAAAGGAAGTGGATTAACGCGAAAGTTTAGCGTGAATACTTTCTATGAGTCGTTCCCAACCTGACTGGAAATTCGGAGGCGGCGATTGTTTTGGAATCATATCGCTGGATATTGCGCCAATTCCGATACATCCGAGATTTGAAACAGCCCTTTCCAAAGCGGCTTTCGCGTTATTGATTAAGTAATTTAGTAATACTTATTATAAGGAATACTTCTTTTTCAACTCCTCGTAAACGATTTCAAAAGCTTCGCAAGCGTATTTGGTGTCATAGACTTTCGCGGAGCTGATTCTAATGCCGTTCGGTATTCCGAAAGCGGGTAGCGGGCGAACTATTACGCTTCTGGCGTAGCATTTTTGAGCGAATTCTTCGGCTATCTCAGTCTTAGGAAATGTTGTAAAGACAAAGTTAGCGTTCGGCTCTATATATTCTATATTAAGTTTCTCGAATGTTTTCGTTATCATTTTCAAGGATTTTTCGTTTTCTTTAAGCGTTTCTCTAACAAAATCCCAGTCGTCAAGCGCGCCGATGGCGGCTTTTTGAGCCATCATACTGGGTTCGAATGGTAGTTTTACTTTGTATAGAACGTCTATTAAGTTTTTGGGTCCTACGGCGTATCCGAAACGCGCGCCGGCTAATCCGTGAGTTTTCGACAGCGTCCTAAGTATTAAAAAATTCGGCAAATCGTATTCCAGCCCGTCGAAGAAGCCTTCTCGTTCCTTAGCGTATAATGTATAAGCTTCGTCTAATATTATTAATACGTTTTCGGTGGTTTTGGAAATCAAGCGGTCGAATTGTTCTTTATTAAAAATCGTTCCCGTTGGATTATTGGGATTGGCGAGATAGATTATCTTTGTTTTGTCCGAGATATTATTCGCTATGCCGTCGAGGTCGTAAGCCCAATCTTTAAGCGGAACGGTTTTTATTTTCCTGCCGAGTTTGTTAGTCATTACGAAAATTCCGACAAAAGTACCGGAAGCCGTCAAGATTTCGTCTCCGACGTCGGCGAAAGAATTGACGCTGTGGGCAAGTAGAGATTCCGAGCCGTGCCCGGCGACGATTTTTTCCGGACTAACGTTATGGTATTCGGCTATTTTCGATACGAGTTCTCTTCCTATGGGGTCGGGATATATTGACTGTTTTTCAATCGCTTCTTGCATAGCTTTTTTGGCTAACGGCGCCGGTCCTAATGGATTTTCGTTGGACGCCATCATTATTGGTTTTTTATCAGGGAACAGTAGTTCGGGTTTCTTTTGCTGGCTGCCGGCTTTGTAAGCTTTTAAGTTTTCGACGTATTCCGGTATCTTTATCATATCGCGTCCGTTATTTTTATTAAAGTATTATTAAGTTTCGTCAAATTTAGCGCTTTAGCTAATATCGTTCAAAAATGATTCGACAAAAAAATAAAAAAAGTTTTGGAAGGGGTCGGGTTATTTATTATAATAGCTTAGGTTCTTTGATAGAAAAGAGAGGAAAAAAGCAGAATATTAACATTTGTTAATAAATCGATTTTTAAAAAATAAGTTTTAAAAATATTTTTCGCCTATAAATTCCTAAAATGTAAAAGCTTATAAAAGCTCTTCAAAAATTCTTCAAAAAAACTTCAAAAATTATGAGACGTTCGCGTTTCTGATGTGTCTTTCTAGTTAAGGTTAATTGCGCGGTTAAAGAAAAACCGTGAAAAAAGATCAAAAGAAAGGAACGTTCTTTGAAAATTCAGACGCTCAAAGTCGGCATTAATATTAAAGTATTGCCATTGTTTGAAAGATTTAGTATCTTGGAATTTATTTTATTTTGTAAATCCATTGTTTAACATACGGAAGTTATTATGCAGATAAGAGATTCGAAGATACTGATTTTAGGCGGGTGGGGCTTGGTTGGCTCCGCTATTTGCAGAGAGTTAATGAAACGCGAACCGGCTCAAATTATCATTTCTTCGTTAAGAAAAGATGAAGCCGAAGAAGCCTGCGAAGCTTTGAGGAAAGAATATAAAGATTCCGGACCCGATACGTTCGTTCCCAAATGGGGCAACATTTTCGCTCGCGAGGAATGGAAGGACGATAACTGGAACGAAGTTTTGTCCAATTCTCAATCGAGAAAGGAAGCTATTGACGATATATTCGGTCAATTAGACGAGAGCATTTTAAGAAAAGCGGCTCTTTACAAGCTAATCGACGAAAGCAAACCGGATATCGTAATCGACTGTATAAACACAGCGACTGCAATAGCTTATCAAAACGTTTATAAGACTGTTGGACATACTTTAGCGGGGATAGAGAAAAAAGATTTAACCGACGAGACGGTAGAGAAAATGATATCGAGTATGTATTTGCCTCAACTGATAAGACACGTTCAGATAATGCACAAATCGCTTATCGAGACGGACGTAAAGGGGTATTTAAAAGTTGGCACCGCCGGAACCGGCGGAATGGGCTTGAATATTCCTTACACTCATAGCGAAGAGCGACCGTCGAGAATGTTGCTTTCTAAAGCCGCGGTAGCCGGCGCGCAATCGCTCTTGATGTTTTTGATGGCGAGAACTCCCGACGGACCGATAGTGAAGGAGATTAAACCGACGGCGGCAATAGCTTGGAAGAAAATCGCTTACGACGAAGTGGCGAAAAAGGGAAGACCGATCAAGCTTTGCGATTTAACTCCAGACGAGGCATACGACGTGAACGAAGGTTTTAGATTCGAAGACGACGGACGAATCAAGAAAAGCGACGAAATTATGAAATCCGTTTATATCGACACCGGAGAAAACGGTATATTTTCAAGAAACGAATTCAGGGCTATTGGTTCTTTAAAGCAAATGGAAATAGTTACGGCGGAAGAGATAGCCGAATTAGCCGTTTACGAAATAGAAGGCGGAAACACCGGCAAAGATATAGTTCAGGGGCTCGATTCTTTTAGTATGGGACCGACATACAGAGCCGGTATGATGTATAATTCGGCGATTGAGAAATTAGAAGCGCTCGAGAAAAAACACGGCGTCGATAGCGTGGCTTTCGAAATTTTAGGACCGCCGAGATTGTCTAAGTTATTATTCGAAGCTAATATTTTGAAGAAGATTTCTAACAGTATGAAAGACTTAGTTAATTATTCGCCCGACGACTTGGCTAAAAAAGCCGAGGAGCTTATGAAATCGAACGAGAAGTTGAGGTCCGAAATTTTATCCGTCGGTCTTCCGATTTTACTCTCCGACGGCAAAAAGTATTTAAGAGGCGAGCAAGTAGCCGTTCCAACCGGTTGCGCGGAAAAAATTGAAATGACCGCGGAAAAAATTGAAAAATGGACGAAGGAGGGATGGATTGATTTAAGACCAAAAAATTTCGAATTGTGGAAACAAAGATTAGAAAAGATTATTGAACAAGCGCGAGAGATACCCGAAAATGAAACAAGTTCCAGATTCTCTTACACAAAAGATTATTGGAGCGATTTCGAGAAAATCGACGAAGGTAAATTAGGAGCTTGGATATTTGAATTCGAAGACGAAGGATGGAGATGGAAAAGATAATTTCAAAACAAGTACCTGTGATAACATAAATTTAATAAACTCGTTTGTATAACAAATCAATAGGATTTATTTATGAGAAGGCTTATTCTACTATTAACCGTTGTTTGCGGTTTACTATTGTCTTTAAACCTTTACGCTAAAGGCGACAAAGACGCAAACGACGAGTTGCAGCGCAAAAGTATGCTAATTGAGGATACTCCGAATTTCGGACCTTGGGGAACGAGCTACCCCTATCCGTTTGTGTTTACCGGAGACCCCATTGAAAATCCAAAGGATCAAGCAGGCGTATCTACCGGTTATTATTATACCGATAGCTACGACGAAGCCGGCGCTCCTTGGAACCCCGAACCGCTAGACGTCTTTCAAGACACAACGGAAGACGCTTTAAACTGGTATAGGATTCTTTCGGGACCTAACCAGAGAGACGAGAGTTATTGGGAAGACGAAGAACACGCCCACGAAGGCTATAGATACTTCAGAAATCCCAATGACATGCAAGACACGACCGACGACGCTATCGCCGGTCCGATTCCTATCGGATTCAATTTTGTTTTCAACGGCATACAATACGATTCGTTCTACGTTTCGTCCAACGGTTCTATTATGCTGGCTAACAGTCGTTATTTATACGACGTAAACGGCGAAAAAGTCGTTAGAAGCAATAATTACGGAGACGACGATTGCTATAACCATATGAGCGAAGACTGGTTCTTCAGAGGCGGAAGAAGCGGCGACGGAACAGGCGACGCTACCGAAGACGACTGGGGGTGGCAAAAAGCAAGCAACTCCAGCAATATTCTAAACCCGGGAGCCAGACCCGACCAGATGAACGCTCCCGTTATCGCTCCTTTCCACGGCGAACTTCACTTGTCGCAATACGACAAAGACACGAAAGAGCCGAGAGATTGGGGTAAGGTTTACTTTTACAAAGACCCGAACGGTTATAAACTTGTTATTTACTTTGTAAATATAGCCTTGCACGGCAGTGTTAATTATTTACCCGGACGTTCCACAAATATCTCGAAAGACAAGAAAGTTTACGAAAACGGATATTTAGGCGCCAACTGCCAGATAACACTCGACAGAAGGGACAGCAGCGTTACCTTCCTGTATTCCGAGTTTAGAGGCGGTTACAACTACTATAGAGTAGCTTATACCGACGAAATCTTTAGAATGAACACCCATAGCGGAGTTACCGGATTCGCTCGACATCTCGATTACAATTCAAAAGAAGCTAAGGAAGACCCGACTTATACCGGAACTTTGCCTTGGGACGACCATTACGAGCAGACTACTTACGCTTGGAGCAAGCATCAAAACAATCAAATTCAACAACCAAAATCGTCGCAAGCTCTCAAGTTTAAACAGTGGAAAAACACTATGAGAGTATGCGACTTAGCTTTCAGAGTCAGACCGAAAGAAGAAGATCAACCGGACTTTACGGAAAAAGTACTAACAAGAGACGCTATAAACTACGAAATCTTAGCTGGACATGAGCAGATAGGACAGTTGCAGCCGGTTTCTATAGTGCAGAACCTGACTAACGACATTCAAGGACCCAACGGCGTCAACTATCAAGACCAAGACGTCAGTTTCCAATTGAAAAGCACTATTGTCAGCCAAGCGTTAAAGCGTCCTCTTTACAACGCCTTTTCCAAGATTGACAGCACGGCGTTAGCTCAAAAGAAAGGACAGTATCCGTACGAAAAAGTGATTCTCGCCGATGTTAAATTCAGCGGCACGAACTACGAAGCGGATACTAGCGAGCTTTACGACGGAAATAACGAACTTGAAGAAGTTAACGGCTATATCCCCAACGGCGTTCCGCCGTATCATTTCGCGCAGGTTTATTTTAGGCCCTTCGAGCCAAACGAGCTATTTATTTCTCATATTGGCTTGATGCGCGCGTTTATGATTGCTGTGCCAAAAGACCCGCGTACAGGCGAAGGTCTCGGCGATATGTGGCCCTTCGACGACACTTTGCATATTCCGTTTTGGGTTATGCGTCATATAGAAAGCGACGAAACTTTTGACGACGACGTAACCGAATATCACGTAATAGAAAATCCCGACGGAGCCCCGACGGCTATGCCTTCGGTTCATAAATGGGTAAGCATCGGTACCGGAGTAGTAAACGGCGAAGAGGTATCGAGGAATCCGCTTCCTCCGAGAGGCGAATTTGCTCCGAAGAACGAAGAAATCTATCCGGATTACAAAGTTTCTTCGCCGGTAATTAGATTTCACAGACCGTTGTCTGTTCCAATCGGTCGATGGGGCGGCGTCGAGATGCGTTCTTTCCCAATCGATATATACGATAAAGACGGCGCGGTCTTATCCTTAGCCGTTCAAAGAACCGCTAACAAAGACGACTGGGAAAGAGGTTGGTCGGACAATACTATCGTTGGTTGCGAACACAGAGTCGTAGTATCTAACTGGTACGCCGAAAGACAAGCTCCCGACGAGCTACGGGTTGAATTCCTCCTTCCGACTCCAGATTGGAGAGCGGGCGTAAGGATTAATAATCCGGAAGATAAGTATTGGAGAAATCACCCCAGAAGAGGCGGGGCTAAGGCTGAAACAAAAATGTCCGCTTACTCGCTATTCGGCGGCGGCGGTCATATGCAAGGATTCCTCGAGACGGATAAGGACTCCGCGTTAGCGCCTCCGGTAACTAGCGGAGCTAGAAAAGTTAACGGATTAAGATACAATTATTTCGACGACGGAATTGATTTCGAATTTCAGAAGATAATCATTCCGATTCCCGATACTTTCTTTACTTATAAGAACGAAGGCGCTAAGTACTTCAGATTCAGAATTCAGGAACACGCTAAGAATAATCAAAGGTCGATAACGATGATTCCCGACGACCAAGACGAATTCTTCGTTGACAATATAAGAATTCTCTATTCTGAAAGCGAAGACGTGGACGTCGAGATAACGAAATCGGCTATTGAATGGCCCTATACGATTACGCCCGCTAGTCAGGCGGTCAAACTTCCTATCAGAACTAGGATAAGCAATAATACCAAATGGAACGCTCCTACGTTTTGGATTAAAACTCGTATCGTGCCTAAAGCAGCTTTCGACCAGTTGTATTTCTTAGACGACGCTTGGGTTTGGAGAGGCGACCCCGACGATGAAGATATGGTTAAATTGTTTGAAAGAAAAAATCAGCAAGCGAGAGATTCCGCCAGAGAACTTATTGACTCGAACCATACAGTCTATTGTAGAGTGAAGCAAATACCGATGCTGAGACCCGCGGCGGACGAGCCGATTACAATGCCGGGCTGGGACGCTAGACATCACGCGCCTCCCGGAGAGTATGTTGTAATAAGCAACGTATGGGTTCCCGGCGGGGACCTTGAGCCATTGAACGATACGACTTACAGCGTATTCAACTTGCGCTACGGTCCTGTAATCGCTTACGACCCGGTAACTAACGAAAGCAACTTGAATCAAGGCGATAACGACGTCCCAAGAGAATCCGGAGAATACGGCAGAGGCTTGACTCTTAGAGGATATACTATGGGCGGCGTCGGCAGCTTCCCCGCCACTTGGGAATACGGCGATATGGGCGGCGACGGAGGTTCCGGTCAAATCGCTATGAAGTTTACTTTGGTTCAAGAAGACACTTTATTCGGCTATTCGGCGTATTTCGCCGAGAAGAATCAATCTCCCGACCCATGCGCTTACGCGTTATACGAAGGAGACCAAACGCCGATGAATCTGATACCCGGCTCTACCATTGAAACTGTACGAGGCTGGGACGACCTTGAACAAGACAATTTCTACGGCAGATACGTTACGGTTATGTTGCCTAAAGGTTTGGTTCTTCCGAAAGGGACCTATTGGATAGCCGCTCAGCAGCTTGGCGAAACCGGCATTGAGTTAGGCGCTTCGAAATCTAAGATGGGAATGCGCAGCACTAACTTGTATTTCCATATGCCGCAAACTCCGGATAAGAACGGAAGTTCGGGGTATTATCTGAATATAGAGAAATCGTTTAGATTAAGAGAGAAATTCGGAAACTTAATCAACTTGAATTTCTTCGCTTATGAAAACGGTTTGGGAAGCGGCGAATGGAACAGGTTCACGCCGACCATCGGAAATCCGAGTTACGCTCACTTGTTGCATACCGGTAGAGTTCCCGACGGTACGGAAACGTATTCAAGAGGTTCTTGGATGCCGCTGATTAGAGCGTATTTAGGAGAACGCTCCTACGCCGAAGAGTATGTGCTTGAAATATGCGACATACCTGTAGAATTGGTTTACTTCAAAGGTTACGTAAGAGACGGAGCTATCGACCTTATTTGGGAGACCGCTTCAGAAGTTGACAACCACGGATTCTACGTCGAGCGTCGCTTAGCGGACGAAGAAAACGCCGAATGGAAGACATTGCCCGGATTTGTACAGGGCTACGGAACTTCGAACGAACCGCATGAATATAACTACGTTGACGAAGACGTTGTTGCGAACACTACTTATCAGTATAGATTGCGGCAAGTTGACTTGGACGGAACGCAATCCTGCGACGATTTCTCCAACATAGTTACCTTGACTTACAGAAATCAAGGCGCGGTGGTATTAGAGCCTAATTCGCCTAATCCGTTCGAAAGTTCAACCGCTATTAATTTCGAGCTTCCTTACCAGATGAACGTCAAACTAGAAGTACTCGATATATACGGAAACGTCGTCAAAACCTTGGTTAACGAGGAAAGAGGCGCGGGTCCATACAAAGAATTCTGGAACGGATTCAACGAGAGCGGAAGCGAATCGTCAAGCGGAACTTACATCTACAGATTAACCGCCGGCGACGTAATTAAGACTGGCAAGATGAGTCTGGTTAAATAGTATCCGGATTAATCGGATATGCGAATAAATAAAACCCTCCTCTAAAACATAGGGGAGGGTTTTTTATTTTTAGCGAGAAAATCTGAAATGAAAGTGAATTTAGGAGGGGCGCCGACGAGAAACAATTCTGGTCTGTCGCTCAAAAATTATTTTAAAGACGCAAACGGTAAAAAGATTATAGCCTTGGACGGAGGGGGATTCCCTAAGAAGATAACGGTAGATTTTCTTGTAAAAACAGTTCGATTTTCTTTTTTTCCTTAATCGAGGGGATTAAATTATGAAAAGGCTAACCTTATTATTAACTATTGTTTGCGCTCTTTTTGTGTCAACGCAGATAAACGCCGGGAACGATAAAAGCTCAAAAGATAAACTCCATAACAAAAGTCAACTACAAAAGCCGGATTTCCCGCCTTGGAACACGAGTTATCCTTATCCGTTTACCTTTACGGGCGACCCGATAAATAATCCAAGGAGACAAGCGGCGATTTCTACGGGATATTATTTTGTCGATAGCGACGATAAAGTAAAAGCTCCTTGGCGTCCTAATCCATCGGAGATTTTTCAAGACACTACCGAAGACGAATCGAACTGGCGTAGGATACTATCGGGACCAAATCAGAAGTCCAGAGATTATTGGGAAGAACACAGCGAAGAAGGCTACCGTTATTTCAGGAATCCGAATAATATGTATGATTCGACGGACAACGCCCTAGCGGGACCTATTCCCATCGGCTTCAAATTTGTTTTTAACGGCATAGAATACGATTCGTTTTACGTATCGGCGAACGGCTCGATAATGCTGGCGAACAGCCGTTACTTATACGACGAAAACGGCGACAGAGAAGTCCGAAGCAAAGATTACGGCGCGCCGGACTGTTATAATCATATGAGCGAGGACTGGTTTTTCAGATACGGAAGAAGCGGCGACGGAACAGGCGACACTACCGCCGACAACTGGGGCTGGCAAAAAGCGAGCGACCCGGATAATATATTAAATCCCGCCGCGAGACCCGACCAGATGGACGCTCCGGTAATCGCTCCCTTTCACGGCGAGCTGCATTTATCACAATACGATAAAGACAAGAATAAGCCTCGAGACTGGGGCAAAGTATATTATTATAGAAGCGCCGATAGCGGCAGGTTGATTGTTTATTTTGTTAATATTGCTTTGCACGGGGAGGTTAATTATATACTCGGAGATACGATTAATATCACAAAAAACAAGAGCATTGACGAGAACGGATATTTGGGAGCGAGTTGTCAAGTAGTATTGGATGAAGCCGACAGTAGCGTAGTTTTCAATTATGCCGATTTCGAAGGGGGCTACGGCGCTCATACAATAACCGACGCCGCGAAAATCTTTAGAATGAATACCCATTGCGGCGTAACGGGCTGGGCGAGACATATCGGTTATAATTCAAAGGAAGCCGAGGAGAATTCCGAATATACGGGAACTTTGCCTTGGAAAAATCATTACGAGCAGACTACTTACGCTTGGAGCAAGCATCAGAACGCCGAAATCAATCAACCGAGAGCCTCGCAAGCTATCAAGTTCAAGCAGTGGAAGAACACGCTCAGGGTTTGCGATATAGCTTTCCGGGTAAGACCGATGAAACAAGACCATCCCTATTTCACGGAAAAAGTACTTACGCAAGACGCCGTTAACTACGAGATATTAGCCGGGCACGAGCAAATCGGGCAGTTGCAGCCGGTAGGAATAATTCAGAATTTGACCAACGACATTCAAGGACCCAACGGCGTTAACTATCAAGACCAAGACGTCAGTTTCCAATTGAAAAGCGCTATTGTCAGCCAAGCGTTAAAGCGTCCTCTTTACAACGCTTTTTCCAAGATAGACAGCGCCGCTTTGGCGCAGAAAAAAGGAAAGTATCCTTACGAAAAAGTTATACTTTCCGAAGTGAAATACGCCGGCGAGAATTACGAAGCTGACACGAGCGCGCTTTACGACGGAAATAACGAACTTAAAGAAGTAAACGGATACATTCCAAACGGTGTTCCGCCGTATCATTTCGCTCAAATATACTTCAGACCTTTCGAGCCGAATGAGCTATTTATCTCTCATATTGGTCGTAAACGTATTTTTATGATAGCTATACCTGAAAATCCCGCTACTAGAGAAGGATTCGAGGATATGTGCCCCTTCGACGACACTTTGAGCGTTCCGTTTTGGGTAATGCGGCATATAGAAAGCGAAGAGACGTTTAAGGACGACGTAACCGAGTATCACGTAATAGAGGACGAGTCGGGCGACACTATCGCGATTCCTTCTGTTCATAAATGGGTTAATATAGGCGCTACGGTAGTAAGCGGCGAGGAAGTATCGAGACATCCGCTTCCTCCGAGAGGCGAGTTTGGGCCGAAAAACGAAGATGTGTATCCCGATTATCAAATTTCATCCCCGGCAATCAAATTAAATAGACCGGCTTCCGTACCAATCCAGCGCTGGGGCGGCGACGAGATACGCTCCTTTCCGATAGATATACACGAAAAGCAAGGCGCGGTTCTTTCATTATGCGTTCAAAGGACGGCTAACCGAGACGACTGGGAGCGGGGATGGTCGGACAATAGATTAGTCGGCTGCGAACACAGGGTAGTCTTTTCCAATTGGTACGCCGAAAGGCAAGCGCCCGACGAGTTAAGGATAGAATTCGCTCGACCGAGTCCAAATTGGTGGGACGGCAAATGGATTGCAAACGTTCCGGAGGAGAATTGGCGTTACCATCCGCGAAGAGGAGGCGCCGAGCCTGAGACTAATATGTCGGCTTATTCGCTGTTCGGCGGCGGCGGACATATGCGAGGATTCCACGAGACAGATAAGGACTCCGCATTGGCTCCGCCTGTTTTAAATATCGACGGGAAAGAAAACGGATTAAGATACGATTATTTTGACGACGGTATTGATAATGAATATAAAATGATACATATTCCCATTCCCGATACGTTTATCAACGCTCCGAACGGTGGCGCCAAATACTTCAGATTTAGAATAAAGGAACACGCTAAGAATAATCAAAGGTCGCGAACGCAAATACCCGACGACCAAGACGATTTTTTTGTGGATAATGTTTGTATTAATTATTCCGACGACGAAAAAGCGGACGTAGGTATTACAAAGTCTGCTATTGAATGGCCCTATACGATTACGCCCGCTAGTCAGGCGATCGCGCTTCCTATTAGAACTAGGATAAGCAATAATACTAAATGGGACGCTCCTACATTCTGGATTAAAACTCGTATCGTACCAAAAGCCGCTTTCGACCAATTGTATTTTTTGGACGACGCTTGGGTATGGGAGGGCGACCCCAACGACAAGGAGATGATTGAAGCGTTCGAAAGAAAAAACCAGTGGGCGTTAGACTCGGCGCGTTACGTACTAGATTCTTTAGCTATTTATGAAAGAATCAAGCAGATACCGTGGCTACTACCCGGCGCCGAAGAACCTATAATGATGCCTAACTGGAACGGGAGATATTGTTGCTGGCATCACGTGCCTCCCGGAGAGTATGTTGTAATAAGCAACGTATGGGTTCCCGGCGGAGACTTCGAACCATTGAACGATACGACTTACAGCGTATTCAACTTGCGCTACGGTCCTGTAATCGCTTACGACCCGGTAACTAACGAAAGAAACTTGAATCAAGGCGACAACGACGTTCCGGAAGAATCCGGAGTTACAGGAATGGGGCTTTCTTTAATGGGATATTCTATGGGCGGCGTTAATAATTTCCCCAAGGTCTGGGAATACGGCGACCCGGGAGGCGACGGTTGTTCAGGTCAAATAGCAATGAAATTCAATTTAGTTCAAGAGGATACAATATTTGGTTACTCCGCGTATTTCGGAGAAAAGAACAATTCGCCCGAGCCAATAGCCTACGCGTTATACGAAGGGAACGATAAGCCGACAAATTTAATTCCGGGTTCGACAATCGAAACGACAAGAGGCTGGGACGACGAAGAACAAGATTACTTTTATGGCAGATACGTTACCGTAAAACTTCCCAGAAGTTTGGTTTTGCCAAGAGGAAATTATTGGTTAGCCGTGCAACAATTAGGCGATACGGGAATCGAACTTGGCGCGTCAAAGTCTAAAATGGGTATGCGCTCAACAAAAATGTATGTCGGTATTCCCGAAACGCCGGATAGAAACGGCAGCGAAGCTGTGTTTTTAAACCTTAATAAATCTTATAGAGGAAAGGGCAAATATGGAAATTTAATTAACCGCAGTATTTGCGCTTATGAGAATGGATTAGGAAGCGGGAACTGGAAGAAATTTACTCCAACTATAGGAAATCCTGGATACGCTCACCTATTGCATACCGGACGCGTTCCCGACGGAACGGAAACTTATTCCAGAGGTTCTTGGATGCCTATGCTTAGACCATACTTAGACGGACGTTACGGTTTTTATCCTCCCGTCGAATTAGTTTATTTCAGAGGATACGTTCGCGACGGGGCTAACGATTTAGTATGGGAGACCGCTTCTGAAACCGACAACCTCGGCTTTTACGTAGAGCGGCGCATAGTAAGCGAGGAGATAAGCGAATGGCAAACTTTGCCCGAATTCATACAGGGTTACGGGACGTCTAAAGAACCGCGCGAATACAATTACTCCGACGAGGACGTTATGCCGAATACTACATATCAATATAGACTGCGCCAAGTGGATATCGACGGAACCCAAACAGAAGACGATTTTTCAAATATCGTTACGCTGACGTATAAAGCAAAAGGGACTGTGGTCTTAGAACAGAACTCGCCGAATCCGTTTGAGAGCGTTACGGCGATTAATTTTGGAATACCTAGCCGAATGAGAGTCAAGTTGGAGGTTCTCGATATATTCGGCAATATAGTCGAGACTATAGTCAACGAAGAAAGGGGCGAAGGCTTTTACAGAGAGTTTTGGAGAGGGCGTAACGGAAAAGGGAAACGAGCCGCCGCGGGGACTTATATATATAGACTAATAGCCGGCGGCGAAGTTAAGACGGGGAAGATGACGCTGGTAAGGTAGCTCCGGCGTCGTTTCCTTGAGCTGGAAAATCGTCGCGGAACGAGATGAAAATATAAATAGGGGCTGTCTCAAAGCTCGATTGTATCGACAATATTGCAATATCTAATGATAAGAATACAAGATAATCGTCTTCTCTGGATTCCCAGTCAAGCTGGGAATGACGCCTAGAAGTCATTCCCGCGCAAGCGGGAATCCAGTAATAAAGATTTTTTAACGAGCGGATATTAGAAAAGGAAAAGAGCTTTTTACTTATGAGTAGAGCTAAGAAGTAAATATGATTATAATACGGTATATCGAAGTTTCTTTTTATTATATGTCGCTCGCGATAGTTAAATTGCAACTAATTCAAATGTCGAATAAATTGTTTTTGCGATATGTCGGACACGATTTTTTCTAAGATTATCAATAAGGAAATTCCGGCGGATATAGTATATGAAGACGACGAGATATTGGCTTTTAAGGACATAAATCCGCAGGCGCCGACCCATATTTTGATTATACCGAAAAAGGAAATCCCGACGATAAACGACGTCGAGGAAGCGGACGCCGAATTGGTAGGCAAATTGGTTATTAGGGCGAAAAAAATCGCCAAGGAGCTGGGATTCGCCGAGGAAGGGTATCGTTTGGTTTTTAATTGCAACAAAGCCGGCGGTCAGGAAGTTTATCATATTCATTTGCATCTTTTGGGCGGTAGGCAGTTCCGTTGGCCCCCCGGATGATAAGCGCAACTAAAATTTTGATATATAAGGCGGCGACTGCTGTTGGTTGTCATTCCCAAATTTATTGGGAATGCGGGGATAGGACGATTATTTTTTATTTAATATTTAGCGCGAACATAAATTAAACGAGTTTGGGAAAATGAGATTAAGCGATAAAGAGATAATAGAGGAGGCGAGACGTTCGGCTGACGAGTCAATAAGCGCTTTGGAGTTAATGAAGAATCATTTCGACGAGAATTTTGTAAACGCCGTTAGATTGGCGGTCGATTCTAAAAAGATATTCGTAAGCGGCATAGGTAAATCGGGATTAATCGCTCGAAAGATAGCTTCTACTTTTTCGAGCGTCGGCTTGCCGTCTTTTTTTCTGCATCCCGTCGAAGCGCTGCACGGGGATATAGGTATGGTGGAGAGAAAAGACTTGGCGATACTGCTTTCTAAAAGCGGCGCGACCGACGAAATCGTGCGGATTTTGCCGTTTTTAAAATCCCGCTCGGTTTCAACGATAGCGATAGTCGGCTCGGTTAATTCGTATTTAGCGAACAATTCCGACGTCGTATTGAACGGATTTGTGGAAAGGGAGTCCTGCCCTTTGAATATAGCTCCGACCACTAGTTCTTTGGTTGCTTTAGCGATAGGCGACGCGCTAGCGGTTTGCGCTATGAAAATCAAGAATTTAAGTTTGCAGGAATTTGCCAAGAACCATCCTTTAGGGCAAATAGGCAAGAATATCACGATAAAAGTTGAAAATATAATGCACAAAGATAAAAATCTGCCGACGGTTGATAAATTCGCTAGTTTTAAGGACGCGCTTGTTGAAATCACCGACAAGGGTTTGGGGTGCGCCTGCGTCGTGGACGACGACTTTTATCTCGAAGGCATAATAACCGACGGCGACGTAAGAAGGTTATTCCACGATACCGACGACATTCGCGGGCTGAAAGTCGCCGACGTTATGACTAAAAATCCGGTTACGGTTCAACAGAGCGCGTATTTAGGAGAGGCTTTGTCGTTGATGGAGCGTAGGCCTAGTCAGATTAACGTATTGCCCGTTTTGAACAAGCGTAATAAATGCGTTGGAGTAGTTAGACTGCACGATATTGTTAGGAGCGGTCTTTAGTTTGCCGAATTTTTATCTTTTTGTTGCTTCGGTGTTTTCTTTTCTTTTTCCGATTGTTTTTTGCGTTTGTTTTTCTCTTTATCGGAAAGATTTTTGAGAATATCTTTAGCGGGATTGTCTATTGTCGATGGTTTAAACAATTCTTTGGGGTCGATATCTTCTTCTTTCTTTCTTTTGTATCTTCGGCGATTTTTCCAAGGGTCGGAAGAGTTTACAATATCGTTCGAAGTTATTTTTACGTTTCTGACTACGGAGCCTCTCGGTCCCAGCGATTTTAGAGGCTCGCCGTTTCTTGTAAGTTTTACCGCTCCGGCGTTGCCGAGCGTCAAAATAAAGTGGTCTTTCGCCGCCCAGCGTTTTTCCATTTCGGGCGTCAAGAAAATTTGCTCGCTGATTTTGTCGTCTATCGTGATTTTTACCCAAGCCGAATCGTTTGCTTCGGCTCGCAATATGACGCTGTCCGGTTCTTCCAAAAAGGAGAATACATTCTTTTCTTTGGGGCGTATCGCGTTTGTATCGGCGATGGGAGCATCTTTCTTCGCTATCTCTTTTTCTTTTTCTTCGGAAAAGTTGTTATTGCTGTAAAAGGAAAAATAGACTATGATTATCAAAACGCAAGCTACTAGAGCGTAAGCTAATATATTTAAAATTTTTGTTTTCTTTTCTCTGGCGAGGTTTAGCTCGTTGAAAATCTTCTTTTTTTCTTTTGTCTTTTTTTCTTCGCTTTCGGTTTCTTCTTTTTCAGGCTCTTCTTTCTTTGGCGCTTCTTTGAATATCTCGTCTAAGTTCTCTTGTATATCGGAAGTTGGTATATTTAAATATTTAGAATAAGCGAGAAGGAAGGATTTTAAGTAAACTTTAGGCAAAATTGAATAGTTGTCTTCCTCTATCGCTTTCAATATATGCGAGCGAATTTTAGTGTCTTCGCTCACTTGTTTTATTGAAAGGTCTTTGCTTTCTCTTTTTTCTTTAAATTTTTCTCCTAAACTTTTCATCTCTTCTTTTTAGTGTTTACTTCTTTGATAACTTTAATAAATCCATCCTTAAATTGCAAGTAATATTTGATTAATTATTTTAAATAAATAACAATTATCATACCATAATTATCGGGCGTTGGGTATTCTCGCTTATTCCTTATAATTTAGACGTTTGAAAGAGCGACGGAATTGTAAAACGCCGAATCGAAGAAGGGACGCTTATATTTTCGATTTCTCGAGAATGGGGGCGAGCAAATTTTTTGGGACAATCTTAGATGGTTAATCCGTTATGGTTTTGATGGGATAAGATTTTTTATAAATAATGCGAGCTAAAATTTTTATATTTGTCTCGGAATTTAACGCGAGGGATAGATGTTTAGATTTGGGATTGTTTCTATATTATTGACGTTAATAATTAAAGCCGCGGCGTTTGGAGCGGGAGCTTTTTCGTCGGAAGAGTCGAAAAGCGAGGTAAATCGGGACAGTTCAATTTACGTTCCGCTGAAAAACTTCGTTTACGCCGACAACGTAAGATATACTATTAGCGGTTCGCCGCCTTTAGAGGATACGAAGCTGAAAACGACGCCGACTATACTTTTCGCTTCTGGCTTGACTTGCGTTTTTATAGCTCAACATATAGGGCAGTTGCAAACGATTTGGAAAGAGATGGGCGATTTCACATTCACTGAGGATATCGAGCAAGATATGTGGGCGGATAAATGCGGTCATTTTTACGGTAGTTATTTGGCTTCGTATATATTAAGCGAATCGATGATGGAGGTGGGCTTCAGCTGGGAAGCCGCGACAGTTTGGGGGGGCGTTTTAGGTTTGAGTTATTCCACTTACGTAGAGATACTCGACGGTTTCGGCGAGAATTGGGGGTTTAGTCCCTCTGATTTTTACGCCGACATCGCTGGGGCAGTTTTTTTCATTGGACAGCATTATATTCCTTTTTTGCAGAACTTTACGCCGAGATTTAGTTATATTCCAGCGGAACTATACGGCGAGGATAGCAGACAGCCTTCCACTATGTTTATAGACGATTACAGTTCGCAGTCTTTTTGGATTTCCGCTAACGTTGAGAATATGCTGCCGGAAAAAATGAAGCCGTATTGGGCGGATTGGCTTCAAATCAGTTTCGGTTACGCCGCGAGAAATTTATGCGCTCCTTTAGTTGAAGGTAGCGATTGCGACCCTAATAAATCCGAAGTTAGGAACGGCAATATCGTTTGGGGAAGCCCCAGATATATAGTCGCGCTCGACGTCGATTACGTAAAAGCTTTGCCCGATTGCGGCAAGTTCGGCAATTGGCTTAAGCAATCGCTAAACTTTTTTAAGTTGCCGACGCCGGCAGTCGAATTCAGCAAAAAAGGAACGAAATTTTATTTGCTCTATCCTTTCGCTTATACTTTCTAATGATTAAAATTCGATAAATTTCAATATTTTTACTAATTTGCTTGTTTTAAACATACATTTTCGGCGACTATTTTGAGAAGAATGGAAATAAAAAATACCGAGACGATAGAAAACCGACAAATTGAGGAATCAAAGCCGGAAACGGATTTTATCGACATATCTGAAAAGAAAGCCGGCGAGCTGTCGATTAGCCTAATTATACCCGTTTACAACGAAGAGAAAATCATAGAGAGAGTTTTAAAAGTTTACGACGAAGATTTACGTTCAAAATACGGGATTGAGCTGATAGTTAGCGACGGCGGAAGCGAGGATTCCACCGCCGAAATCGCTAGCCGCTACGCCGACAAGATGGCGGTTCATAAGGCGAATAGAAGGCAAAACATCGCCGAGGGACGAAACAAAGGCGCGGAATTTGCCGACGCTAGCGCTTTAGTATTTGTTAACGGCGATACCGTTCCCGAAAATCCCGACGCTTTTTTCTCCGAGATTCACGACTGGATTAGCGGAGCCGGCGATTACGCCGATTGCGAAGCGTTGACTTGCAAAGTTTCAATTGAACCTTCCGAAATAAAAATAAAAGATAAGATATTCTATTTTATCCATAACAGATATGTTCAGTTTCTCAATTTTATCGGTTTGGGAATGGGCAGAGGCGAGTTCCAAGCGATAAAAAGAGAGTTGTTCCAGAATTTGAACGGCTACGACAGATTTTTAGCCGCCGGCGAGGATTTTGATTTGTTCAAACGAGCGGCGAAGCGCGGGAAGATAGGATTTATGAGCGACATAGTCGTTTACGAATCGCCGAGAAGATTCAGGAAATATGGATATTTGAGGATAATTTTATCTTGGATTTCCAACGCGATTTCCGTAATGTTATGGGGTAAATCTATATCGGACGATTGGGAGCCGGTTAGATAAAAATTTTCAATTTATCGTTTTAAAATCGAACAATAGGAAAATGAGTATAAAAGAATCAGTAGGAGTTTGTTTAGGCGCTTCAACGGTGTCTTTCGTTAGGGTTAGGCGTGTAGCCGATAAAACGGTAATAACCGACTCGTTAAGAGTCGCGCATAACGGCGCTCCGAAAGAAACGTTTAAGAACAAGCTTAAAGAATTCAATCCGGATAAAGCGCCGGTCGTCGTTACCGGTAGGAAGTTTAGAAATTTAGTAAAATTGACTAAAGTTCCCGAGCCGGAAGCGATTGAACGCTCGGTGGAATTTTTGGGCGGCGGTAGCGGCGAGTATTCAGCAGTTGCTTCTTTGGGGGGCGAGACTTTTATCGTTTATCTGCTCGACGAAGACGGCAAAGTTTCTAATATCTTCACGAAAAATCAATGCGCTTCGGGAACGGGCGAGTTCTTTATGCAGCAGTTAAAAAGAATGAACGTCGATTTTAAGACTGCCAACGAGCTAGCCGAAGGCGCTAAACCGCACAGAGTTTCAGGCAGATGCTCCGTTTTTTGCAAGTCTGATTGCACCCACGCTTTAAATAAAGGCGCGCCGGTTTCGGAAGTAACCGCCGGCTTAGCGTTAATGATGGCGGAAAAAGTGGAGGAGTTGCTAAAGAAAGTTCACGACGGCAAAAAACTGCTTACGGGAGGGGTTACTAAGAATAAAACCGTAATGGATTACGTCGAGAAGTTGGTTGACAAAGTCGAGATTCCGGATTCGGCGCCATATTTTGAGGCGTTGGGCGCGTCGCTCTACGCTCTCGATAATTATACCGAGCCGATTAAGTCTTTCGAGGATATACTTAGCGATAAGAAAAGCTCTTTCGTTTTTCATAAGCCTTTAAGGGATTTTGAAGATAAAGTGATTTTCAAAAAAAACGACAGGGGAAGAGCAAAAGACGGCGACGAGTGTATTCTCGGACTAGACGTAGGCTCCACCACTACTAAAGCGGTTATTATACGAACGAAAGACGATAAGATTTTGGGTTCGGTTTATTTATATACTTTGGGCGCTCCCGTTCGAGCGGCGAGGCAATGTTACGCCGAATTGCTAAAGCAAATTCCGCAAAAGATTGACATAGTTGGTTTAGGAACTACCGGCTCGGGCAGGCATATAGCCGGTATGCACGCGCTAACCGAAGGCGTGTTTAACGAAATCATAGCGCACGCTACCGCCGCCGTTTATTTCGACCCGGAAGTCGATACTATATTCGAAATTGGCGGGCAGGACGCAAAATATACTTATTTATTCAACAAAGTCCCCGGCGATTACGCTATGAACGAGGCTTGTTCGGCAGGCACGGGCTCTTTTATCGAAGAGGCGGCTTACGAGTCTTTTAGAATAGATGTCGAGGATATAGAAGATATAGCTATGCGCGGCGGGAACCCGCCAAACTTTAACGACCAGTGCGCGGCTTTTATTAGTTCGGATATTAAGACTGCTTTACACGAAAATATATCGACCGAAGATATCGTCGCCGGTCTCGTTTATTCAATTTGCTTGAATTACGTTAATAGAGTGAAGGGCAACAGACCCGTCGGCGACAAGATATTTATGCAAGGCGGCGTTTGCTACAATAAAGCCGTTCCAATCGCTATGGCGGCTTTGACCGAAAAAGAGATTATCGTGCCGCCCGACCCGGGTTTGATGGGCGCTTTCGGAGTGGCTCTGGAAGTAAAAGAGAAAATCGAGCTTGGATTATTGGATAAAAAGGAGTTCGACTTAAAAGAGTTGTTAGAAAGAGAAGTTAAGTATAAGAAGCCGTTTATTTGTCCGGGCGGAAAAGAAAAGTGCGATTTGGGGTGCGAAGTAAACAGGATTGTAATCGAGGGTAAGACTTATCCTTTCGGCGGGGCTTGCGATAAATATTACGGCGTTAAGTCTAAAGCGAATATTAACGCCGAAGATTACGATTTCGTTAAAAAGAGGCAGAGATTATTGTTCGGTAAATACGCTCCGCCCGCCGATTTGCCGGAAGACGCCAAAACGGTAGGAATAAATCTATCTTTTCATACCTATAATTTGTATCCTCTATATTACAACTTTTTTACTAAGCTAGGCTTTAAAGTCGTCCTTCCCGACGGACCGGACGACGACGGGTTGGAGAGAGAAGCGACGTCTTTTTGCTATCCCGGTCAATTGTCTTTGTGTATGTTCCAAGATTTATTGAGGAAAGACACCGATTATCTTTTCGTTCCGAATATTTTGGAAATGCACGTAAACAAAGAAGAGCATTACAGAATTGACAACAACGCCACTTGCGTTTTTGTAATTTCCGAGCCGTATTTTTTAAGAGAGGCTTACAAAGATTATGATTTGGACGACAAATGGATTTCGCCAAAATTGAATTTCGCTTCGGGTTTTGACGCTGAAGAAGATAAATTTATCGAAGTAGCTAAAGAACTTGGAGTTAAGGACGCAAAGAAAGCCCGCGAATCTTATAGATACGCCGTTAAAAAGCAAAATGAGTTTAGGGAAAAGCTGTTCTCAATTGGGACGCGTTTTTTGGAGTATTTGGAAAAGAATCCCGATAAATACGCCATAGTTATTTTCGGTAGGACTTACAATTCATACACCGATACCGCCAACAAAAACATACCGCAGAAGTTCGCTTCTCGCGGCGTTTACGTTTTGCCTTTGGATATGTTCGACTATCGGAACGAGACAATAGACGGTGAAATGTATTGGGAAGGCGGCAAGAAAATTATGAAAGCGGCGAAAATCATAAAGAGGCATCCCCAGCTTTTTGGAACGTATATCACTAATTTTTCCTGCGGACCCGATTCGATGATTATGACGCCGTTTAGAACGTTAATGGGCGTGAAGCCGTCGCTGACTTTAGAGCTTGACGGACATACGGCGGACGCGGGAATAAACACTAGAATCGACGCCGCTCTCGATATTATTAAGAATTATCGGAAAGTTCAATCGAAAGATATAAAAGTTGACGAGGACGAATTTCAAATCGCTCAAGTTTTGCCTGAAGGCGGAAAGAGCGTTTTTATTACTTCCGACGGCGAGAAAATACCGCTTACCGACAAGCGAGTTAAAGTCTTAGTGCCGTCTATGGGGGATTTATCGTCGAGATTGTTCGCTTCCACAATGCGAGCGATGGGCTTCAACGCCGAAGCGCTGCCCGAGGGCAATTCAGAAATACTAAAATACGGCAGAGCGAATTTAACCGGCAAGGAGTGCTTGCCGCTTATTTTATTGGTCGGCTCGCTTCTCGATTATATTGAAAACAGATGGGACGGCGAGGAATATATAGCTTTGTTCAACGTCAAAAGCGCGGGAAGTTGTAGGCTCGGACTTTACCACGAATTAATCGAGAACGTAATTAAAAGGAAAAAGTTAAGTAACGTAGCTTCTTTTATATTAATGACCGACGACGGTTACGCGGGTTTAGGTTCGGATTTCGCCAAATACGGGATTTTGACGCTCTTAGCTTCCGACGTAATGGACGATATTCGTTCGGCGATTATGGCTAACGCCGCCGACCCTGATTACGGATTGAAGATTTTTTTCGAGGAGTTTGAAAAAGTTGAGAGGAATTTGGATACCGACGTTAATAAATTCTACAGACTATTGGAAAATTTCGCCGAAGCGATTAATAAAAAAGTTCCTGCAAAACGGAAAATTGAAGATTCGAAATATATCGCTTTGCTGGGCGAGATTTATGTAAGAAGCGACGATTTTTCGCATAGGTGGCTTAACAAAGTTTTCGCGAAAAAAGGATTTATTGTCAGCACGGCGTATATAACCGAGTGGATTTATTATATTGATTATCTTATCAAGCTGAATTTGATTGAGCCGGACAAGTCGATAGCTAAGAAGACCGAGCAGTTTATTCGACAAAGGTATATGCGCGGAGCCGAGAAGAAAATCAAGAAGATTTTGGAGAAAACCGGCTATTATGAATATGAGAAAACCGAAGTAGAGCCTTTGTTGAAGCACAGTAAGCATATAATTCCTTATGAAGTTAAAGGCGAGCCGGGATTGACTTTGGGAACTTATTTTTACGAAACGCTTCACAAGTATTGCGGAATTATTAACTTAGGTCCTTTCGGTTGTATGCCGACGAGATTTTCAGAGTCGGTGGCTTTGCCGAATATGAAGATGAGAAATAAAGAAGAGGCGATGAAGTTAAACAATTCTAATTATCGCCTACCGGAAATCTATAAAGGTTCGATGAATCTGCCGTTCTTAACGATTGAGACCGACGGCAACGTCTATCCGCAGGTTATTGAGGCTAGATTGGAAACTTTCGCGTTGCAAGCCGACAGAGTGGCGAGGCTTATGAATTCGGATAAGACTAACGGCAAAGCAAAGGCGGGTTTATTTAAGAAACTAAATATTTTCAATAAAATAAAGACTTAACTATGGGAATTACTTATAAAGATTCAGGCGTCGATATCGAAGCGGGAGACGAGGTTGTAAAGAATATTAAACCTTTAATTCGCTCGACTTTTAACGAGAACGTATTGACGGATATTGGTTTATTCGGCGGATTTTACGAAGCTAATTTCGGCGACTACAAACAGCCGGTATTAGTTTCGAGCGTTGACGGCGTAGGCACAAAGTTAAAGATAGCTTTCGCGACGGGGGTTCACAACACGGTGGGGCAATGTTTAGTAAATCATTGCGTGAACGATATTTTGAGTTGCGGCGCGAAGCCGCTTTTCTTTTTGGATTATTTTTCGGTCGGGAAGTTAGTTTCAGGCGTTGCCGAAAAAGTTATCGAAGGTTTCGCTACCGCTTGTAAAGAGAACGGTTGCGCTCTTATTGGCGGCGAGACGGCGGAAATGCCTTCGATTTACGAGGAAGGCGAATACGATATTTCCGGAACCGTTGTAGGCGTCGTCGATAAAAAAGAAATCGTGAACGGCAAAGATATAAAAGCCGGCGACTTTATGATTGGCTTTCCGTCGAACGGTTTGCATACCAACGGTTATTCTCTGGCGAGAGCCGTCCTGCTTAAAGAGCGTAAAGTAGGCGATTATATCGATTCTTTAGGCAAAACGCTCGGCGAAGAGTTATTAGCCGTCCATAAATCATATTATAAAACCGTGTATCCGTTGATTAAAAAAGGGCTTGTTAAGGGAATATCTCATATCACCGGCGGCGGTATTGTCGGCAACACCGGCAGAATTCTCCCGAAAGGCGTAGATATGAAAATAGATTGGAACTCTTGGGAAGTTCCGCCTATATTTAGATTGATAAAAGATTGGGGAGAGGTTGAAGAAAAGGAAATGAGGAGGACGTTTAATATGGGAGTCGGAATGATTTTGATAGCTGATAAAGAAAAAACCGACGAGATAATAAGAGCTTGCTCGAGCGAAAAGCCCGTGGTCGTCGGCGAGATTGTTAGTTCATAAAAGGTTATAACAATGCGGTTCTTAATAATTTTAGCGTTGATTTTTGTTTTATTGTCTTGTTCCGAGGACAGCTATTCCCCAAGTTACGTCAAAGTCAAAATCGGCGCGCTGCTTCCGAAGACCGGAGCCGGTTCTTCTTTCGGCGAGAGCGCCGAGGCGGCGTTAAATATTGCCAAAGAAGAAGCAATAGCGGAATTAAAAGAGTCTTCCGTTAATTGCGATATTGAGTTAATTATACTCGACACGGAAACCGATACGGCGACGGCGCTGCAAAAGGCTATCGAACTGAAAAATATGGGCGTTAGATATATTATTGGACCGTATAGCAGCGCGTCCGCCGCCGCGATAAAGGAATTTGTCGACAACGACGAAATTTTGGTCGTTAGTCCGTTCAGCGTTGCTACTTCATTAGCCGAAGCGGGCGACAATATATTTCGGTTCGCTCCCAGCGACCATATCCAAGCGGATGCTATTTGCGCTATGATGGAGGCAGAGAGGATTAACGCCGTTTACTCGATTGTAAGGGACGATTTGTGGGGCAATAATTTAATATCGACCGTTTATAATAAATATACTAGTCAAGGTTCGAATTTTTTGCAATTCAATGAATACCAATCCGACACCGAAGACTTTGCTCAAATTTTAAACGGGGCGAACGAATACGTTAAGTCGGCGGTCGCGCAACGCGGCGACAGCTCCGTTGCCGTTTACTTGATTTCCTTCGGCGAGGGCGTCGAGATATTGGAAGCCGCCGCCGAATACGAATATTTAAGCCAAGTAAAATGGTACGGCGCTTCCGCTTTCGCTTTGAATAAAGATATTTTGAATAATGAAAACGCGGCTGAGTTCGCTATATCTACTGAATTGTCTTGTCCGCTTTTCGGTCTCGACGAAGATTATCGTTCTAATTGGGAAAGCTTGATTGAAAGAATAGAAGCGGAAATTGGAAGGCAACCGGAGGTTTACGCTTTGGGGGCTTACGACGCTTTAAAGGTGGGCGCGAAAACTCTAGCGCGTTCAAAAGGGCTGGATTTCGCGACTTTTCGCGAGAAGTTTCTAGAAATAGCTAATGGCTACGTTGGAGCGATTGGCGAGACCAAATTGAATCCTGCGGGCGATATAGCAAACGCGAATTTCGATTTTTGGTCGCTTGCGAAAAGCGGGGCAAATTACGAATGGACTGTAGTCGCTGCTTTTGATTCCGAAACTAAAGAAATCACATACCACCCTTAGCAACACAGTTGTTACAAAACCGCTCCGTTTTTTTGATTTTTTGTAAAAATATCTATATTCTATTCGGTATTATTTTTAAAAATTGGCAATTATTTGTAAGTTGTGTATTCTTTTTGTTTTTGAATTGTAAGTTTATGATAATTATAAAGAGGTTGGAAAATGGCAAAAGTTCTTGGCGATGTTATCATCGACGTAGATAAATGCAAAGGATGCGAGCTTTGCATAGAATCCTGTCCCGAAGATACTTTAGCGTTAGCCGAAAAAATCAATAAAAAAGGTTACCAATACGCCGTAGTTGTTAACGATAGTTGTACGGGATGCGCAAACTGCGCTATAATGTGTCCCGAGGGAATAATTACGGTTTACCGAAAGATTATTAAGACAAAGAAAAAGAAATAACGCTTAGTATCTTGGAAGAAATTAAATAAGATTTAATAAAAGATAAAGGAGATAAAATGGGCGAATTAAAACTAATGAAAGGGAACGAAGCGTTAGCCGAGGCAATGATACGAGCCGGCTGCGACGCTTATTTCGGCTATCCGATAACGCCGCAATCGGAAGTGCTGGAATATCTTTCCAGAGAAGTTCCCAAAAGAGATACTGGAATGGCGGTATTGCAGGCAGAAAGCGAACTTGGAGCGATAAATATGATTTACGGAGCCGGGGGTTGCGGCAAACGAGTAATGACGACCTCTTCAAGCCCCGGAATCAGTTTAATGCAAGAAGGACTTTCTTATATAGCCGGAGCCGAAATCCCCTGTTTGTTGTGCAACGTAAACAGAGGCGGTCCCGGTTTAGGAACTATACAACCCGCTCAAGGCGACTATTTCCAATCGACTCGAGGCGGCGGACACGGCGACTATTACACTATCGCTTTAGCTCCTTCCAGCGTCCAAGAAATGGTCGATTTTGTTAAGGAAGGATTTGAGTTGGCGATGAAGTATAGAAATCCCGTTCTGATATTAGCCGACGGAGCTATGGGGCAGATGATGGAGAAAGTGGAACTCTTTCCCCAAATGGAAAGAGAAAAAGACGACAAGGAATGGGCGACAACAGGAAAGCCCGACGACAAGGAAAGAAGAATATTGACTTCGCTGTTTATTCAGCCAGAAGAGATGGAGGAAGTCAATAAAAAATTGCAAAAGAAATACAGAGAGATTGAAAAGAATGAAGTAAGATATAAAACTCAGGATATCGAGGACGCGGATTATATATTTACGGGTTACGGTTTAGGCGCTCGCATTTGTATGAAAGCGATGGAAATGGCGAGGGAAAGAGGTCATAAGGTTGGATTAGTGAGACCGATAAGCATTTATCCTTTCCCTTTCAAAGTTTACGAAGATTTATGCGATAAAGTGAAGGGAATTTTAGACGTAGAAATGAACGCCGGACAAATGGTTCAGGACGTTCAATTAGCCGTAAGAGGACAAGTCCCCGTTGAATTTTACGGGAGAACCGGCGGAATGATTCCTTCGCCGGACGAAATTGTCGATTATTTTGAAGAGAAATTTATTAAGGGAGGTAAATAATGAGCGAAAATACCGCTACAAAAGATAAAGAACCTTTTGCGAAAGATGAGATTCGCAAAGACGAATACCTCGTTTACAAAAGGCCCTCGACGCTTACCGATCGCGAGCTACATTATTGTCCGGGATGCGGACACGGAGTAGCTCACAGAGTTTTGATGGAAGCGGTCGAAGAATTAGATATACAAAATAAAACCGTAGGTATAGCTCCCGTTGGTTGTTCCGTTTTCGCTTATCACTATATGAACGTGGATATGCAGGAAGCGGCTCACGGCAGAGCTTGCGCCGTAGCTACGGGGATAAAAAGAGTGTTGCCCGATAGATTCGTGTTTACTTATCAGGGCGACGGAGATTTAGCCGCTATAGGAGGCAACGAAACATTGCACGCTTGCAACCGCGGCGAGAATTTTTTGATTGTATTTATTAATAACGGCATTTACGGTATGACTGGGGGACAGATGGCTCCTACCACTTTGGAAGGAATGTTCTCTACGACTTCGCCTTACGGAAGAAATATTAAGGAGCAGGGGCATCCGGTTAAGATGACGGATATAGCCGCCACTTTGCCGGGGACTTGCTACGTTACGAGGCATTCGGTTCATAAAACCGCAAACGTAAGAAAACTGAAAAAGGCTTTTAAGAAAGCTTTCAAATATCAGGAAAAAGAAATGGGAACTTGTTTGGTCGAAGTTGTTTCTAACTGCACTTCGGCTTGGAGAATGGACCCTATCGAAGCGAATCATTACGTCGAAGAAAAAATGTTGCCTTTTTATCCGCTTGGAGATTTAAAAGTACCGGAGGAGAAATAATATGAGCGAAGAAGCAATTTTTGCAGGATTTGGAGGGCAAGGCGTTCTTTCTATGGGAATGATGCTTGCGTACGCTGGAATGATTGAGGGTAAAGAAGTTTGCTGGATGCCATCTTACGGACCGGAAATGAGAGGAGGCACGGCGAATTGTATAACTATTGTTTCCGATTCGTTGATTAGCTCGCCGATAATTTCTACTTTCGATACGGTTGTGGCTTTGAATCAGCCGTCGTTAGATAAATTCGAGAGTAAAATCCGTCCCGGCGGTTCGATTATGTACGATAGCTCGAATATTTTAAATCCGCCGAAAAGGGACGATATAACCGTTTACGCTATACCGGGTAGCGACGAGGCGTTAAAGCTGAAGAATACAAAAGTTCTCAATATGGTTATTCTCGGAGCTTTTATAGCCGCGAGAAAGACCGTAAAAGTCGATTCCGTAATGGAAGCTTTAGCCGAAGTGCTGCCCAAAAGGCATCATAAATTGATACCGTTGAATAAGAAGGCTTTCGAAGCGGGAGCTAGTCATATTAAATAAATAGACTGGAAAGCGTTGATTCTTTCCTTGCGCTTATTATAATCGCGCTTGAAGATAAATCAACAACCGCTTTATAGAAGTATTATCTTTTAAAATCCTTCGTTCTGAAATTGGACGAAGGATTTTTATATTTTTTTTCTTTTCGTTCTCAAATAGAAGTTTATTATTAATTCCGGTAGTTTTATATTTGAGTAAATCTGTCTTTTTATTAACTTTGTTAATGAATGATTAACAATTTCGGAGCGTCGATATGAATCTTAAAAAGCTTTTTCTTTATTCCGCTATTATAACCGGTTTGATATTTTCTTGCGGAGGGAGTTCCGATAATTCCACGAACGGCGACGATAATGGTTCCAACGCTGTTCTGTCGGATTATTTTCCCGCGACGACCGGCTCATATTGGATTTTTGAAAAATCCGAGCTTGATTCTAACAGCAATAACAAAGTAGTAATGTCGATTGATTCTTTTGTTGTCGCCGAACCCGAAAATATCGACGGCAAAACAGCGATAAAAATTTTGGAATATTCTTTAGATAAAAATACCGGGAAGGAATTGGGCGTATCGAGCAACTATTACGCTTTGGAGGATTTAAATTTATACGCTTATAAATCGTTTGGTCCCGGTTATTCCAAAAGATGGATTCTTTTTGGAAATATTCAAAACGATTCTTGGGTAGTTCTTGAGGACGAAAACATCACCGTTACCGCCAGCAGGCTTGACGAAAAGACAATAACGGCGGCGGGAGAAGAGCGCGAAGCAATTGGCTTTCAAGTATTAATCAACGATTCTAATCGTAACTTAGAGGTTCGAAGTAGAATTTGGCTGAGTCCAAATATCGGACTTGTTAATAAAAACGAAGTCTATAGATTTTCAAACGAAGTTATCCAATGCGATTGGAAACTTTTAAGATACCATATTAATTGACGGATTATTTTTTTCGTCTCGTGAATTCGCCCGCTTTTGCTTGGTCGTATAGAGTGGAATTGCTCGGGTCCATATATTTCAGAGTTTGAAATACTTCTTCGTCTTCGTGCCCGTTGAATATTGTAGCTATTTTTTGCGCTTGCGAGTCGAAGAATAATTGCATCAAAACGCTTGATTCAACCAATTTATTTTTCTTAAACTGCGCCATATAATAGAAAATGTCTTTTAGGTTAGTTAGAGCTTTTTCACTATCGAAGGCGAGCATATCCAACCCGTCCACGAAGAAAGCGAATACCAGCTTTCTAAATTCGTTGAAGCGAGCGTCTGTCAATTCGGAAGTCAAATTAAAGCGAGTGAATTCTCCCGGAGCGGAGTGTCTGGAAAATCCCTGTGCGTTCCTCGAAGCTCCTAGTTCGACAATTCTTCTGGCGGCGCTGAAAAAAGGCGAACCGTCTAATTCGCCGTATGTGTCTAAATCGAATCCAATTACGAGCAACATATAATAGTCAATCACGCTGGTAAAAGGGTCGAATCTGAGTTGGTTGTATGTCAAGTTCGCTCCTCTGGCGTATTCGAATGACCATTTGTCGTCGAAAAATTTGACGTTTACCGTTTTCACCGGTTCGGGTCCGTCTAAGTAACGCATCGACTGCAAATACATCTTCGCTGAGTATTCGTTATTTGAGCCGCCGGAAAGGTAAATGGTTATATTTACGGGAATTTTCGGTCCTTCCCAATCCAAATCGGTAAATTCTTGGTTGTTGATGTAGCGTTCGATGTCTCTTTCCATCGTCGATACGTTTGTTCTGGCTTCGAACTGTAGTTGCTCTACGTTAACTACTACGTCCGCTTCGATTTCTTGCGATTTGGCAATCATACCGACTAAGGCGAAAACGATTACGTAGATTATCGCGATTAAAACTTTGCGTATCATTTTATTATCCTTTATTTTTATAATAGGTTTTATTATTAAAATCGAAATTAAGATACGGATTAGAAGCTAAACTTTCAAGAATAAAATGAAAATACTGGTTTGGATTCATCTTCTATTAATATTTAGTTCGGTTTGTTTATTGTCTCAGAATTATTATCCTTCGGTTGCAGCCGCCTGCGGGGCTTCTTCTTTTCAAGATATTTCCGTGTTAAATAATCCGGCGAAAATGAGGGAAATAGAAAATTCGTTCGCTAGTTTTGTTTACGCTCCTTCTAAATTTGAAATGAAAGAGCTGTCCTCAGCCGGAGCCGCTTTTTCTAAAAGATTCATCAGCTCTTCGGTTGTAGGAGTTTCGGTTTTTAATATGGGGGGAAATCTATTTCGAGAGTACACTGGGGCATTTCATTTTTGTCAAGAAATTGATTCTAGTTTAGCGTTAGGCGTTTCGGCGAATTACGCCTCTATTCACGTTAAGAGTTACGCTTCCGATTATAAAATAGCGGTTGATATAGCCGGTATTGTCGATTTGAACGAGTATTTAACGGCTGGGTTTGTTTTGAATAACGTTAACGGCGATTATTTTGAAGGGGGAGACAAGAACGTCGAAAGAAAAGCTCAGTTTGGTTTTGGAGTTATGCCGCTTGAATCGTTCGCGATTGACTTGGACGCCGTCGTTAACGTTAACCAAAGTTCCGGTTTTTGTTTTGCCGCTTCTTACAACGTCGAGGATATTGTTTTTATTAGAGCGGCTTATCAGACTAGTCCGAAGTTAGCGGAGGCGGGAGCGTTTATCGTTCCAACGTCGTTCTTTTCGATTTCTTGTAATTTGAATTATCATTTTGTTTTAGGATATAGCGCGAGGTTGAGTTCTTCTTTCGTTTTTTCAATATAAGAGCGAAGTTATTGCTGGCGGTTTTTCTTTTCTGCTCGTTTTCTCAAGTCGACGCGTTCGACGAAGAGAGACTCGAGGATATACTGGAAAGAATATCAATGGATACGGGAACTTCTCCGAAGCTGGAGCAAATTGAGATTTTTTTGGAAAAAAGTCTAAATCTGAAAGCCGCTAATTTAGAAACCTTTCTTAAGATTCCCGGATTCTCAAGACTTGAAGCGAAGGAGATTATTGAAACGGCGCGACTAGATTCCGTTCGCAGCGTTCAAGACCTGATAAGAGAAGTAGATTTATCCAAGGAGCAAGAGTATTTGTTGAAGAGTTTTTGCGTTGTGGTGAAAATAGAAGAAAAAAGAGAACAACGTCCTAAAGAGATATTATGGAGAACTCGGAATAAGAATTACATTTCTAAAATCAGAGGTTTCGAGGAGAATATTTTTCAAGGTTCGAGTTTGGATTTATATCAACGGCTGCTCGCTTTCTACGGCGAGAATTCTATTGGCGTTTTAATGGATAAGGACGCGGGCGAAAAATCTATAGCGGATTTTTATTCGGCATATTTAGATTTAAATTTGGGCGGCTATCGCGTTTTAATGGGAGACTATTCTTTGGAACTCGGGCTGGGAAACCTTTTTTGGAAGCCTTTTTCTTTAAGGAAAGGAGCCAACGTAATTTACGGCGCTCTGCGAATAGGCTCCGGCGTTTCGCCTTACAAGTCGTCGATAGACGGGTCTTTTTTTAGGGGCGGCGCGGTTGAGACGTCATATAGTATCGGCGACTCGAGCGAGCTGGATTTAACTGTTTGGGCTTCGAGAGCTAATCGAGCGGCTAATATAGATTCTTCGGGCGCTTTGGCTACTTCGGTTTACAATGCCGGATATTTTAGAACCGAAACGGAAATAGAAAAAGCGGGTTCACTTAAAGAAAATTGCTACGGCGTTGACATTAAATTAGATAAAGATAACTTAACGGTTGGCGCGCTGTTGTCGGGATTGCATTACGACAAAAAAATTGTGAGCGAATCAAAAAGCGCGTTTTCGGGTAAGTCGGGATTTATTACGTCGCTTTACGGGGCTTTGACTTACGAAGACCAAGCGTACGGAGTGGAAATCACGCGAGAGGCTAAAGGTAATTTAGGAGTAAAAGCGGGCGCTCAGATGAAATTCGATAAGTTTAATCTCGCGTTCGCTTTAAGAAGTTTCTCTTTGAAATATCGCGCTCCTTACGGTTTCAATTTTGGCGAGTCGTCTTCGCCGGCGAACGAACTGGGCGTTTATTCGGCGATTGATTGGGACGTCTGTAAAAACGTTAGATTTAAATCTTATTTAGATTTATACGCTACATACGGCAAAACTTATTACGTTCCAGAACAAGTCAAGGGGATTGATTTTTTCGCTCAAACTCGCTGTCGATTCAACGATAAAACTGATTTTATTTTTAGGACGCAATTTGAAAATAAGACCGACGCGAAGACGCTCGCGACAGACGAGAAACAAGTTTTTCAGAAAGGTAAATTCAGGTTGCGAACCGAAATAGTAAGGCAAGCGTTAGAGACTCTGCGCTTTAGAGTTAGGGCGGAATGCGCTTATCTGAATTTTCAAGAAGTGGTTCCGGATGAATTGGGTTTGGCGACATTCTTCGATACCCGATGGCGACCTTGCGACTTTGTCGAGCTTGGAAGCAGATTTTCGTTTTTTTCAACTCCGAGCTTTGAATCGGCGATTTGGCAATTCGAATACGCCGCCCCCGGCTATATGACAACGAGACCGCTATACGGCGAAGGCGAAAGATTTTACGTTTACGTCAAATTTGTCTTGTGGGATAAAATAGCTCTGCGCTTGAGGTATTCTGCTTTAATGAAGAATTCAGTAGATGGAATCGGGTCCAGCTACTTGGAAACTTTGTCAAATTCGGACGAAAGGTATTTGATTCAAGTGGACGCGTCGATATGATTTATTTCTTTCCTTTTAAGACCCCGTTGAGGTATAGCGAGGGGTCTATCAAGGATTCGGGTCTTCTGTCGCCGAGGTAATTGCCCATTTCGTAAGGTTGAACTACAGTAACGGGAGCTTTGTATATTTCAAGGTGAAGCATTGACAGACGATTTTTTTCTTTCAGTTCTTGAACGTACATTGGGTCGTGAACGGTTACTTTTTCCTCGTCTATAACTTTGCCTAATTCTCCGATTGGCTGACCCGCTTCAACGTAATCGCCTATGTGAACGAAAACTTCTTTTAGTTTTGCGTATTTGACTAAGTTTTTATTTGAGCACTTAACGATAATAAAATAAGTCGAGTTGTAGTAGGAGCCTTCCTTTTCAACTGAAAATTCGCCTTTATCTATAACGTAGCCGCTTTCGACGGCGATAGCTTCTGAGCCTTCCGGAGCAAATATATCCACTCCGCAATGGCGACGGTCGCCTCTGTTTTCCCAGAAGGAACCCATATCGTCGTCTTTGGGTATCTTTTTTTCGTAACTATTTGGTACGGGCCAAACCTTCATAATAGTAAATTATTTTATTTTTGTTCCTTCGCTACTTGTAAAACGTTGTTTGTAAACCTTTATTATTTAAATAAATCTTTTGCGAATCATTCATTAACAAATAAAAAATTATTGACGTTATTATCAGTAGTCGATTCTAACAAATTAATTAGTTGATTTTATGAAATTCTTGTAACCGTTACTACTACAAACCTGATTTCCTCCTCGTCATTTTATATCGTTTAAGTAATACTTTCTAGCCGCTTCGATAAAGCTATAGCCTATCGGTTTTGAGAAATCGCTGTCAAAATCCATTCTTTCAGGATGCCATTGAACGGCTATAAGGTATTGTTTTTCTTTGGGATTCTTCCATTCAATAGCTTCGATAAGGCCGTCTTTTGAGAAGGCGCTTGCTTTAAAGGCCTTAGCGAGCCTGTCAATTCCTTGATGGTGATTTGTGTTTACCAATCCGTAATCGCTTTGGCAAATCTTTCTCAATTTGCTTCCCTCGACCGTCATTATTTTATGGAAGCAGTTTTCCGAATCTTCGCATCTATGGGCTACAGTAGTGTCGAAATCGCTCGGTATATCCACGATTAACGAGCCGCCGAAGGAAACGTTTAAAATCTGTTGCCCGCGGCAAATTCCTAGAATCGGCATATCGAGCCTGTAAGCAGTTTCTATTAAATCGAATTCCAGAGTGTCGCGCCGGAAATCTATTTGGCATTTGGCGCTATCTTCCGTTTTACCGTAATAAGAAGGCGCGACGTCCGGTCCTCCCGTCAAAATCAAGCCCGAACATTCAAGCAATCGTTTTTGAGCTTCGGCGCTGTCTAAATGATATAGATTAACGCATTCGATTTCAGCGTTAATTTTCTCGAGCCATTTTTTGTATTGAACGTAATGTTTCGTCGTATCGGATTTTGATAGAGCTATTTTAAACTCCGGTTCTTTCTCGCAGGAGAAAAGAACCGCTAGTAACGCAATAATTATCGCAATTTGTAGTAACTTGTTTTTCATCTAATTGTCTTTGATATTAATTCGTACAAATTATCTTCCCCTTCCGCTATATGAGCTTCTAAAGGGAAAACTATTACTTTTTTGTTTTCTTTAGCAAAAATTTCGCCAAAATCGCGCAACTTGACCGAGTCCTTCTCGGTAACGGCGGCTATGCTTAAGTCGCGCTTGTTCATTGTTTTTAGTATCCGGCGAATATCTTTTGTCTTATAGTAGCGATGGTCGGGATATCTTTGGTGGTCGGCTACTTCTAAGCCGAATTCGTCCAATTGTTTCTCGAATTTTTCCGGATTGGCGATTCCCGAAAAATAAAATATCTTTTTTTCCTTGTCCGAAAGAGCGTTTACATTGAATTCCTCTCGCGTTTTCAAGTTGTAGGGCGAGGTTAGAGTAAATCGAATTTTTAAGCTCGGTTTCATTGACAGATACTTTTCAAGCGTTTTATTCTTAATTTTAAAATCTTCGGTAAGAACTATCAAATCGGCTCTATCAAGAGAGTCGAGCGGTTCTCTTAGCGTTCCGTAAGGCATTATATCGTTGTCGGTTACGGTGGCTTTGTCCACTAAAGCTATGTCGGCGTCTCGTTGCAAAAGCCTATGCTGAAATCCGTCGTCTATAATAATGCAATCGGGCTTGAAATATTCTTCGGCGTTCAAAGCTCCTATATATTTTTTTCTGTTAACGATTACGGGAACGCCGGTTTTTTTGGCGATTAATATCGGTTCGTCGCCGCATTTTTCGACGTCGTTTTCTATATAAGTTCCGTTTGAAACGATTGCTTCTTCTTTGCTCTTTCTTTTATAGCCTTTGGCGACGACCGCCGGAAGCGCTCCTTTTTCTTTAAGGATATTCGCTAATAATATGGTAAACGGCGTCTTGCCGGTGCCTCCAAATGTCAAATTCCCGACGCTGATTACGGGGACTCCGCATTTGTATGTTCGATATATGTTATTATCGAATCTATAGTTGCGTCTGACTATAGCTTTTCTAATAATTCGTTTGAGCATTTAAAGCCTCTTCGCTTTTTTTGATTATGTTTGAAATTTCTTTTTCGTTCGCTTTAGAATCGACGAAAATCGGTTTAGATATATTTATTTTGATTTTGGCGAATGGGAGCGGTAGTTTAAAGTTATCCCAGCTTTTGCCAAATTCTTTGTAGCCGCTGATTTTAGTTTCGCAAAGGTAAACCGGCGAGCCGCTTCTTTTTGCCGCGACGATTGCGCCGGGCTTGAATTTATGTAACGGACCTCGCGGTCCGTCGGGCGTAATTAGCGTTAAATTTTCTTTTGCGGACTCGGTTAATTGAGATAGCGCGTCGCTTCCGCCTTGAGAGGACGAGCCGCGTATTAATTTGTAGTTCCATTTTTTTAGTAAGCGGGAAAGTATTTCGCCGTCTTTGCTTTGACTGACGATTGCCGTCGGTTCGTATGCCGAGAAGAACTTCCATACGGGTAGCATTTCTCCGTGCCAGAACGCGACAATGGCGGGCGTTTGTATTTCCGACCGCTCGGATTCGAATTTCCAAGTTTTACTTATCGCGTTCAATAACGATATTGCTATTTTGTATTTGCGTTTAAGCGGTCTCATAAGTTATCCAGAATTATCTCTGCGGCTTTTTTAGACGCTCCGTTTTCGCCTAATGATTTTTTGATTTCCTTGAATTCCTCGGCGTGTTTATCGAATGTTTCTTTTTCGCTCGCCGTCGCTGCTATTTGTTCGGCGATTTCCTTTACGTCTATTCCATTTTGTATTTTTTCACTTATTATTCTTTTATCCGCTAATATATTTATTATAGATATAAACGGCAATTCTATTAATATCTTGCTTAGACGATAGGACAGAAAAGAGGTTTTGTATATCATTACGAACGGCATCCCGCATAGAGCCGCTTCTAAATTGGAAGTCCCCGTTTTTACGACTCCCGCGCGGCTTTTTCGCATCAGTTCAATTGAGTCGTCGTATATTTTCCATTCGGGTTTATCTTTTAGAAATTCGCCGAAGATTTTTGAATCGACGGAATTTGAGCGCGAAAAGGCTATTTCGAATCCCGAGTTCGTCTTCTCGATTTCTTCGCCGACAGCTTTCATAATAGGCAGATGCTTTTTGATTTCTTGTTCTCTGCTTCCCGGGAAAAATGAAATCATCTTGTCCCTGGATTCAAAATTCGGAGCGGGCGAGGCGAAAACGGGATTATCAAGCAAAGGATGACCTACGAACTCAACGTTTATTCCGTAGTTTTTGAAGAACTCGACTTCAAAAGGGAATACAGCCAATAGTAAGTCGATTCTACGGCTTAACTTTTTCGCTCGATTTCTGCCCCAAGCCCACAGTTGCGGGGCTATATAGTATATAGTTTTAATATTGCGCTTTCGCGCTTCTTTTGCCAAGCCTATATTAAAACCGGGATAATCTACCGGTATAAAAACGTCCGGGCGAACGCCGTCGAATATCTTTACGCATTCGTTAAACACTCGTTTAAAATACCCGTATTTTTTTGCCACTTCCCAAAATCCGACGACCGACATTTTTTCGATTGGCGCCACCGTTTCCAAACCCTGTTTTATCATAGCGGAGCCGCCGATACCGCGGAAAACCAAATCTTCGTCTATTTGCTTCATAGCTTCCATCAATCTGGCGGCGTGGACGTCGCCAGAAGGGTCGCCGGCTACAATAAATATCTTTTTCATACTTTATTTTTAAAATCGTTTTATTTTAGAATAAATCCAATTTACTCAAAATTTTATATATAACGATGAAATCGGTGGATTTTCTTGTTGATAAATTGGGGATTAGTTTGATTTTTTTTATTTGTATGTTTGGTTAATCAATCAAAAAAAATTCGGAGACTATGATGCGCGAGTTTGTTCATTTGCATAACCATACTCATTATTCAATTTTAGATTCGATAAACTCTACCGACGACTTGATAAAAGGCGCGGTCGAAGACGGGCAAAAAGCCGTAGCTCTGACAGACCACGGGGTTATGTACGGAGCTTTTGAGTTTTATCAAAAAGCAAGAAACGCGGGAATTAAGCCTATTATCGGATTCGAGGCATACGTAGCCGACGGGAGCAGGTTTGATAGGGACGCTGGTAAAAACAAGAGCGATAAACGTAAATACTTCCATTTGATACTTTTAGCGAAGAACGAAAAAGGGTATAAGAATCTGATGAAATTATGCTCTTTGGGTTTTACGGAAGGATTTTATTATAAACCGAGGATAGATAAAGAGCTGTTAGAGAAATATAATTCCGGTATAGTTTGTTGTTCTGGCTGTATTTCGGGCGTTGTCAACGCTCATTTGGTTGGCAAAAATCCCGACGAAGAACGCGCTTACCAAGAGGCGAAATACTACAAAGATTTGTTCGGCGACGATTTCTATATCGAATTGCAGAATCACCATCTTAACGACGACGAAATCGTTTTGGCTAAGGCGCCGAAAATAGCGGAAAAACTCGATATTAAAATTGTGGCTACGAACGATATACATTATCTCAAGAGGGAGCATTCCCTGCCGCACAATATCTTTTTGCATATAAGGGACGCTTCTACAGCGGCTAACTCTTCGAGTTCGGACGAGATTTACAAATTAAGATATAAAACCGACGAGCTGTATTTCCGCTCGCAAAAGGAGATGAACGAATTGTTTTCGGATATGCCGGAAGCGATATCAAACACAATAGAAATAGCCGACAAATGCAATTTGGAAATCGACACTACCCGCCATACGCCGGAATGCGAGATACCGGAAAGTTCCGAAGCTAATAATCTCGACGAATACTTAAGGGAGAAGGTTTACGAAGGACTCGAGAAGAGATATTCGGAAATAACCGAGGAAGTCAGAGAGCGCGCCGAGAGCGAATTAAAAATTATTTGCGATATGGGATTTCCGGGATATTTTCTAATCGTTCAGGATTTTATTAACGCGGCGAAGGAGCGCGGCGTTATGGTCGGTCCGGGGCGCGGCTCGGCGGCGGGCAGTTTGGCGGCTTACGCTTTGGGTATAACGAATATTGACCCTCTGCCATACGGTTTGCTTTTTGAGCGATTTTTGAATCCCGAGAGGGTGTCGATGCCCGATATTGATATTGATTTTTCCGACGACAAGCGAGATCGCGTTTTCCAATACGTCATCGATAAATACGGGGAGAAGTCCGTCGCGCAGATTATCACGTTCGGCAAGCTTCATAGCAGAGCCGTATTGAAAGACGTTGGCAGGGTTCTCGGTATTCATCATTCCGATATTAACCAAATAACTAAGAAAATCCCCGTAATTCAAGGTAAAGTAATGAAATTGGAGGAAGCTCTTAAGCTTCCGGAGCTAAGGGAATGGAAAGAGAGCGAAGAGGGTAGGATAGAGGAGCTTATTAGTTATTCGCTTGTTTTGGAAGGAAAAATCCGCACTACTTCAACACACGCCGCGGGCGTAGTTATAGCGCCGGGAGATATTGATTCATACGTGCCGATTTCGCTTCAAAGAAAAGACAAAAGCGGCAATAAAGAGCAAGTTATTGATTACGTAGCTCAATATAGTATGAACGAGCTGGAAGCCGCGGGCTTGCTGAAGATGGATTTTTTAGGCTTAAAAACCTTGACGATAATTGAGAACGCCGTTAATATGATAGAAGAAAACCACGGCGATAAAATTGATATAGACGAAATAGATTTCGAGGATGAAAAAACTTTTGATTTGATAGGACAAGGCAAAACTTTGGCTGTTTTTCAGTTTGAGTCGGAAGGAATGAGGGAATATTTGAAACAACTGAAGCCGAAGGATTTGGAAGAGCTGACCGCTATGAACGCTTTGTATCGTCCCGGACCGATGGATAACATCCCTGAATTTATAGATAGAAAATTCGGGAAAAAAGAAATAAAATACCTGCATCCGATAATGGAGAACTCGCTGAAAAAAACTTACGGAATAATAGTATATCAAGAGCAGGTGATGCAACTCGCGCGAGACATAGCCGGCTTTACTTTAGGCGAAGCGGACGTTTTGAGAAAGGCTATGGGTAAGAAGAAAGTTAAGATAATGGCTAAGCAAAAGCCGAAATTTATCGAAGGGGCGAAGGAAAAAGGATTCGATAAGAAAACGGCAGAAGAGATATTTGATTTAATCGGGAAATTCGCCAGTTACGGTTTCAACAAATCTCATTCCTTGGCTTATTCCTATTTAGCTTACCAAACTGCTTGGCTGAAAGCTAATTATCCCGCCGAGTTTTTCGCGGCAAATATGACTTCTGAAATCGACAGCCAAGACAGTCAAGAGAAAATAGCCAATTTGATAGACGACGCGAAAACATTCGGCGTCGAGCTCGCTCCGCCCGATATTAATCTATCCCAAGCGAAATTTATCGCTAAGAAAGACAAAATATTCTTCGGTTTAGCCGCTATTAAGAACGTGGGCAAAAACGCCGTCGAAAAGATAGTGGCGAGAAGACAAGAAAAAAAATTCGAGTCGTTTTACGATTTCGTTCGCAGTGTCGGCGTCGGTTCGATTAGTCGCAGGACGATAGAGGCTTTGATATACGCGGGAGCGTTTGATTCGTTGATGGAGGCGACTCGCTCGACTTTTTTCGCGTCGATTGACGTGGCTTTGGATTACGCTAAATCTTGCGAGAGAGCGGCGAGCGAGAGTACGGAGAGCATGTTCGGCGACGGCGGAAACTCAATGCCGGACGAGCCTAGACTAGTCGAAGCGCAGCGTTGGTCCGACGCCGAAACGTTAGAAAAGGAAAAGGAGTTTTTGAACTTTTATATTAGCGGACATCCTTTAGATAGATACCGGCTTTTCGTTGATTCGCTTTCTACCGTAAGGCTGAGCGAGGCAAAAAAGAACGCGAACGGCGGCAAGGTTAGAGTGTGCGGTTTGATTTCAGGGGTGAAAACTAAATACGACAAGAAAGAAAGGCTTATGGCGGTTTTTAATTTAGAGGATTTTTCCGGCAAAGCCGCTTGCTTAATTTGGAGCGACTCTTTTGCGAAGTGTTCTCAAAATATTAGAAACGATACTCCGGCTGTCGTAATTGGAAAAATTGATTCAAGCTCCGACGACTTGAAAATTCTAGTGGAAGACGTTCAGACTATAGAATCGGCGGCAAAGAGTTTAGCGGACGGTTATTATATTTGGTTGGATTCGGACGACAACGATAAATCGCAGATTGAACAGTTGCACAAGCTTTGCAGCGCGCCGGGGGAAGCTAATGTTTTGAATTTTCAATATTTGGACAGAAAGAACAGCCTAAAAAAGGCGTATTACGCGGACAATATTAATATTTCTTTTGATTTCAATACCGTTGAATCGTTAATTAATATTTTTGGAGAGAACAGTGTTAGATTAATCGTCAAATAATTTGAGGTTAACGAAATTTTGTTATTTTCGGATTATTGATGAATAATTAAAAGAGAATTATGAAAAGCGGATGGAAAACATTAATATCTTGGGTAGCGGCGATTATAGCGACGCTTTTTATTATCAAGGGGATTTTTGTGCTACTTGGTTGGCCCCTTCGATTTATGTTTGAGCTGTCTTTTATATTGATTTACGCGTTTATATTTATAGCGTTTGTTGTTCCTTTGTATATGGTTATACGGAAAAAATTTTTCACATAAAGCGTTCGAAAGGTTAATAAAATGGTAAAAAAAGTTTTTTTTCTAGTAGTTATCTTCGGCGTTTTGTACTCGTCCCAAGCTCAGGACGACGAGATAATGCCCGATTCGACGACCGTGGAGTTGGCGAGAATGCTCGGAAAAGACGTTTTCGAGTTAAACGGAGTGTCTTATTTACAACCGACTGTGGAAATGATCAACGCCGTGTCGAATTCCAGATTTTTTAATAAAGCTTACGTTCCGACTAAAGTTGACAAGCCGTATTTTAGATTCGGCGTTATGGGAATGAGCGGTATGGTGCCTTCGAGTCATAAAACATATTCGCCCGAAATGCCGCAAGAGGAGTTTAGCGCTGACAATTTAGGGTTTGACGGTCTTACATTTAATTACGGAAGAATCGATTTTGACCCGACGAATCCCGCGGATTTTCAAATAATTGTAACCGACACCGCTGGGTTAATGTTCGCCGCCTTGAAAGGCGCTCTTTACAACGGAGTTAAAAGCGGAGATATAAAAGTCCCCGGTAGCGCTCCCACCGCGTTAGGAAGCGGCAAAGTGAATTTGGAATTGCCCAGCGCCGTTTTATTAGAGCAGATTAAAAATTTATCTTTAGACTTAGGAGAGGGGTTGGGCGAAGTTAAAATATGGGATTATTTGCCGGAGGATATGCGCGATTCAGTAGCGAGCGTTACGGAAAAATTTCCCAACGTTTTTCCTTTGCCCGAGGGCGGCGACTTAAATTACGTTTCGGCTTTTGTTCCGCAGTTGGAGTTCGGTTCGTTTATGGGAACTGAATTTTTAATTAGATTCATTCCGCCGGTTAATTTAGGCGAGGACATCGGCGATTTCGCTTTTTGGGGATTCGGAATAAAACACAGTATTTCCCAGTATTTTAATAGAGGAGAAACGCCCGACAAAAGACATTTCGATTTAGCCGTTCAAGCGGTTTATCAAGGCTCGCATCTTGAGAACAGCGTTGGCGTAACGAACGCCGATTTGAACGCCGACGCCGTTTTCTGGAACTTCAATATTCACGCGAGCAAATCTTTCGAGGATATTATAGACGTTTACACGGGCGTATCTTATGAGTATCTGAGCATAAAATCAAAATATACTTACACTTTGCCGATGACGATTCAATGGCAGTTGGGATTAATCGACAAAAAGTCCGACGAAAATCCTAATTACGAACCGGAGCCGCCGGAGCATCCGGGCGATACGGAACCGCAAACAGCCAACGTCGAGTTGGAAGCGACTAATTTGAAGTGGATAATTGGATTGTCGAAGGAAATCGGTCCCGTTCAAATTTTCGCCGATTTCAGTTTAAGCGAGTTCCAGATTTTTTCCGGCGGTATAATCTATACTTTTTAAGAATATTTAACGCGAGGTTTTATGACTAAGATAATTGACGGCAAGTCGATAGCGAACGATATAAGAGAGGAAATAAGAAAAAAAGTAATCGGTTTTAGCGAAATAAACGGGCGCGCGCCGGGATTGGCGGTGCTGCTTGTAGGCGAAGACCCAGCTTCAAAAGTTTACGTAAGGATGAAGGAGAAGGCTTGCGAAAAAGCGGGGATTAAATCCGTCGTAAGAAGAGAAACGGCGGCAACCAACGAAGAGAAAGTAATCAATATAGTTAAAGCTTGGAATAATGATTCGAACATAGACGGAATATTAGTTCAAATACCGCTTCCCGACCATATCAACGAGAATAAGGTAATAAACGCAATATCGCCAAGTAAAGACGTTGACGGATTGCATCCTGAAAATTTCGGCAGGCTGGTTCTGGGATTGCCCGGATTTGTTCCTTGCACTCCAGCAGGCATTATGGAACTGTTGAAACGTTCCGACATAAATATGAAGGGCAAGCACGCCGTAGTGATTGGCAGAAGTAATTTAGTCGGCAAACCGATAACTAATTTGCTATATCAAAAGAACGCCGACGCGAACGCTATCGTAACGATTTGCCATACGGCGGCGGACGATTTGGTTCGATATGCTAGACAAGCCGACGTGTTAATAGCGGCTGTCGGCTCGCCCGAAATTATAAAAGCCGAGCATATTAAGGAAGGCGCGGCTATAATAGACGTCGGCGTCAACAGAGTGGACGACGAAACGACGGAGAAAGGATATAGATTAACCGGCGACGTCGATTTCAAGGCGGTAAAAGATAAAACTTCCGCAATAACGCCCGTGCCGGGGGGAGTTGGACCGATGACTATAGCAATGTTGATGCAGAATACTTATAAATCCGCTTCCGGCGAAATTTTCAATGAGTAAGAAAAGCAAACAAAAAATTGAAACGTTATACGAAGACGAGGATATTCTCGCGGTTTTCAAACCGCCGAACGTTCTTAGCATACCCGATAGATACGATAAAAGCGTTTTTAATCTATACGATTGCCTGAATCAAAAATACGGTAAAATTTACCAAGTTCACCGGCTCGACAAGGAAACGAGCGGAGTAATAGTATTTGGAAAAAATCCGGAAGCGCATAAAAATTTGAACGAGCAGTTTCAGGAGCGCGAAGCGAAAAGGATTTATAGAGCCGTCGTAACAGGTCGTCTGCTTAGGGACGAGCTGGAGGTTGATATTCCTTTGGCGACTCATTCGGGCAAAAAAGACTTAGTCGTTCCGTCGGCGCGAGGCAAACCGTCTTTTACTCGTATCAAGTCTCTGGAAAAGTTTAGTATGGCTGATTTGGTCGAATGCGAATTGATAACGGGTAGACGGCACCAAATTAGGGTTCATTGCTCGGCGGTCGGTTATCCTTTGCTTGTCGATTCGATTTACGGCGAATCCGAAGGATTTTATCTTTCTTCGATTAAGAAAAGATACAACCTTAAAAAAGGGAAAGTGGAAAGACCAATTATTTCCCGCTTGACGTTGCACGCTTATCTTTTAGAGATTAGACATCCGAAGACGAACCAATTCATATCTATAAAAGCGGATTATCCCAAGGATTTTGCCGCCCTACTTCAAATTCTAAGAAAATACGCCGCCCCATCGGATTTTATTAGTTGATTTGATAGTAACTTTTTGACTAGTGAAACGTCAATATACTATGAATAAACTTTGAGGCAATTTTTTATTTTGTTAAATTTAAAGTTTCAGTATTTAAAATTTGTAAAGATTGAAAATAATAAGTAGGTATAAAAAAATGGAGACTCAAATGAAACGACTTATTCTAACTACTTTTGGAATATTATTATTCGCTTTAATATCGGCTTTTTCGCAAACTGAAATAAGAAATTTGCCGTATTATTTGGACGTAAGATGGCACAGTAAGCCGGACGATTACGTAAGAACGGCGCATTTGAAACCGACGCCTATGCCCCCTGAAGCGCGCAAATTGCCGCCGGCTCCCGAAAGGATACAAACGGAACAAGGCGTAGAATTAATAAATATTTCGCAAGCCCCGTCTCATCAATCCGAGTGTTATATCGTCATTAGCCCTTTCGACCCTTCCAATATCGTAGTGGCTTCTAACGATTATCGCTTTATGAATAAATCGGCGGGTTATAGAATGGTTAATTTTTATTCGACCGATGGCGGGAAGACTTGGGATGAAGCAAGAACGCCGCGATTTTTAGATTACGAATTGATTGAATACCCTGAAGAGGGCGGAGCGACTATTGTGGATCCGGGTTTAGGATTTGACGGCAAAGGCAACCTTTATTACTGTTTTCTATTCTCGCAGATAATCGAGGGTAGCTACACTCAAGATAACGGAGTGTTTGTAGTAAAATCAACGGACGGCGGCAAGACTTGGCTGGAAGACGAACTCGGCATTCCCGTTATCAAATACAACGGGCATCTTCAAGATAAATGTTTTATCGGAGTTGACCATCACGAAGATTCTCCCTATACCGGAAGAACTTACGTGGCTTGGTATAACACCGAATATCCTTTTTCGATAGGTTTTGCTTACGCCGAGGGCGGCATTAATTTTGGCGCGACTTCTTCGGTCAAAGGAAGTTCGGGAAATTCAGTGCAATCGCCTTTGCCGGTTGTAGCGCCCAACGGCGATTTATACGTTGTATGGGAAGTAAAAACTTCCGGCGGGACTAAAACAAGCGCCATTATTCAGAAATCGACCGACGGCGGCGACTCTTGGGTTTGGGACGTTCCCAAAACCGCGCAAACAGTCAACACAGCCGGAACGCGCGTTGGTTCAAGAATGGCTTTGGACGACAAAGGAGATATGAGAATTTCGTCGCATCCTTCTTTGGATATTAATCCGAATACCGGCGAGTTATATCTGGTTCAAGCGGGCAAAGACGAGAACGGTAAATACGGCGTTTTCTTAGCTAAATCAACCGACGGCGGCGAAACGTGGGATCCCGGTTCAAGGCAGGTAGAGAACCTTCACAAAGTGGACGGCAACACATACGGCAACGACGTTTTCTTAGCTTCGGTAGCTGTGGATCCGGTTACTAATTTGCTCGCCGTTCTATATTATAGTTCGGAAAACGATACGATTAACAATACGGGATGCGACGCGTTTGTAGCGGTTTCTTTTGACGACGGCGAGACATTCAATCATATACAGCTGACCGACACTTGGTATTTCAACTACAATAGCGTTGAGGACGCGGGCGGCGATAATTTAGGAAGATATTGGGGCGACTATACCACTATTGACGCGTACGACGGCAAAATTTATCCTTGTTTTTGGATGCCGACAAGCGGGAACGCGAATTTTTGGTCGGTTGATTTGTTTACTGCTTTACTGTCAACCGCTCCCGAACCGCCCACTAATCTAACCGTCGAGAATTCGTGGGAGGAACCTTCTAAGGTGATTTTGCATTGGGAAGACCCCGCGCTAAACAATCTTGGCGGTTCGCTCGACGAGTTTAACGTTTTTGTTTTCCGAAACGGCGACAAAATCGGCGAAGTTGAAAGCGGCGTAGAAAAGTTCACCGACAACAACGCCGTAGAAGGCGAGGAATACGTTTACTCGTTAAAAACTCATATAGCTTCGACGGGGGAACAGAGCAAACAAGTAACGGTTTCTTTGATAGCCGGCGGAGCTTTGCAACCTAAAGAGCCGCTGGACGTAAAACCCGTTCCCACTGAAAGCGGCATACAGTTGATTTGGACAAATCCGGTCGAGCATATAGACGATTCATATTTACACGATTTGAGCGACATTGAGATTTTTGTTGACGGACAATTGACTGAAACCGTATCGGGCGACGCTATTCAAGCGGGCGAAAGTTCGTCGGCGTTCCTTGAATTGGAGACGGGGACATTTTATAAAATCAAAATAAGAGCTAAGACGACTCGCGGCGAACACACGGGATTCAGCGGTTTTACTAATGAAATCATAGCTTACGCCGGAGCCGTTCAATCTGAGCTTTCCGAGTCTTTCGATAATGCGGAAGAGCTAACGCCGATGTATATCGAAGGAGATTGGGGTATTGTTTCAACTGTTTATAAATCCGAGGGAAATTCCTTTACGGATTCTCCCGAAGGCGAGTACGCCAACGCTGATACTAGTTTCTTCATTATAGCGCCGGTTCCCGTTAAGACCGGCGAAACGACTCTTGCTTTCGACCATATAGCCTTAATATCTAAACAGGATATTGGAATTATTATGATTTCTAACGATTTCGGAGCTACTTACGAGCATATAGCTTGGATTGACGCGTCGCGATCGGAAGGATTCGACGACGACAACTGGGAGGTAAACGAAAGCGAGTGGTTCAGCGACGGTATTGATTTATCCGATTACGAAGGCGACACCGTTTACGTTAGATTTGAGTTGAGAACTAACGCTTTTGTCAACAAAGACGGATGGTATATAGATAATTTAGAAATAGGCGATTTTCCGGTGGGGGTAAGAGATTATACTTCAATTGAAAATGGACTTGACGTTAGTTTCGCTCCAAATCCGGCAAAAAACGAAGGCAAGCTGAGATTTAAATTATCCAGAGGAGCGCGAGCCGTAGTTTCGATTTACAATTCTCTTGGCGCGAAAGCTAAGGAAGTCGTGTCGGGCGAGAATCTTTCTCCCGGAGAATATGAGTATAACGTAGATTTATCTGATTTGAACTCGGGAGCCTATTATTTGAGATTGTCTTTCGACGGATTCACGAAGACAAAACCGATTATTATAAATAGATAGAATTTGAATCGGAGAGAGCCCGGCGATTTTGATTAGTTGTCGGGCTTTGTATTTTTAAATTTCTTAAAACTTTGAAATTGAATTAATGCAGTCAAAAAAGAAGAACGCAAAAAAAAACGCCGGTAGGAAAAAGCCGCAAGAGCGCAATGAATCTATTAAGACTGGCGGAAAAGTAAGGGAGAAAGCTCTTTTAACGGAAAAAGAGCTTAATTCCCCTTATTATATTAATTTTTTCAGGAAGTTAAAGGATTATTTATTTAACGAGCTTTTTTTCGACTCGAATTCGAAAGTTTTGCTTGGAGTTAGCGGCGGAGCGGATTCAATGGCAATGCTGGACGCTTTTGCAAATTTGACTCGCGAATTGCCGGGTATGAGTCTTTCAATAGCTCATTTCAATCACAAATTAAGAGGTGAAGAATCGGAAGGCGATAAGGAATTAGTAACCGACGCGGCTCGTAAATACAATTTGCCTATTTTCGTTTCCGGCTCGAACGTGAAACTAATGGCGGAACAAAAAGGGCTTAGTTTGGAAGCCGCCGCCAGAATTTTGCGATATAGATTTTTTGAGAGAGTTATTAAAAGAAAGAATATCGAGTATTTAATTACCGCTCACAACGCCGACGACACCGTGGAAACTTTCTTTCTCAATTTGTTTCGCGGTTCGGGAATAACTGGGCTGGCGGGGATACCGCATAAAAGGCATTTGGTTAAAGACGCGGCTATCGTTCGTCCGTTCTTGATTTTTCGCAAAAAGGAGTTGACGGAGTACTGCCGAAAAAGAAAAATCCAGTGGCGAGAGGATTCGTCTAACGCGTCGACCGCGTTTAAGAGGAATAAAATTAGGCATGAGTTGCTTCCTTTGATTGAAAAGGATTTTTGTCCGGCGATTTTTAGCGTAGTCTCCCGCACGCAAAAGTTTTTGCGGCAAATAGACGATTATATTTATTTCGACGTTCGGGAAGCCGTTCAAAAGTTGGTTTTTAATAAATCGAAAAGTCGTTTTTCGATACGTTTGAGCGTTTTGAAAACTTACGACGATTTTTTGCAAGGCGAGATAATCCAGAGTTTACTTAAGAATAATTTCGATATTCCGGGGGCGTCTTTGAATTTAATAGAGAGAGTTTTGGCTCTCGAGGAAAGTTCGGTCGGTTCGTACGTTGAAATCAATAAAAAGTATTTAGTTTTAAGAGATAGGGACTCCCTTATTTTTTCCAAAAAGAACGAGTCTTTTGACGCTTATGAGGCGATTGAGAAAGAAGGCGCGTTCAAAGTCGGCGATTACACTTTGTCTTTAAAGAAAGTAGGTAAGAAAAGCGTCAAGATTACCGATAATCCCAATATAGAATATTTCGATTACGACTTAGTTCCGTCTCTGCTTTATCTCCGTTCTAAAAAGCCAGGGGATACATTTCAACCGATTGGTATGGTAGGCACGGTCAAGATAAGCGATTATTTGACTAATATCAAGATGCCTATAATAGATAAAAAGAACGTTTTGGTTTTGGCGTCGAAAAGCGATATAATTTGGGTTTGCGGCTTCAGAGCTAGCGATAAATTCAAAATAACCGACGACACAGAGAAATATTTAAAAGCCGAATTTAAAAAGCGGAAAGATGACAAATAATCCGGTAAATATAAAAAGAAACGCTTTTAATATAATTACCGCGTTTATTGTTCTATTAGCTTTTTTCGTTCATTACCCTACTTTTCGGGGCGATTTCGTTTACGACGATTACCCCGTCGTCGTTGAAAATACATACGTAGAGGACTTGTCTTTAAAATCGGCGGCTTCGATTTTTTCGAATTTCATTTACGCTAATTACGCGCCCGTTACTTTTTTGTCGCTATCTATAGATAAAACCATTTTTGGAGACAATCCCGCCGGATTTCATTTTGTTAGCTTGCTTCTGCATTCGTTAAACGTTTTGTTGATTATTATTCTCGCCCGAAAATTGTTCGACGATAAGTTGGCGGCTTTGATAGCTGGAGCCATTTACGCTGTCCATCCTCTTTGCGTCGAGCCGGCGGCGTGGATATCTTCAAGAAAAGATTTGCTTTACGTTTTCTTTTCGCTTGTTTCTTTGATTTTTTATTTGAAATATCTTAATAGAAAAAATCTTTCTTATTTAACGGCGGTTTTTATTCTATTTGTTTTGGCTGTTCTATCGAAAGCTCCCGCGGTTGTTTTGCCGGCGATTTATCTTTTAGTCGATTATTTTCGCGGTAGAAGATTTGACAAACGTTTATGGTTGGAAAAAGCTCCTTTTATTGTCGTTTCGATAGCGATGGGTATTATCGCTATTATCGCGCAGGGCGAAGCCGGAGCGTTGCGTATAAAAGAGAGTTACGGTTTTTTGGAAAGGGCGGCTTTGAGTTTTTACGGTCTCGTTTTCTATTTGTTTAAATTTATTGTTCCGACGAAGCTGTCGGCGAATTATCCGTTTCCCGAACAAACGGGCGGTTTTGATTTTTGGATTTATTCTTCTCCCGTGATTGCTGTCGTATTGGCGTTCTTGGCGTATAAAGCCGGAAAGAGAAACAAGATAGTCGCATTTTCGGCGCTGTTTTATTTCTTTGCTTTAATCCCGTATTTGCAAGTATTAGCGGTGGGCAACGCTTTCGCCGCGGATAGGTTCGCTTATTTTGCTATTGCGCCGTTATGTTTTCTCGCGGGATGGGGATTGTCGAAATTTTATACGTCGGAAGTTGCAAAGAGACGGAAAGTTGGCTCCGCCGTTTTGCCTTTAATAATAGTTGTCGCCGCGATTTTTTCTTATATTTCTTATAATAGAAGCGAGGTTTGGGAAAATCAAATTACGCTGTTCTCCGACGTCTCCGAGAAATATCCCGCGCTGGCTTTTCCTTATAATAATATGGGGCTTGAATATTTTGAGAAGAGAGAGAATCACGAGAAAGCTATCGAGATGTTTAAAAAAGCGATAGAAAGAGACAAAGACTTCTCTTTCGCTTATAATAATTTGGGCAACGTTTACGACGAAATCGGGGAGAACCGAAAAGCTTTGGACGCTTATTTATCCTCAATTAAGGCGGATTCAACTAACGCGGCGGCTCATAACAACGCGGGATTGCAGTATTATAAGATGAACGAATACGAGAAAGCTGAGCGACATTTTAGAATAGCTCTTAAGTTGAACGGAAACAACGTATCCGCTTTGAATAACTACGCTAACCTTTTAATTGCTAAGAGCGAATATGTGGAAGCCGTAGAAAAGTTGCGAAAATCGCTCAATATAAGCCCAAATAACCCGATAACATACGTGAATTTGGCGGGCGCGTTTTTTGAAATGGGAGACGAAGAGAAAGCCAAAGAGTATTTAAATAAATCTCTCAAGATAAATCCAAATAACGAAAAAGCGAGAAAGTATTTAAAATTAATAAGACAAGCCGAAGTAAAAGGCAAGGGCGCTTCTGGAAACGATTTTGATAAATATTTCGAAAGCGGGAATAGAAATTTAGCCGACAAGAATTTTGAAAAAGCGGTAGAATCTTACAGAAAAGCTTTGGAAGCGAAGCCGCTCGCCGGCGGAGTTTACGTGAATTTAGGAATTGCTTTGGCTTCTTTGAGGAAGAACGAGGAGGCGATTAAAGCTTTTAAGCAAGCGATTGAAATCAACTCCGAGAACGTAACGGCTTATAAGAATTTGGCGCTCGTTTATTACCGAACCGGGAACGAGAAGAAAACTATCCAGTGTTACGTTAAAGCCGCCCGGTTAGGCGACGAAGCGGCACAAAATTGGCTGCGACAAAACGGAATTGATTGGAAATAAAATAACGAGGATTTTATGAAATATAAACCGGACGCGTTCACAATCAGGGGCAAAACTTTTAAGCCGTATTTAGCGGAGGAGAAAATAAGGTCGAAAGTGGACGAGTTAGCCGAGCGAATCAATAAAGATTACGAAGGCGAAAAAGTTTTTTTCTTAATAGTTCTTAAAGGCTCAATATTCTTCGCGGCGGATTTGCTCAGGCGGATTAATGTGGATTTGGAAATTGAGACTATTCGAGCTAGGAGTTACGGACTGAAGATGAACAGCGAATCGGTCGATTTGCAATACGAAAAGCTAGATATAGAAGGCAAACGCGTTTTGATAATCGAGGATATAGTGGATACGGGAAAGACTCTCGATAAGACTTTCAAGAGTTTGAGCGCTCTGGAACCAGCGTCTTTGGAAGCCGCGTCTTTTTTGACGAAGCCCGATAATTTAGTTCTGGACGTTAAGGTTAAATACGTCGGTTTCGAGATGCCGCCGCAATTTGTAATAGGATACGGTTTGGATTACGCAGAGCGGGGCAGAAATTTGCCGGATATTTATATATTAGACGAATAGAATTTTTGAAATTAAAATAAAGGGAGCCGCAATATGAAATTTTACGGCGTTGATTACTTCAACTTAGACGATTTGCTTACCGACGAAGAAAAACTCGTTAGGGATACCGTTAGGAATTTCGTTAACAAGGAAGTCCTACCGATAATTGAGAAGCATTATCGAGAAGGGACTTTTCCGACTCATTTAATACCGAAAATAGCCGAACTCGGTCTTTTGGGAATTAACGTAGCTCCGGAATACGGCGGAGCGGGCGCTAATTACACGACATACGGCTTGGCGATGCAGGAATTGGAGAGAGGCGATTCGGGGATTCGCTCTTTTGCTTCCGTGCAAAATTCGCTCGTGATGTATCCTATCGACAAATACGGAACCGAGGAACAAAAGGAAAAATGGTTGCCGAAGTTGGCGAGCGGCGCGCTCGTCGGTTGTTACGCTTTAACCGAACCCGACCACGGCTCCGACCCGGGCGGTATGACCACTACGGCGAAGAAAATCGACGGCGGATACGTTCTGGACGGGGCGAAGATGTGGATAACAAACGGCTCGATAGCCGATATAGCTATAGTTTGGGCGAAACTGGACGGCGTTATTAGCGGCTTTATCGTCGAGAAGAATAGAAAAGGCTTTTCAGCCCCGGAGATGAAGGGCAAGCATTCTCTCAGGGCGTCGGTTACTTCCGAGTTGATTTTCGACGAAGTGGAAATTCCCGAAGAGAATATATTAAAAGTCGAAGGATTAAAGGGACCGCTTAGTTGTTTAACTCAAGCGAGATACGGCATCGCTTGGGGAGCCGTAGGCTCCGCGATGGAGTGTTATAATTCCGCTCTCGAATACGCCAAATCGAGAATACAGTTTAACAAGCCGATAGCCTCGTTCCAGATAACGCAGGAGAAACTGGTTTGGGCTTTGAACGAGATAACAAAAGCTCAATTAATCAACTATCGTTTGGGTAGAATGAAAGACGAGGGCAAAGCGCGTTTTCAGCACGTTTCGCTAGCTAAGAGGAATAACGTCTGGATGGCGCTGCAAACGGCGAGGAAAATGCGCGAGATTCACGGCGCCAACGGCATTTTGGACGAGTATCCAGTTATGCGCCACGCGGCGAATTTGGAATCGGTGAACACTTACGAAGGCACTTACGATATACATACGCTAATACTCGGCGGCGATATTACGGGAATACCCGCTTTTGATTAAAGGCGGCTTTAGTATTTGTTTATTCCAATCAATTGGAATATAGGTTTCGTTATTCCAATGAAAGGTTGAATAATGGAATAAGCGGCAAGCGGTTTGTTTTATTCTAGATTAATTTACGTTAAGGAATGTATCACAGTCGTTACGACGCCCCAAACTTCGAAGTTCATCGCTTCGGTTACTTCTATTGGTTCGTAATTGGAATTTTCGGGCGCTAAATACACTTTCTTTTTGACGATTTTCATTCTCTTGACTACCAACTCGCCGTCAACGACGGCTATTATAATATTTCCGTCTTTCGGGTCGAGCGAGCGATCTACTACCAATATATCGCCGGAATGGACGCCGGCGTTTATCATAGAGTCGCCCGTAACTCTTACGAAGAAAGTGGCGGCTGGATTTTTGATAAGGAATTCGTTTAAATCTAGTTTGCCTTCCAAATAGTCGTCAGCCGGCGAGGGGAAACCCGCAGAGACCGACTCGAGGAAAAGCGGCAGCTTAACCTCGTCGCCTTTGTCGGGCGCGAATATTCGGTTGACTTTGGTTTTGCCGCCGTCTGTTTTATGGTATTTCAGTTCGCTTACCATTTCAGCAAGTTAACTTCGTCCACGTAAACCGTTTTCTTGTTTCTAAAGAGGGCGAGAATAATCGCTAAGCCTACCGCGGCTTCGGCGGCGGCGACAGCCATAATAAAGAATACGAACACTTGACCGGCGTTATTGCCTAAGAAGGAAGAGAACGCTACGAGCGTCAAGTTTACCGAGTTGAGCATTAATTCAATCGACATAAATATAATAATTGCGTTTCTTCTCGTTAGTACGCCGATAGAGCCGATAGTAAATAGTATAGCGGCTAAAATCAGATAATACTCCAAAGGAACGTTGACAAACATTTTATCCTCGTTTAGTTTATTCTACGTTTAGCTAAGACAACGGCGCCGATAATAGCGGCTAAAAGTAAAATGGCTACGGCTTCGAATGGAAACAGATAAGCGCTGAATAACTTAGCTCCCACCGATTGGGCAGTTGATTGAGCCGCCGCGTTCGAAGCTATTTTTCCTTCGCTCGCTCCTAAAAGGAAGACGGCTATCAATTGCAGAGCCATAACCGCCGCCAGCAGAACGGCTACAATTTTTCTAAAGTCGAATCTCTCTTTTAGCTTTTCCTCTTCGCCTAAGTTCAGCAACATAATAACGAAGATTACCAACACCATAATCGCGCCTGCGTAAACTAAAATCTGGATGGCGGCGACGAATTGGGCGTTCAGTGTTAAGTATAATCCGGCTAAAGTAAAGAAATGGAAAATCAGAGAAATCGCCGAACCGACTGGATTTTTCAGCGTTATCGTGGCGATTGCCGAAGCTATCGCCAAGGCTCCTAAAATCGCGAAAAATATAAAAGTCAAACTCACTGCTTTAACGCTTTCTTTAAACGACAAACTTCTTTTGTAAATATAACAAATTCGTTATAGACTTAATTATAAAATTAAAAGAAATTTCGGATTTTTAATAATTCTGTTTTCGATTAACTATGTTTTTGCAAATATCTTTCTACAAGGTTTACGCCTTTAATTTGTTTCAAAGCGGAGAAAACCTTGTCTAATTCACTTCTGTTTGAAAGTCTTACCGTTAATACGCCGACAAACCCCTCGTCGCCGGCGTCGAAGTTAAAGCCTTTTATTTCTAGAGGTTTCATTTGCGTGATTGTATAAGTTATTTCATTAATTATGGATGGCTCGTCGTTGCCTATGATTCTTACTTTGGCGTTGTATTTGTTTTGGCTGAAGTTCGCCCAATCGGTTTCCAGCAAGGCTTTGCCGTTGCCGACGGGGTTTTTGATTTGCGGGCAATCGCGTCTGTGAATCGATATTGTTTTCCCGTCGTCTGAAAGCGAGCCTACTATGTCGTCTCCGGGCAAAGGAGAGCAGCACTCCGCGAACTTAACGTTTGAGCCTGATATTTTGCTTTTTCCGTTAATCGAAGTTTTATCGTCGTTCTTTTTGCCGTTTTTAGACGAAGAGGATTCGAAGAAGTCTTCGATTATCTCTTTTATTTGTCTGAAAATATAATCTTGCTTAAATCCCGAAGCGCTTAAGGCTTTGAAGAACTCGTTTTCGTCGTCGTAATTTAAGAAGGACAATAGTTTGTTGAAGTTTTTTCCGCTTAATTTAACGTCGAGCTTCTCGGTTATGTTGTCCCAGATTTCCTTGCCGCGTTCTTCGTCTTTCAAATTTCTATCTTTAACGAACTTCTGTATGTTGTTCTTAGCTTTGCTCGACACGGCGAATTTAAGCCATTCTTTTTTGGGCTCTTGCTTAAGCGAGGTGAGAATTTCGACTTTGTCGCCGCTATCCAAGGTATAGTCGAGCGGAACGATTTTTCCGTTAACCTTCGCTCCGATGCATCTATCGCCAATTTCGGTGTGTATAGCGTAAGCAAAATCGACGGGGGTGGCGTTTTTAGGCAGCACTTTGAATTCGTTTGCGGGCGTTACGGCGTATATCCAATCTTGTCGCCAGTTTTTTCTTACGTTTTCCAACAGGTCGTCGGAAGTTCCTTCGCCGATTTTTTCAAAAACCGTTCGCACGAGATTCATCCAGTCTTCAAGATTCTGGTCTTCCAATATTGACTGAGCCGGCAAAAAGCCGCGTTTGTATTTGAAGTGCGAAGCAATGCCTTTTTCCGATACGACGTGCATTTGGCGGGTTCTTATTTGAACTTCCACTTTCTGTTCTTCTTTTCCTTTCACTGCGACGTGAAGGGACTGGTAGCCGTTCTTCTTGGGATTCGCGATGTAGTTTTTAAAGGTGCCGGGGATAATATCGTAGATGTCCGAAATCATAGCGTAAACTAGATAACAGTATGAGATATCGTCGGCGTCCACTATTATTCTAATTGCCAAAATATCGTTTAATTCTTCGACCGGCAGGTTTCGAGCGATTGTTTTGTTGTAAATTGAGTAAAGGTGCTTGGCTCTTCCTTTTATTTCGTATCTGATTTTATTCTTTCGGAATAGCGCGTCGTTTTCAAGTCTTTCATTTATAGGCTTGATAAATTCTCTAAGATATTCTTCTCTTTCGTCTCGAGACAGTTGTATTTTTTCTCTGAATTCGTTGTAAATATCGGGATAAAGAGTTTTGAACGCCAAATCTTCGAGTTCGCCTTTAACGCTTCCCAAACCGAATCTATGAGCGAAAGGGGAGAATATTTCAAGCGCTTCTCTGGCGAGTCTCTTTTGCGAATGCGGGAGAAGGTATTCAATGGTTCTCATATCGTGAACCATCTCGGCGATTTTTATCAGGATTATTCTAACGTCTTTGAAAAGAGTGAGCAATAGGCTTCTGTAGCTTTCGCTAAATTCGGATTTGGCGTTTTCGATGTGTTTGATTTTAGAAATCGCTTCGACTATCTCCGAAACGGTATAACCGAATTCTGATTTAACGTCCTCTACCGAATAAACTTGGCTGTTTTCGGGAACGTCGTGCAGCAGAGCGCAAACGATCGACGTATTGTCCAAAGGTATTTCTTCGGCGACAATCAGAGCGACCGAGACGGGATGAGTGTAGTAGGGCGAGCCGGATTTGCGTTCTTTGTCGGCGTGCGCTTCTACGCAAAAGTAGAAAGCTTTCTTAATCGGTTCTTCGTCGAAACTTTCAATATTTTTCTTGCACCGTTTTAGAAGCGCGTCTAAATCGCTTTTTATATCTCTACCCAGCGCTAAAGAGCCTGAATCCGAATCTTTTTTCTTAAGGGGCCAAAACATTTATCGATTGCCTAGAATTTAAATGATGCAACTCTATAGCAAGATAAACGTCTTATTTTTAAATGTATTTTTATTTAAATTTGTCAGATTGCAAATATATGTTTAGAATGAATCGTTTTTAATAATAACTTATTTTATTTCGTTAATGGAGAACAATATAACTGATAACATCGAGGATTTTGAGCGAGCTATAGCTGTAACCGTGGGAAAAAAAGGCGGCGATAAAGAAATTATCGAAGAGAGACTGTCGGAACTCGAAGCGTTAGCCGACACCGCCGGAGCTGACATCGTAGAAAAATTCTATCAAGAACTTGAAAAGCCGAATCAAAGGACGGTTATAGGCAAGGGTAAACTCGAAGAAATCAAGTTGGCGGTATTAGAAGAAGACATAGGACTGGTGATTTTCGACGAAGATTTGTCGCCCGCTCAAGCGAGGAATTTAGAGAACGAGTTGGACGTTAAAATCGTCGATAAAAGCGGCTTGATACTCGACATTTTCGCGAAGCAGGCTAAGACGCTCGAAGCGCAAACGCAGGTCGAATTGGCGCAGTCTATATATATGCTTCCGAGGCTTACTCGAATGTGGACGCACCTTTCCAAGCAATACGGCGGAATAGGAACAAAAGGTCCCGGCGAGACGCAAATCGAGACGGATAGAAGAATTTTGCGCGATAAAATCAGAAGGTTGCGAAAAAAACTTAAAGAAATCGACGTTCAGAAAGAGCAACAGAGAAAAGGCAGGGGCGATTTAGCCAGATTCGCTTTAGTGGGCTACACTAACGCGGGAAAATCTACTTTGATGAACGCTCTTACCGACGCTACTGTCGGCGTTGAAGACAAGCTTTTCGCCACTTTAGACTCAACCGTCCGTTCGTTTTATTTTCCAAACGGTCAGAAGGCTTTGCTTTCCGATACTGTCGGTTTTATTAGAGATTTGCCGGCGCATCTTATAGCTTCTTTTAAAAGCACATTGGCGGAGGCGAGGGAAACCGACGTCATTCTTCACGTTGTTGACGTTACTCACAGATATTATAAGGAACACGTCGCAGTCGTTAGGGAAACGCTCGAAAATCTCAAAATTGCCGACAAGCCGAGAGTTTTGATTATGAACAAAATAGACGAGATAAAGGACGTTAATTATATACGCCAAGCTGAACTCGAGTTCCCCAACGCCGTTTTTGTTTCGGCGAAACGCGGGACAAATTTCAACTCGCTCTTGGAGATGATGCAAGAAAGATACAACGAGCAAGGAAAAGTTATGGAGCTGGCTTTGCCCTATACGGAGATGGATAAGGTTAACAGCATTTACGAGATGGGCGATATTCAAGAGCGCGAAGATAAGGACGATGGAATGTATTTTAAAGTGAGATTGAATCCAGAAAAATCTCAGCTATTCGACCATTATTTTAGTAAATTTAAAGTTGACGGAGACGAAGATGAATAAAGTTAAAAACGTAATCAAAGACACGAGGAAGGACGTTAAATACGTGATTTGGGCGCCGCGAAAGCTGAGTAGGCGCGAAAAACTCGACCAAATCAAGATGTTCAATTTTAATCCGGTAAATATCAGACAGAAAAGCGGGACGACCGTAGAGCTTCAATACAGGGAAGAATGATTATATGAGCTATTGCGACGAAGCGAAAAAACACCGAAAAGTTATTCGCGATAAATTTAACGAAGTTGAATACGTTATTTATTCAAACAGTAAGTTGAGCAAAAAAGAAGCAATGCGCGAAATCAGATATTATAATTACGAGCGCAAATTCTCGGAGATTCATTCGGGCGAAAAGATTATGATTGTTTGCGATAAATAAGCAAATTGAGAAGATGAAAAGCAAAAGCCAATTTGATAGATTTCTAAACGTTTTTACCAAAACGCGATTTATAAAAGACCTAATGGGCGAGCTAGACGGCGGCGAAAAGGACGTTTCCGTCTCGACCTTGCACGGCTCGTCCGTTTCGTTGACGGCGGCGGCGCTTTACGCGGCTCGGAAGGATAACTATGTATTTATAGCCGAGAACGCCAAAAAAGCCGAGGAAATTTTAAACGATATAGAGTTTTTTATATCTAAGAAAAATCTGGCTCTCTTGACGAAAGCTCCGAAGAACATCGACTTGGAAATAGAAAACATCGACAAGGACTTGGTTGGCGTAATCGACGGCATAGCTAAATTCAAGGAAAGCGAGAGGTCGGTCGCCGTAGCATCGCCGGATATATTTTCCGTGGCGTTGCCCTACGCGGGCGAGTTGGAGGAGTCTAAGTTGAAAATTAAAGTCGGGGAGAAGATAAACTTTGAGGAGTTTATAAAAAATCTCGCTTTAAACGGTTTTGACCGCAAGGAATTCGTATCGGTTCAAGGCGATATAGCCGTTAGGGGCGGCATAGTCGATATATTTCCTTTGGGGCGCGAAGTTCCTCTCAGAATAGAGTTTTGGGGCGACGAAATCGAGTCGATAAGGGAGTTCAACTCGCTTTCCCAGAGGAGCGTTAGAGAGCTACAAGAAGCCGATTTTATTTCCAAGGTTTACGACGAGCCTAAAAGCGACTTTTCGTCAACGGTTTTCGATTATCTGCCGAAGGACGCGGTAATTATCGTCGAATCTCTAGAAGCTATCGAATCTCAATATTCCGAGTTCCAAATTCCCTCGAATTTCAGAAAAGTTATTATAAACGGGCTGGAAAAGCCGGATATTAAAGTTAAATCAACGCCGCAACCGGCGTTCAAAGGCTCGGTTTCCGCTTTAGTCAAAGAGCTGGATTATCTTTCCAAGCTGGATATGAAGTTGGCGTTGTGCGCCGACGGCAAGATACATTTGCGCAGATTCAAAGATTTGATTTCGAGCAAAATATTGTCGATTGAAGAAGAAGGCGAGGAAATCGACCTCGACGTCGATTCGATGTTTTGGATGAACGGTTCGTTGCACGAGGGATTTGTTCTGCCGGAGGATGGTTTGGCGATTTTCACCGAGCATCAATCTTTTAATCGGCTAAAAATACAACGTCCGCTGAAAGAAAGCTCGAAAGGGATTACAATCCAAGAGCTGAAGCAATTGGACGTGGGCGATTTGGTCGTTCATACGGACAAGGGCGTCGGCAAGTTCGACGGCTTCGAGAAAGTGAAGATGGGCGACAATTTGCAGGATTGCGTCAGGCTCGTTTACGCGGGCGGCGATAAATTATACGTGAATTTAAATTACATCGGCAAAATACAGAAATACACGAGCCAAGAGGGCGCCGAGCCTAAGTTGAGCAAGTTAGGCTCCGCCGAGTGGGCGCGCAAAAAAGCCCGGACGAAGAAGAAAATAAAGGAAATCGCCAGAGATTTAATAAAATTATACGCCGAGCGAAAGTCGCAACCGGGATTTGTTTTTCCCGCCGACACGATTTGGCAAAAGGAGTTCGAGGCGGGGTTTATATACGAGGACACCGCCGACCAAGCGCAATCGACGACCGACGTTAAAAAAGATATGGAGTCTCCCTCGCCGATGGACAGATTAATTTGCGGCGACGTCGGCTACGGCAAAACGGAAGTGGCTATCAGAGCGGCGTTCAAAGCCGTTCAAGCGGGAAAGCAAACGGCTCTGCTCTGTCCGACGACTATTTTAGCGCAGCAGCATTATATGACTTTTTGGGACAGATTGAGCAAATATCCCGTGAACGTTGAAGTCATATCGAGATTCAAGAAGCCGAAAGAGCAGAAGCGGATAATCGAGAACGTCAAAAAGGGCGTCGTCGATATATTAATAGGGACGCACCGGCTCTTGAGCAAAGACCTTGAGTATAAAAACTTGGGATTGCTAATCATCGACGAGGAGCATCGTTTCGGCGTAAAAGCGAAGGAGAGATTGAGGAAATTGCGAGTGAGCGTCGATACGCTAACGTTAACGGCGACGCCGATTCCTCGAACGCTGAATTTTTCTCTTATGCGCGCGCGAGACTTGAGCGTGATGGAAACTCCGCCGAGAAACAGACTGCCTATTCATACCGAAGTTAGCGAAGTCGATTACGATTTAATCGAACGAGGAGTGAAAAGGGAAATCGAGCGCGGCGGGCAGGTCTTTTTCGTAAACGACAAGGTTATGGATTTGGAGAAAATCGCCTCGGATTTAAAAATGAAACTGCCCTTCGCGAAAATCGGCATCGCGCATGGACAAATGAAAAATTCCGAACTTGAAAGGGTCATGGAAAATTTCATTCAGGGCAAATACGACGTATTGGCTACCACGAAAATAATCGAGTCGGGCATGGACATTCCGAACGCGAACACAATATTTATAAATCGCGCGCAAAATTTTGGTTTAGCCGAGCTTTATCAATTGCGGGGAAGAGTCGGCAGGAGCAACACGCAGGCGCATTGCTATTTATTAATACCGAAAATAAGAAAACTATCCCAAAAAGCTTTTAAGCGTTTGCGGGCTTTGGAAGAATTTACGGACTTGGGCAGCGGTTTCAAGCTTGCTTTGCGCGATTTGGAGATAAGGGGCGCGGGCAATTTGTTAGGTCCGCAACAGAGCGGCTTTATTAACGACATCGGTTTCGAGATGTATCAAAGAATACTCGACGAAGCGGTAGCAGAGCTTAGGGTCGAGGAGTTCGGAGATGTTTTCAAAGACAGCGGCATAGCTAAAAGGAAATATTTGGAGAACGAGGACTTGGCTATCGAATTCAATAGCCAAGCCTTGATACCGCATGATTATATTAAAAGCGATTCGGAGCGGTTTTATTATTATAAGAATCTTTACGGCGCGCAATCAGTCGGCGAGTTGGACGAAATCATTATGGAACTGAAAGACAGATTCGGCAAGCCGCCCAAGGAGTTGGAAGAGCTGATATTCGTCGTCAAGCTGAGAATAGCGGCTTTGGGAACGGGTTTCAACAAAGTAACGATAAAGAACGGAACGCTGGAGGTAGAGTTCCCGCCGGAAAAGAACGTAGAATTTTACGACGAGGCGTTTCCTATTATCACCGATTTCCTGAGCGAAGCCGACGGCGCGAAGCTGGAGCAGAAGAAAAAGAAACTGCTGATGAGCGTTCCCATATCCAAACGCGACGAGGCGGTCGAAAAACTATGGAGAATTAAACAAAATTTGAAGGCGGCGTTAGAATTATGAGCGAAAAAGAAAATAAACCGTTAATTTTATCTTTGGAGACTTCGGGCAAGACTTGCTCTGTCGTCGCAAGTTTAGGCGACTCGCTCTTGGCGGATTTTTCCGTTTACGGCGGCAATTTGCATGATAAGTTAAACGCCGCTTTAGTACAAAACGTTTTTAGCGCTTTGGATATTGGGGCGAGTGATTTAGACGCGGTCGCGCTTTCCGCCGGTCCCGGCTCGTTTACGGGATTGCGCATAGGCGCGTCAATCGCCAAAGCGCTGTGCTTCGACGAAAGCGGTTCCGGCGCGACGAAATTCATCGCCGTTCCGACTCTTTCGGCTATTGCTTTTTCGGCTTTAGAGGCGGCGCGGAAGCTCGGCGCTAATTATATTGTCCCCGCCGTTCCGGCGCAAAGAGACATCCTTTACCGTCGGAAATTCGATTTGCATTTTAACGCTCTGACGGAGGCGGAAGTATTGGAATACGACGAATTCAAAGCCGAGTTAACGGGCGACGCTTTTTACTGCGGACCTTACGCTGAAAAAATAACGGAGGGCGTTTCGCTTGCGGACTACAGCCGCCTGTCCGGCAAGTTCATAGCTAAATTAGCGCAAAAGATGTTCGCGGCGAACGACTTTGCCAATCCAGACTCTTTCACCCCGCATTATATACAAGAGTTCAAGCCAAAGACGAGAAGGAAGGGGTTGTAGTGGAGATTTCGCGGGAACGGACAGCTTCAGCTGTCTGCGGTCGTTCCCGCGGCTCTTTGTTTCTTGCCGCGGAGCGAGGAGAAACCCTCCCCAGCCCTCCCTTTACTAAAGGGAGGGAGAATTATTCGTATTAAGATGCGATACGCATCGCAGGCGCGGCGCGTCTGGAAGAGATTCCATCCAAAATCGGAGTTTTGGAAGGAGGGGATGTAAGAGCACAAGCAGTTTATCAAGCCCTTCCCTTTGATAAAGGGAAGGGTTTGGGATGGGTTCGCAATACTATCATCACCTCAGCGCGTCTTCCAGAGCGGTCTTGGCGTTTGTTTTCGCGTCGCGGTATTTTATTATTAGCGGGCTTGAAATCGATAGGTTGTGCTTTTCGCCGAATTCGGATTTGATTTTGCGAGCGCCGGGGACGACGACGGCGTTTTCCGGTATTTCCAAAGGTTTGTCCTTTTCGGCTTTTATTATTCGCTCGTTTACGAGGTCGAATACTTTTGTCGAGGAGGTTAATATTACGCCGGACGCCAGAACCGCTCTGTTTCTAACGGTAGCGCCTTCGTAAACGCCGCAGTTGCCGCCTATCATGACTTCGTCCTCGACGACGACCGGTCTCGCCCCGGGTGGTTCCAGCACGCCGCCCAGTTGCGACGCCGCGCTTAGATGCACTTTCTTGCCGACCTGCGCGCACGCGCCGACCAAAGCATGCGAGTCTATCATCGAGCCTTCGTCCACGTAAGCGCCGATGTTAATATACATCGGCGGCATGCATATTACGCCTTCGGCTACGTAACTTCCCGTTCTGATAGCCGAGCCGCCGGGAACGACGCGTATGCCGTCTTTTAGTTGCATCGGTCGCAACGAGAGATAGTCTTTGTCGAAATATTTAAATTCCTCGTTTATCGATTTATCTATTAGCTCGCCGTGTTTGAAAATAAGTAATATTCCTTTTTTTATCCA